>JADFPE010000063.1 GCA_022562495.1 Acidobacteriota bacterium
ACGGCGTTGCTCCTCGGTCACACATCCCCTAATTTGCTCCCTCGTCGCGCCTTGCCAGCCGGGCGCCTCGCCACCCTCGGTGCGTGACCGTAATGATGACCGGGACCACTTAGCCCGCCGGCCCATCGTCGGTGGAGGATGCCGGCTGGTCCTGTTTGGCTGCGGCCGCATCGAGCGCGGTGCGAACGGCCCGGAGCAGCGATCGTGGGGCAAACGGTTTTTCCAATAACGGCGTATCGTCGGCACGTTCGAAGGGGTCAACCGAGTTCGGGTAGCCGGACATATAGATGACCGGGATGTCCCCGCGGGTCAGTGCGACCTCTTCCATCAGGCGCCGGCCGTTCATGTCCGGCATGACGACGTCGGTCAGCATGAGGTCAATCGGTCCCTCATGCGACGCCACCAACTTCAGCGCCTCGTGGCTGCCCGAGGCCTCCAGCACGTGGTAGCCGGCCTGTTCGAGCCAGTCGCGCACGGCCGATAGCACTTGCTCTTCGTCTTCCACGACGAGGACGGTGTGTTGCGTGACCGCGTCCTCACCGGTGTCGGTGGACTCCGCACCCTCCGCGGTCGGTTGCGTGTTGGCCACTCGGGGCAGATAGATCGTGATCGTGGATCCCTGTCCGGGACGGCTGTCAGCGAAGATGTACGCGCCCATCTGCGTGACGATGGCGTGGACGGTCGCCAGCCCGATGCCCCGAGCATCGTTCAGGTCCGCGGTGAACGGCTCGAACAGATGCGCGACCGCATCCGGCGCGAGCCCAGGGCCGTCGTCGCGTACCGCCAGGGTGACGTAGGCGCCAGCGGGCAGGTTGGGGTGCGGCGGCCCCTGGCTGACGTCGACGTTCGCGGTCGTGATGTGCAACACGCCCCCCCGCGGGGTCACGTCACGCGCGCGCAGCAACAGCGTCAGCAGCGCCTGCTCGAGCTGCGCCGGGTCGGCTTCGACGAGCCCGAGCAGCGGTTCCAACAACGGGATGAGCGACGTCTGCGCGCCGATCAGCGGGGTGGCGATGTTCAGCGTGTCGCCGACGACTACATTGAGGTCGAGCATCTTCGGGTCGACCCGTCGGCGCTGACCGAAGGCGAGCAGCCGGCGCGTCAAGACCGCGGTTTCGGTGGCGACGGTCAGGATGGCCTCCACCTCTTCCCGGCGAGGGTCCGCCGTGCTGATCTGATCGAGGAGCACCTCGCATCGACCGTAGATGGCCGTCAGCGCGTTGTTGAAGCTGTGCGCGACGCCGGTGGCCAGTTGCCCGATGTTATCCAGCCGCTGGGACTGCTGGAGGCGGTTCTGGAGCCGGATCCGTTCTGAGATATCGAGCACGATCACGGTGACCGCCGGGCGACCGCCGTAGAGCACCAGGCCCCCCTGGACCTCGAGCGGCACCGTCACGCCGTCCTTGCGTCGGATGTGCACCACGTCGGTGTTGGGCTCGCGGTCCGGGGTGAGATAGCGCTGGAGCCGCTGCGACATGACCTGTCGGTCCTCCTCGGCGACCAGATCGAGGAAGGAGAGTAAGGCAGTCTGTTCCTCGAGGGTGTAGCCGGAGATCTCGGCCATCTTGGGGTTGGCGTAGACGATCGAGCCGTCCTGCACGATGCAGACGCCGACGAAGGTCTGTTCCACCAGTGCCCGGTAGCGGGACTGGGACTCTTGCCGCTTCTGTTCCTCGCGCTTCCGCTCGGTGATGTCGAGATAGGTCGCGCGTGCGCCGGTGATCGACCCGTTCGGCGCGGTGATCGGCACCAGGTGCAGCAAGGTGTCGAGCACGCCGCCGTACTTGTCGAGCAGCTGCCGCTCCACGCCTTCGATCCGATCCTCGATCCGCGCCGACGGCTGGGTCTCGGGTGCGGTCTGCGAGCCCGGCGCATAGAAGTCACCCAGCGGGCGGCCGATGATCTCGTCCCGTGTGTAGCCGAGGGTGGCGGGGAACAGCTGGTTGCAGTCCTCGATGATCGGAAGGGCGTCCTGTCCTCTCCGGGTCGCGACCGACATCACCGGGACGTTCTCGAACAGATCGCGGCACCGACGCCGCGCATGCTCGAGCGCCGCCGTGCGTTCCTGCAGCAGCCGCTCGAGGTGTGACCTGTCAGGAGCGTCCGTGGTGCTGTCCGGGATCGAGGGCGACGGGTCGTCGTCGCGAGAACCTGCTCGTCTCTGCATGTCGTGTCATCCGGCGCGAGGTGTGGCCTGTGTGCGGTGCATCCGTACCGTTCGCCGGGCGGGACATTCCGCACAGGGGCAGCGCTGGGCTTCTTGCGCAGCGGAGTCGCGTACTGCCGGTATGCTCCTTCGTCTCGCCTTGCAGGGGTCCGGCGCGGCGTCGATCTCGACGACCCTCAGTGCGACGCGCGACGTTGATCACGGACTGTTAGCCCGCGCAGGCCCTTCTCCGGTGCAGCCACTCGACGCCGGTGCCACCGACGCGTACCACGCCCACGGGCGGCCCCACCAAGGCCGGCCGGTCCGCGATCTCGATCTCGACCAGTTGCTTCGCGAGCCCGGGGAGATCGGCCGGGAAGTGAGGCAGGGAGCTCAGGTGTTGCATCATCGCGGCAGTTTCGCCCACTCCGAACACTTCGGTGGCTCGCGGGCAGTCGCGCGGACAGCTGATCCGCACCACCCGGAGCTGCAACGTCCCGTCCGGTGCGGTCTCGGCGTAGAAGTCCCGCATTTCGAGTTGGGCCACATGGTTCCGCATCGTAGCAAGGGTCACGTTCAGCACGAAGCCCGACTCGAGCTGTTCGGCGAACAGACGCGGCAGCTCGTGGCGGATACGCGTGAGTGTGCCGAGGAGCCGACCCCGGATCAGTCGCTCGAGCACCAGCGCACGTTCCTCGAGCGTCCCCGGTGTACCGAGCACCATGGTCACGAATGCGCGCGCGTCGAAATCGTTCTCTGGGCTCCGGACCAGCCCGGCGACCGCGAAGATGACGTCGTCGTGTGTGTCGAGCTTGCAGGTCAGCTGCGGGCGCCGGTCGCCGCCATACCAGACCAGCAGGCTGTCGGCCGCGATGATCACCTGTTCTGGTGTCCGGATGATGGCCAGCGTCGTGGCTCGCACCGGCGCACCCGCCACCACGAGCACGGTGAGGGCGGCACTCAGGTACACGAGCGAGGTGACGTACGTGCGCGGGCAGCGCGTCTGGTCCGCGGCGTGGTGGCTCATCGGCAGCGGGGCGCCTCACCGGCGGCGAGAGGTGACGTGGCAGCGGGGAAACCGACTGAGAGCCCGCGCAGGAATACCTTCCCATGTTCGACCGCCGATGCATCCCGTCTGGCGGCGTCGCTCGTCGGTCGAATACTTCCGGGATGCTCCCTTCTCGCGCCTGGCACTGGCCGAGCGCGGCATGAGTACGACGCCCCAACACGGGAACTTCTTCTTGCGCGGACCCTTAGAACCCGCGTTTTCGGCCTCGAAGGCCGCGGCGGCTGCCTTTTGGTTTCGCGGGGCGGCGCCCGAAGTCCATGGACGGCGGGCCGTCGTCCATGAACCCTCCCCCCGGTGGCCGTGGCGCGCGGTCCCGGGCCTCGCTGACCCGGAGATTCCGTCCGTTGAGCTCGGTGCCGTCGAGTTTCTCGATCGCCTCAGAGACCGTTGCCGCATCCCCGAACTCGACGAAGGCAAATCCACGTGGTTTATCGGTGACGCGGTCGATTGGGAGAAAGACTTCCGTGACCTGACCCACCTGTCCGAACAGGGTTTCGAGATCTGTCTGCGAGGTCTCGTAGCTGAGGTTCCCAACGAAGATTCGTGAAGAAATGATGTCCTCCCTTGTTATCCAACGCGACGCGCGTCATCACCCTGTCGGCACCTCTTCCTCGAGTCCAGACACGGGGACCAGAGTCGGAGCCGTGCCATCACGCTGGGAGGAGACGACAGCCGTACGCCTGTCGTGTCGTGCGATGTCGCCACGGGGATGTGCCCAAGGAACTCAGCATACCCCGACACTCAGGGAAACGCAAAGCATCCGGTGTGTCACGACCTGCACGTCGCGTCGGTGGTCCGGAAGAGCGCCACGTTGGTGTCCGGCAGTTCGAGGGTCGCCCGCCAGCGTCGTGCGATCCAGCGACAGGTGGCGGCGCAGTAGAAGCAGACGTGGGTCGGATCCCGGATGTATCGCGAGCGCGTGAACGCGTCGTGGTCGCCGACCCAGGTCGTCATCATCGCCAGATAGCCGCCTGGCACCAGCACCGAGAACAGGCGGTGCAGCTCGGCGTGCGGATGATGCAGATGCTCGACGACCTCGCTGGCGGTGATGAAGTCGTAGCGCCGGGTCCAGACTGCCGGGTCCGGCGCGTAGAACACGTCGTAGAGATGGACCTGCAGCCCGGCCGCCGTCAGCATCGGGCCGAGCGCCGGCCCGGGCCCCGAGCCGAAGTCGAGGCCGACCGCGCCGCGCGGGACTCGGGCGATGAGCGGGTCGGCCAGCCGGGACAAGAACTGGCGGTAACGGGGGTCGGCCGGGTCGTTCTGGTGCTGGTCGTACCGTGCCTTCTCGGTCGAGGCATCCACCCATGCCGCCGGCGGCACGAAGACCAGCGCGCAGTTGCGGCACCGCCGGTAGGGCCGCATCCGGTCCCGGTGATATGGCCTCGGGTCGCCCGTGCCACACAGCGGACACGCGGGCGCCGTGTCGCCTGTCCAGGCGTCGTGGCCCGCCTCGGGCGAGTCATGACCGCTCGTCGGTCTGGGCATCCCGGCTGGCTACGTTGCTCCTCATTCGAATGCTGCCGGTATTCTCTCTCGTTGCGCCGGGCAGTGGCCGAACGCGAAGGAGTGAGTTGGTCGATACTGGTGGGCGATGCCCCAGACGCTTCGGCTGGTCACGTACAACCTCCAGCGCGCTATCCACTACGACCGGATTCGAGAGCACTTCGCGACGCTATCGGCGTTCCGCCAGGCCGACATCGTGGCGGTGCAGGAGGCGCAGGTGCCGGAGGATGGGACCAACACGCTGGCCCGGCTCGCCGCCGACCTCGAGGGCGAGTACCGATGGACCTACCGAACCGTGATGTCGTATCCCGGCAAGGAGTATGGCAACGGGTTCCTGTTCCGACCGTCGGTGACACCGGTCGCCGACCAGGTCGTGTTGCTGCCTCGGGTCGACCGGTTGGGGTGGGTGGCGCGTCTGAAAACCGAAGGAGGAGTGCCGGACACCAAGTCGGCGTTCGTCCAGGTCTTCGCCATGAGAGGACGCCGCGTGCGGGTCGTCAGCCTGCATCTGGACTTCGCCGGGGGCACCGATCATCGTGTGCGCCAGCTCACGCATCTGCTCGGCGCGATCGATCGGACGGCGGGGACCGACGACGCCGCGGTAGACGTCTTGTGCGGCGACTTCAACACCAGCGGCTACCACCGTTCGAAGGCGGCCAGAGCCCAGACCCAACGGGTGCTCGACGTGGCCCTGGCACGCGGGTTCACCGATTGCTCTGCCGGGGTGCCGTGGACCAGCGATCTGTTCTCGAGTATTGACGACGCCGACCCGGCGCACCGGTTGTTGGCGGTCGGTCGCGCGCTGGGGTTGCGGTATCGGCAAAAGCTCGACCACCTGCTGGTCCGGGGGGCGCGTCCGATGGCGTCGGCCACGGTGGTCGCCGTGTGCGGCCGCACGCATTTACCCGGGTCGGACCACGTGCCGGTGGCGGTCGAGCTGATAGTCTAGCGACGCGTCGCGTCGCTAGACGGCTTCTCTGACAGCCCCGCTACGCGGGGGCTCGACTCCGTCAAACGAGTCTCGCGGCGCGTCGCGAGACGGCTTCTCTGACAGCCCCGCTACGCGGGGGCTCGACATCTCCGCGTGTCATGAACACGTGCTTCACACGTGATGATGTCACGCTTGCGGAGAGGTCTAGGCAAATAGCGGACCCGGGCCAGCGTGCAGGCTGCAGGGATTGGGGATCAGATGCAAGGACACTCTTTTGCTGTGCTTGCGGTGACGTTCGGGTTCGCCGCCTGTGGCGGCGCTGACGAGACCCCTCGAGCCGCGTTCCACGTCGTGGAGGCGACGATCGCCCAGATACACGAGGCGATGGAGGCGGGCGATCTGACCGCCCGTGACCTCGTCGAGACCTACCTGGTGCGCATCGTGGCGTATGACCGGCAGGGACCGGCGCTGAACGCGCTCATCACCGTGAACCGCAACGCGCTCACCCGCGCCGCCGAGCTCGATGCGGCGTTCGCCGAGCGCGGTCTGACCGGTCCACTGCACGGGATCCCGGTCATCGTCAAGGACAACTACGACATCGCTCACCTGCCGACCTCGGCCGGTTCACTCGCGTTGGCCCACTCGGTGGCGCCGGATGACGCGTTCCAGGTGCGTAAGATCCTGGACGCGGGCGGCATCGTGCTCGCCAAGTCGAACATGGCCGAGTTCGCCTTCTCGCCATACGAAACCGTCGGGTCGCGGCTGCCCGGCTATACGCGCAACCCGTATGCGCTGAACCGTGTCACCGCCGGGTCGAGCGGCGGCACCGCCGCGGCGGTGGCGGCGAGCTTCGGCACCGTGGGACTTGGCACCGACACGGGGAACTCGATACGGGGACCGGCGGCGCACCAGGCGCTGGTCGGCATCCGGTCGACCATGGGGCTGACCAGCCGCGATGGCATCGTGCCGTTGAACCTGGCGCGCGACATCGGGGGGCCGATCGCCCGGACGGTCGCCGACGCGGTGGCGATCCTCGACGTGATCGCCGGGCACGACCCGGCCGACCCGGTGACGGCGGCCAGCCTGGAGCGACCGGTGGGGTCGTATGCCGACGCGCTGCGTGAGGACGGCGTGGCCGGGGCCCGGCTCGGCGTGCTCCGCGAGATGTCGGACGAGACCGCCGACCCCGAGGTGATCCAGCGGTTCGACGAGGCGATCGCCGATCTCCGCCGTCTGGGGGCGGTGGTGGTCGATCCGGTGGCGCTGCCGGAGCCCCAGCCACAGACCGACGACGGCGGCCGGGCGGGGTGCAGCCGGTTCCGGTTCGACCTGAACGCCTATCTGGCGAGTCTGGGGCCAGACGCGCCGGTCAAGACGCTGTCGGAGATCGTCGCGTCGCGACAGATCCACCCCACCGTTCGACAACGGCTCGTGTCTGGTCTCGAGATAGATCTGCCGCCCGATGAGCAGCCGGGCTGCGCGCAGCAGGCGACGCGTGACGAACAGCTACGCGCGCGCGTCCGCGCCGTGCTGGGGCAGCACGAGCTCGACGCCCTGATCTATCCGACCTGGGACAACCCGCCCCGGCTGATCGGCGACCTCAACTCGCCCCATGGGAACAACAGCCAGCAGCTGTCACCGGCCACCGGCTTTCCCGCCCTGTCGGTGCCGATGGGGTACGTCGGTGACGGATTGCCGGTCGGGTTGCAGATCCTCGGCGACGCCTGGTCCGAGCTGACGTTGATCGCCATCGCCTACGCCTACGAGCAGGGTACGCAGCATCGCGTCGCCCCGGCGAGCACCCCGCCACTCGAGTGAGGAGGTACGACCGCTGTGCGGCCGATGGCGACTCGACCCACCGTCTGCTCGGGTATCATCGCTGTGACAGACGGAGACCCTGACGATGATCACCATCCTCAACCAGACCTCCCGGTTCCTCCGGATCACCCTGTCCTGGGGCAAGGTGCTGCGTCTGGGCCCGCGCAAGGAAGGGCAGATCTCCACCCAGGACGCCGAGCGCGACTCGATCACGCAGCTCGTGGCCGACGGCGCGATCAAAATCATCGGCGTGGGTCCGCAGGCCAGCTCGTCCGCGGCGGCGAATCCGGCGAAACGAACCAACGTACAGAGCCACCAACCCCGGGTCTCCGGCGGCCACCGCGGCGACCGCTGAACGCCGCTGAGCATCCCCAAGGAGACAGGAGACAGGGGGCAGGAGAAGCCGGTGGGCCACGCTGTCTCCAGCTTCGGACAACGCCGTCGCGGTCGACTGGTGTGTGCGAGTCGACACACGACCGACGGTATAATCTGGCGTCTCGCGAAGCTGCGCCTCAACCGGCCTGATGACGGTCGGCTTCGCTTCGCGAGCCAGGCCGTTCGCAGAGCCCCGCTACGCGGGGGCGGACATCCCTGGCGGGTGATGAAGACGTGCTTCAGACGTGACGATGTCGCCCTGTGAGGAGATGTCTTGGCGGAAAGGAGTACTGATGCTGCGTGTGTCGAGGTGCCTGACGGTCGGTCTCATCGGTGTGTCGCTCGTGTGGTCGCCGGCGATCGTGCGCGCGCAACAGCGCGGCGCCTGGCAGACCTACGGCACCGAGAACGGAGAGTGGCGCAGCTACGGCGGTAACATCGCCAGCCAGAAGTACTCGCCGCTGGACCAGATCGACGCCGGCAACTTCAGCGACCTCGAGATCGCCTGGCGCTGGCGGTCGGTCGACGCCATGGTGAGCCGGACGATGCCCGACGGCAGCGAGTGGAGGGCGCCGCTCGACGCCATCGTCGAGTCGCTGGTGGCCGACACGCCCAACCTGTACCGCACCGGTCACCTCCCGCGCGCCGGCGGCATGGCAGCCACGCCGCTCATGATCGGTGGGGTGGTCTACCTCAACACGGCGTTGTCGCAGGGGGTCGCGATCGACGCGACGACGGGCGAGACGCTCTGGGTGTTCAACCCCAAGAGCTATGAGGAGGGGACCACGCCGATGAGTGGGACCTTCCGGCAGCGGGGTGTCGCCTACTGGACGGATGGCGAGGGTGACGAGCGGATCTTCTGGGGCACCGGCAGCGGGTATCTGGTGTGCGTGGACGCGCAGACCGGCCAGCCGTGCGCCGATTTCGGTCCGGACGGCAGCGGGATGGTGGATGCGATGGTCGGAGTACCGCGCGCGGTCAGGGAGGACCGCGACTACCTGAACGCGCTGCTCTACGGCATTCACTCGCCACCCATCGTGGTCCGCGACAAGGTGATCCACGGCTCACAGGTCGCCGACCGCCGCATCACCAAAGAAGCGGTGCCAGGCTGGGTGCGTGCCTGGGACGTCCGGACGGGCGAGCACACGTGGGACTTCCACACCGTACCCAACAGCCCCGATGAGTTCGGGGCGGACACCTGGTTGAACGATTCGTGGCGCTACTCGGGGAACGCCAATGTCTGGTCCTTCCTGAGCGGCGACAACGAGCTGGGTTACGTGTATCTGCCGACCGGGACCGCCACCAACGACTACTACGGCGCCGACCGTCCGGGTGACAACCTGTTTTCGGAATCGATCGTCGCCGTCGACGTCGAGACCGGGCAGCGGGTCTGGCACTTTCAGGCGGTGCACCACGGGTTGTGGGACTACGACTTCCCGACGTCACCCAACCTCGTCGACATCACCGTCGACGGTCGGGCGATCAAGGCGCTGGTCCAGGTCAGCAAGCAGGGCTTCGTCTACACGTTCGACCGGGTGACCGGCGAGCCGGTCTGGCCGATCGAGGAACGACCGGTGCCGACCGAGACGAACATGCCGGGCGAGATCGTCTCGCCGACGCAGCCGTTCCCCACCCGGCCGGCGCCGTTCGAGTATCAGGGGGTGACGATCGACGACCTCGTCGACTTCACGCCGGAAATCCGCGCGATGGCGGTGGAGGCGGTGCAACCATTCAGGCTGGGACCGCTGTTCACGCCCACGTCGCGCCCGGTCGAGGGCGGCTGGCAGGGGACCCTGATGCGTCCCCCGGACGGCGGGGCCGCGACCTGGGCGGGCGCCGCCGTGGACCCGGAGACCGGCATGCTCTACGTGCCCTCGCGCAATCACGCCGTCGTCATCACCCTCTACGCGCCGGACCCGGCGCTCGGGGCCACCGTGGCCTATACCCACGGAGCGCCCGAAGCGGACCGGCTGGCGGGACGAGGACTGGGTCCATCGCGACGGGGTGCGCTGATGCCGCAGGGTTTGCCGCTCCTCAAGCCGCCCTATTCGCGCATGACCGCCATCGACATGAATACCGGCGAGCATGCGTGGATGGTGCCGCTCGGGGACGGCGACCGCTACCGGAACCATCCGTTGCTGCGCGACCTGAACCTCCCGCCGCTCGGTGGTGACGGATGGGGTGGGCCGGTGCTGACCAAGACGCTGCTGATCAGCGTGCTGTCGGCCGGCGGCAGTGACGGTGGTCCGCGGTTGGTCGCGCGGTCCAAGCAGACCGGCGAAGAGCTGGGGTCGGTGGACCTGCCGACCGGCGCCCTCGGGACGCCGATGACCTATATGGTCGAGGGACGGCAGTACATCGCACTGACCATCGGAGGGCGCCCGCCGGAGCTGATCGCCTTCGCGTTGCCTGAGTAGAGGATCTTCCAAGGAGATAGGAGACGCCGGAGGGCGTCGCCAGCTTCTGCGACAGATAAGGAGGCCCGATGCTGAGTCTCGCACGTACTGCCACGTTCGTCGCCGCGCTGGTCGCGGTCCCGCTGCTGATTGCAGCCTGCACGGTCGAGGCACCGGCGCCGTCGGCTGACACGCCCATGCCGGTGGCCGCGTCCAGAGAGGTCGCGGTCGCCACCACCGTGGCGTTCACCGAGGGTCCCACCGTGGCCGAGGACGGCACGGTGTACTTCACCGACCTGGGCAACAACCGCATCATGCGGCTGTCGACCGATGGCCAGCTCTCGACGTTCCGGGAGCCCAGTCATCGCGCAAACGGCCTGATCTTCGACAGCGCGTGGCGCCTGCTCGCGTGTGAGAGCGGTGACGGCGACACCGTCCTGCCGCGTGTCACTCGCACGAACATGGAGACGGGCGAGATCGAGGTCATCGCCGACGCCTTCGAGGGCAAGCAGCTGCATTCGCCGAACGACCTGAGCTTCGACGGTCAGGGCCGCATCTACTTTACCGATCGGCCCGGCCCGAACCCACGGCCGGACCAGACCGGCGTGCACGGAGTCTACCGCGTCGACCCGGACGGCACGATTGCGCGCATCCTGACGGAGCCGGAGGTCGTCCGACCCAACGGGATCGTGATCTCGCCCGACGACCGCACGCTGTATGTGATCGAGACCGAGCAGAGCGAGGGTGGCCCTCGGCTGATTCGGGCCTACGACCTCAGCGACGCGGGGACCGTCAGCAACATGCGGGTGTTCCACGACTTTTATCCGGGGCGGAGCGGCGACGGGATGACGATCGACAGCGAGGGCAACCTCTATGTCGCGGCCGGGCTGAACCGGCGTCGGGGGACGAGCGAGACCCTGGACACCGTCGCTGGCATCCACGTGTTCTCTCCGGAAGGGGAACTGCTCGAACACATCCCGATCCCGGAAGACACCATCACGAACGTGGCGTTCGGCGGGCCGGACCTGCGGACCTTGTATGTGACGGCCGGCAAGACGCTCTTCAGTGTCAGGACCGACATCACGGGGACCAGACGATGACACGATGCTGCCGGGTGTGCGCGGTCGGGCTGTTGCTGTTGGTGTGCCCGGTTGGCGCGTCGGCCCAGTCCGCGGCGGCTGCGGCGCCACCAGCGGTCGCGCCAGCGCCACTGCGCTATGGCGAGGCGGTCGGGGCAGCGCGGGCGCTGGTGCAGGCCGACCTGGCCGAGCGCGGCTATCCTGGCATCGCCATTGCCGTTTCGGTCGGTGGGGAGACGGTCTGGTCGGAAGGCTTCGGCTACGCCGATCTGGAGCACCGGGTGCCGATGTGGCCCTCGGTCAAGTTCCGCGTGGGCAGCATCTCGAAGCCGATGACCGCGGCGGCGGTGGCGACGCTCGTCGAGGAGGGGCGGCTGGATCTCGACGTGCCGATCCAGCGGTATGTGCCGTCGTTTCCGGAGAAGGCGTATCCGATCACGACCCGGCAGCTGGGCGGACATCTTGGTGGGATCCGGCACTACGCTGGCAACGAGAACTTCATCCGGGACCCGTACGCGACGGTGGTGGACGCGCTCTCGATCTTCAAGGATGACGCCTTGCTGCACGCGCCGGGTACCGCGTTCGCGTACTCGAGCTACGGCTTCAACCTGATCAGCGCGGTGGTCGAAGGCGCCTCCGGGCAGGCGTTCCTGGACTATATGCGTGACGCGGTCTTCGGGCCTCTCGGCATGCACGACACCGTCGCCGATTTCGTCACCAGTATCATTCCGCAGCGCACCGGCTACTACGTGCGCGACGGCGACCGGCACCTGATCAACGCGCCGTTCGTCGACAACAGCTACAAGTGGGCCGGTGGCGGGTTCCTCTCGACGACCGAGGACGTGCTGCGGTTCGCCAACGCGCACCTGCGGGACGACTTTCTGTCCCCGTCGGCCAAACGGTTGCTGTTCACCGAGCAGCAGACGCGGGACGGCGTCGGGGTGGGGTATGGCTTCGGCTGGTTCATCCGGACCGACGACGCAGGCCGCCGGCTGCTGTATCACGCCGGCGGGTCGGTCGGGGGCACGTCGCTGATGATCATGCAGCCGGATACGCGCGTCGTCGTGGTGGGCCTCATCAACCTGACGGGCGCGAACAACGGCGTGGTGCGTGAGGTGCTCTCGCTGTTCCTGGACGCCGTGGCGGCATCACCGTCGCTGCATTAGTGCGGAGGACGCTCGCACCGAGTAGTCTGGGCGACGGAGGCTGGCAGTGAACGGACGGCGATTGCAGCTCTGGCGGTGGGAACCGATCAACCGGCATGCAGGTGAGCTGTATCTGCGACGGCTCAGGGTCGTGGCCTGTCGGTGGTTCGGCCTCTACATTCACTGGTTCCACGCCAGCGACGACGAGTGCCTGCACGACCACCCGTGGCCGTTCCTCACCATCATCCTGCGCGGCGGCTACTGGGAGCACACGCCGGGTCCCGATGACACCACCGTCAAGCGCTGGCACCCGCCCTTCTCGATGCGCATCCGTCCGGCACGCTGGCTGCATCGGATCGAGATCGACCCCGCCCGCAAACCGGTGACGCTCGTCCTGCGCGGCCGGCGCGTCCGAGGGTGGGGGTTCCAGACCCGCGGGGGATGGATCCCCTGGCCCGAGTACAAGGACCACACGTCCTCCTGACCGAGAGCTCGGTCAGGCCCAAGGAGACGGCAGGCAGAAGGCAGCAGGATGCTGGTGGCGTCGCCCGGTTTGTTGGATCGCCCGAAGCCCAAGGCCCACAGTCTGGAGCCAAGACGCACCTGCAGCTGGCGTAGCCCTCCGGTGTCTTCTGACTCCTGTCTTCTGACGCCTGACGTCTTGGGAGCTCCGCTCTAGCCCGAAGTTCCCCGGCCCCTGGGGCGTGCCTCCCGCGGAATAGACGAATGATTGCAGGCTGGTGATGTACCACACCGGTCGGTTTCGGTGCTTAAATGTAGCCATGTAAAACTCATATTATACTTTACATTTTCGCAAATAGTTGGTATAAATGTGGCCATGCATGTCGAGGTCGTGCCGAACCGTGGCTCCAAGCCCACCATCCTGCTCCGGGAGTCCTTCAGGGAAGGCAAGAAGGTCCGAAAACGCACGCTGGGCAACATCTCGAAGCTGCCGATGGACCAGGTCGAGTACATCCGGCGCGTCCTCAGAGGTGAGCAGCTTGTCTCGACCGACGAACTCTTCGAGATCATCAAGGACGGCTCGCCCGCCCACGGCAACGTCGAGGCCGTCATGACGACCATGCGGCGCCTGCGCTTCGCCAACCTCATCGGCTCACGCGCGTCGCGTCAGCGCGACCTGGTCATCGCCATGGTGGCGGCTCGCATCATCACGCCGCGGTCCAAGCTCGCCACCAGCCGTTCGTGGTCCAGCACCACCGTGTCCGACATGCTCGGCATCGGTAATGCCGATGCGGACGAGCTGTACGACGCGATGGACTGGCTCCTCGAGCGCCAAGAGGACATCGAGAAGAAGCTGGCAGCCCGCCATTTCAAGGAGGGGGACCTGGCTCTCTACGACCTGACCTCGAGCTACTTTGAAGGCGTGACCTGTCCACTCGCAGCCCTGGGGTACAACCGAGACGGCAAGAAGGGCAAGCTCCAGGTCAACTACGGCCTGCTCGCCAACGACCGGGGCATTCCCGTGGCGGTCTCGGTCTTCAAAGGGAACTCGGGTGATCCGAAGACCCTGCTGCCCCAGGTCGACACGTTGCGGGAGCACTTCGGCATCGAGCAGTTCGTGCTCGTCGGCGACCGGGGGATGATCACCCAGAAGCAAGTCGATGCGCTCCGTGAGATCGAAGGGGTCGACTGGCTGACCGCGCTGCGCCCCGAAGCCATCCGCAAGCTCGTCGACGCCGGCGCCATCCAGATGGGTCTGTTTGACGAGCGCAACATCTTCGAGCTCGAACATCCAGACTGGCCTGGCGAGAGACTCATCGCCTGCCGCAACCCGGAGCTGGCCCAGAGGCGCAGAGCCAAGCGCGAGGCGTTGCTCGAGGCGACGGCCGCGGAGCTCGACAAGGTCCGCCGGATGGTCGGCCGCGGTCGACTCTACGGCAAGGAGACCATCGGCGACCGGGTCGGCAAGGTCCTCGGGCAATACAAGGTCGGCACGCACTACACGGTCGAGGTCCGCGACGACGGGTTCGACTACACGGTCGACGAAGAGGCGCTTGCCGCCGACGTGGCGAAGGGGACCGGCGCAGACACGGCGCTCCCGGCGCAACGGCTCGAGCGGTCCAGGCGCCACATGGAGTCCATCGCCGACAAGCTCGACACGGTCCGCAAGAGGACCGAGCAGGGGCGGCTGCACGGCACGGGCGATATCGGCGTGCGGGTCGGCAAGGTCGTCAACAAGTACAAGATGTCCAAGCACTTCGTACTGCACATCGAGGACGACTCCTTCACCTTCGAGGTCAACCAAGAGAAGGTCGACGCCGAGGCCGCACTCGACGGCATCTATGTGGTCCGCACGAGCGTCGCGAAGAAGACCATGGACGCGGACCAGGCGGTCCGCAGCTACAAGCAGCTCGCCAACGTCGAGTGCGCCTTCCGCTGCCTCAAGAGCGTGGACCTGATGGTCCGGCCCATCCGACATCATCTCGAGGACCGGGTTCGCGCCCACATCTTCCTGTGCATGCTCGCCTACTACGTCCAGTGGCACATGATCGAAGCCTGGCGCCCGTTGCTCTTCGCCGACGAGGACCAGGAGGCCAAGGCATCACGGGACCCGGTAGCACCCGCCAAGCGCTCGGAGGCAGCGATGCGGAAGGTGCACACGAGGCGTCTCGATGACGCCTCGCCCGTCCACTCCTTCCGCACCCTGCTCGATCACCTCGGCGAGATCGTCCGCAACACGTGCCGCCTTCCCAACGCCGGGCCTGAGGCGCCGACCTTCCACAAGGCCACCACCCCCAACGCCAAGCAGCAGAAGGCGCTCGACCTGCTCCGCAACATCAGCGTGTAGACAGAGCCACCACGCCCTCTGGTCCTCATCCTCCCGGAACGAATGGGGAAACTCGACTCAACTGGTGGGAACTTCGGGCTAGCCCGTCACTTTAATTGCCGAGGTTCTGTTTCCGCTTTCGCGGGCGTCGCTCTCGACTCGCTACATAGCGACGATAGGCGGCATTAGAGGCGCTCTCTCTGATAGCCTCGCCAAACACAATGCTCGTTCGTGGACCCTGGCACCCGCTGACGGCCCCTCGGCGGACGACCCGGGGACCTTCCACGAGTAGCAGAGCTGATCATCGTCCACGAACTGCTGCGCCGGGGGCTCCGCGAGGCAGGCAAGCTCGACGAGGTGCGCCGCCAGATCGGCATGCCGTCGAACGACTAGCTCGCGGCTCGGACCGACCGCTCCGCCTCGCTAGCCGAGCTTTTCTCATAGCCCCGCTCCGCGGGGGGCTAGACTCCTTGCACCGAGGCTGTCGTGGTGAGGGCGAAAACCCACGATCGAACCGTGACGCACTTGTCACGATAAGCGTTGTTCAAGGAGTCTAGCCATCGACCTTGTCGAAGTAAGTCAGCCCGCCGCCACCCTGCACCATGTAGGGCCCGATTCGTGCATTGAAACCGGTCTCCTGGCGCCAGCCGAGATAGGCCTCTTGCTGCTCTTTAGAGTCCCAGATTTCGTAGAACACCACGTGACCGGGATTGTCCTGATCCACGTAGATATCGAAAAGGCGACAGCCTTCCCGGGCTCGTGTGTCCGGCGCCGCTTCGATCATCATCGCGAGGAATTCATCGACCTTCTCAGGATCCACCTGCAAGTCAATAGTCAGAAACAGCGCCCCATCCGGCGTGGACAGATCTTGCGTCTGGGCCGACGGCGCAGCGCATCCGACGACGAGCGAGGCGCAGACGAGGGTCAGTGACTGTAGTAATCCGTTTCGCATGTTCTCTCTCCTTATTGCAGGCCGGGTCGCGGAGCTGAACCTCTCGAACGTAGCTGACTAGTCATCGCCACGGGTGGTGCCTGATTCGAGTGGCATGAATCGCTGAGAATCAGCCAATTATACCTGCTGCGGCACGTCGTCAGATGAGGCGAGAGCGACTTCGCATCGACCGGTCCTCGGCGTGCAGAAGCGCGTGTTTCTCCAACAAAGCAAACGCGCTGTCGAATCAGTCGAGATCGTGCCCTGCGAGTCGGTTGGGGTTCCAATCACTATCGGCCGACGCTCCCCAGGACGGCGTCCACCGTCCACGGACCCAGCGCCTCCAGCTCCCGCTGCTGGGCCGCCACGTCCGCCGCTTCGGTCTCGAGCCACGCCTGGATTTCGGCCGTTCTCCGGATCGGATCGTGCCACGAGAAGTCGCGCATAAAAAAGTAGAGGTCTCGCTGTCCATCCAACGGCGAGGCTTCCAGGAACCAGCGGAGCTGCTCGTCCGGGCTGCCGAGCACGGATGCGATGACGGCCAGAATCCGGTAGGTCCCCTCCCACGCGCGACCCTCGGCCACCCGCTGTAGGCGCGGTTCCCGGAGGTTCTCCAGCCGCTCGCGCCCCTCCGGAAGGCCGGACTCGGCCAGCACCCATCCCAGGAGCACCTGGGCCATCAGAATTCCATTATTGGAGAGGTCGGGGTCGGATTGCACGAGCTGCACCAGCATGCTTGCGGCGGCGTCGTACTCTTCCCGGACATCCGAGCTCAGTTCCGTGGCCCGGAGATACAGGTCGTAGGCGATCAGGTCCTCCGTCGGACGGGCCTCTATCCGCGCTTGCTCGTCGGGCCAGACCGTGGCTTCCAGGTGGCCCGCGATCGCCTGTCGCCCGGTCGCCATCTCGTAGAGCACGGCGCCCAGCGAGAACAGATCGGTGCGTTGGTCCACCTCCTCGCCGCGGGCCTGCTCCGGCGACATGTACGCGACGGTTCCGAGGGTGGTGCCGGCGCTGGTCAACGGCGCATCGTGGTCGGTCCTCATCTCGTCGACCGACGGTGCGACGGTGCGACGGTCGGCGTGGCTGCTCGACCCGCACGTCCGGCTTTGTCGGAATGTGCTACGAGGCGATTCGCCACAGGTGCTGCGATCGCGCCGCATCATGCGCCGTGGAGATCAGGGCACGAACGCCACGCCGCTGAGATCAGGGCACGGACGCCACGACGTGGAGCTCGGCGATCGACCAGTAGTGGACGGGATCGGTGGCCAGCTGGCGTAGACGCACATAGCGCGCACTCCTCCCATCGAGGCGAACCTCGATCGGGTGACCGATCGGGTCGGCGAGCGCGCCGACCATCGCCTCGGCGCTGGTTGGCCCTCGCCACGCTTCCACCCAGGTCTGACGATCGTCTGAGAGCTCTACGAGCAGCAGGCGCGGAAAGTCATTGACAAATGGACCGAGCTCGAGGATGACCGCCTCGATCACGTGCGTCGTATCGAGTGCAATGACGAGCTCGTGACCCGGACGTTGACGACCGGACGTCCAGCGGGTCGCCCGATCGCCGTCCACGGCGAAGGACGTGTGATCCGCATCGACGTTCGCCTCGAGGCTCATCACCGGCACGATGGCACCCTGAGCCCGCGGCGGGGCGGGTGCGGCGACCGGGAGACGGTAGAGGCTGTCGCGGTCATCGGATGCGACGAGCCGCGTACCGGCATGTGCCGCAAGAAAGTTGGCGTACGCGCCGTCGACGTCGGTGTTCCTGGTGACGAGCACGTCCCGCACGCCGAGGCGCGACAGCGCTGTGAGGATGTCATGGTCCAAGGTCTCGAGACCATGGGCGAGCGCCTGATAGTGCGGCGCGGTGTGACCGCTGTACCCGTTGGCGACCGGACGCCCGTGATGGATCGCGCGATACATCGCGGCCACGTCACCGGCAAAGGCACCGAGCGGCAGCTCGAGCACCGGCCCCGCGGCCGCCTGTTCAAGGACCTGCGACCTTGCCGGTACCTGCACCACGGGCATGCGCGTCGTCCAGCCATCGCCCAGGATCGCCACGCTGACGATGCCGAGCGCCACCCGACCCCAACGTGCGCTGACGGGGACCGCCCGCGCGAACGCCAGGCCGGCGGCGATCGACACACACCCCACGGCGACCATCCAGAAACGAGCCGGCACGCGGAGGGCGTCGAACCCCGGGAGCTGCATCAGCCAGAGGTAGGGAGCATCGAGGATGACCTGTTGTCCCATGAACATGGGAAACGGCCCGAGCGTCAGCATCCAGAGCCCGGCAGCGGCCAGGAGATAGAACCCGAAGGCCGACCCCAGGCGGCGGGCCGTCCTGACCGTCGGGCTCGTCAGCGCGAACAGCACGAGAAATACCAGGCCTTCCGAGATCGGTTTGTCGAGACTGTCGACGATGATGTCGAGCCCGAGGACCGTGACCTCCCAGGGCCCGATGGCCCACCCGACGATGGCCGCCATGAAGAGCACGGCGGCACTGGCGGCCAGGCCCCGGCGACCCCAGGTGACGACCGCCGTCGGGTGCTCGCGGACCACCCGCTCGACTCGCGTGAGGCCGACGAGGATGAGGATGACCACGGCCAGACCGGGAAACAGCTGACCTTCAGGTCGCCTGAACGCATCGAGGAAGCCCCACAAGTTGAGTAACTCCGGTGCACTGATCAGCCCGGTCACATCCGCGCTGAACGATCTGACCTCCCCGAGCGATCGCACGAAGCCGAAGCGCTCATGCACCTGCTGATAGCGCCACAGGATGGGCGCGAGCGGCAACACGCCGACGGCCCACGCCCCCCCGACGGCGGCCAGCGTCTTCCACCGGTGCACGGCCGGGAGGAACCACACCAGCCACCCCATGACCAGGATCGGAAAGTACAGCAGGTAGTAGCCGTTTGAGAGCCCTTGCAACAGGCTCGATACACCGAAGAGGGCGAGCCACCGCCATCGTGGCTCCGCCAGATACCGGTGCAGTCCCAACAGCGCAAGCGGCATCCAATACGACGACAGCACCTGCAGATGCGGGATCTGATCGATCCGGTAGGGACAGAAGCCGTACGCGAGCCCGGCGACCCACGCGGCATCGCGGCGCCCGGTCAACTGGTAGCACAACAGATAGGCCGCCAGCCCGGAGAGCGGAAACGACAGCAGGAAGGCTGTGTTGTAGGCCACGACCGGGCTGCCGGTCACCCAGATGATCGGTGTGGCGAACAGGCTGATCCCGACCAGATGCTCGGTAAACGCGGTGCCGTCAGCCGTGGGATAGAAGAGTGGCGCGTGCTACCACGCTTCGGAAAACGGCAGGACCGTCGAGTTCCACCACAGGATCCAGGTATTCAGCAGCGGGTCACCCAGGTCGCTGGGAAGTGCCGATGACAGCCGACCAACGAGGGGGTAGGTCAGGATGAGCGTGAGCGCACCGTAGGACAGCCCCGCCCAGACGGGATGCCATCGCTGCGTCAGCACTCGAGTCGACATGGCGTTCTACGTCGTCGTCGGCAGACCTTGCGAGCACCCTGAGCCCGAGGCGGGGCAACTCCTCCGACCACGTGACGTGAGCATCGCGGACGAACGAGGTAGTCGGAACGGGTGCCGGTCAGACACTCGTATCCTGACCCCACGGACTGCTAGTCGTTATTCTCGGCGGTGAAGCTCGGGGACCGCGTGAGCGTCTGCTGATACTCGAGGATCGACTGTAACAGCGCGTCCGAGATCCGGTCGAGGTAGGCATCGGAAGCGAGGAAGGCAGCTTCTTCCTGGTTCGACAAGAACGACATCTCTGTCAGTACACTGGGCATGTTCGCGCCGATCAGCACCACGAACGGCGCCTGCTTCACGCCCAGGTCCTGCGCCTGCGGATGCAGCTCGCGTATGCCACGAATCAGGTTCCGTTGCACCAACTCCGCAAGGTCCCGCGACTCGTCCCGCGTGTTGTCCATCGCCATCAAGCGGACCAGGTGTGGCAGGTCGTGCATGCCTCTCGACGACCTGCGCGGCGACCGGCTCGTTCCGCTCGCGGGTCTCGACGAAGAGGATCGCGGCGACCAGCACCAGTCCGGCGACGACCGCCAGCCGCGCCACCCTCTGCCAACGGGGTTGCCGGAGGGGACGTGTCGGGGGCGGCGCCGCCTTCCGCTCCACCGGTTCCCGCCGCCTGCGGACCACCCGCTCGTAGGACTCGATGGCGTGTCGCAGGTCCCCCGGCTGGTTGACGTCTGGGTCCACGGCCCCACTCTACCGGGCTTGCCGGATGTCGGCAACGGATAACTCGACGGTGCACGCGGCGCGCACGGGGCGCGGCCGATGCCGTGTACAGGCCGGACGCGGGATTGGGTGCGACCGGTTGCGGTGCGACACGGGACGTGCACCACGGGCTGCTAGAACCTGAAGAGCCTGTTGAACTTGATGACGAAGCCGCGGTTACGCAGCTCCGTCCTGCGGTCGGGGCGTAACGGCGTCGAATCACGATCCTCGGTGTAGACGACGAACAACTCGCTCCCCGGGCTGTACTCCCAGCGCAGACGCAGGTTGGTGCTGATGGTGTCGTTGGCGGAGTTGTACTGCACCAGACCGCTGAAGAACATCCGTGGGGTGAACGCATAGTTGACGCGGGTGACGGCCAGGTCGGTGCGAAACGAGCCTTGCGGCGTGTCGATCCAGTTGAAGGAGATGCTCGGCTCGATCGACAGCCGCTGGGTGACCCCGATGCGCCCTTGCCGAAACCCGAGCGTCGTGATGTCGCCGGTGAAG
>JADFPE010000064.1 GCA_022562495.1 Acidobacteriota bacterium
TCGGTGCGACGCGCGACTTTCACCACGGACTGCTAGGTGTCTGTCCCGTCAGGTGAAGACTCGGGAGGCGGCCCGTCCTGTGTTCCTGCGTCGCCTGCGGCCCGGTTGCTCGAGGCGCCGGCACGATAGGCGATCTCGATCGCGTCCTCGAGCCAGGCGAGCCGCTGTGCGGGCGTGGCGGCGAGCGTCGAATCCAGGAGCGCGTCCCGGTTCCCGTCCCACGTGACGGTCTTCCAGGCCGCCGACGACACACCGTCTGCGTCAGACATCGCGTCCTGTACGCCGCATCCGGATCCGCTCGAGTTGCTGAATATCCTCGAGGTCCTGCGGCCGGCCCGCTAACTTCTTCATGGTGATCAGGTCGTCAACCGAGGCGACCCGAATCTCCGTCGAGCCCAGTGACATCACCTCGGCTCGTGACCACAGGGTGTCGAAGTCGATCGGGTGCGTCACGAACAGATCGACGACACGCATCGGGTTGGCGCGGTCTACCAGCGAGAACACCTGCAGCCCTTGCTCGCGAATCCAGCGTTCGCGCACCGTCGCGTCGGCGAAGTCGGCGGCGTCGACCGGTGCGCGTGGCACGAAGCCCAGTCCGGTGAGCGCGGCGATCAGTCGTGTGGCCGGACTCGGCGCCAGGTCCACGACCAGATCGGCGTCCGCGGTGAAACGGGCATAGCCGTGCAGCACCGTGGCCAAACCGCCGACCACGACGTATCTCGCGCCGGTGTCGTTCAGGGCGCGGAACAGCGGCTCGAACAGCGCCACTAGTCCCGTAGCCCGAACGTGTAGACGACGTTGCCGGCGGCAATCGTCACATACTGTGTGCCGTCGACCGCGAAGCTCATCGGCGCCGCATGTACCCGTCCGCCGACGGCGATGTGCCACAGCTCGCGGCCGCTGACGGCGTCGAGGGCGTAGAAATAGCCGTCGACGCTGCCACTGAACACCAGGTCGCCCGCGGTCGAGAGCACACCGGCCGTCGACCGCGGCTGTACCTGATACTCCCATCGCCGCGCGCCGGTCCTGGGGTCGATCGCTCGGACGGCGCTCGTCGAGTGGGCCATCGGACCGGTCGACTGCGACCCGCCACCCGTGAACGTCCGTCCCTCCTCGTAGATGTCGTCACGGATGTAGTACTCCGCCTCGCTGTCGAACGCCATCACGTAGAAGAGCTCGGTGCGTGGGCTGAAGCTGGGCGAGAACCAGTTGGTGCCGCCACCGACCGGGGGCGACACGACGGTCCCCTCGACCGAAGGGGAGGTGTTCGGACGCCGGATCGGTCGACCCGTCGTGTCGAGCCGCTCGGCCCAGGTCTGCCGGGCGAACGGCTCGCCGACCAGGAACTCGCCGGTCTCCCGGTCGAGGGTGTAGTAGAAGGCGTTGCGATTCGCCCACATCATGACTTTTCGGTTGCCGCCGCCCATCTGGAGGTCGGCGAGAATCGGCACCTGGATGGCGTCCCAGTCGTGTATATCGTGCGGTGTGAACTGGAAATACCACGCCATCTCGCCCGTGTCGCCGTTGAGTGCCAGTGCCGAGTCGGCGTACAGGTTGTCGCCGATCCGCACGTCGCCGTTCCAGTCCGGTCCCGGGTTGCCGGTGCCCCAGTACACCAGGTTCAGGTCCGGGTCGTACGCCCCGGTGATCCAGGTCGGTGCGCCGCCGGTGCGCCAGGAATCGCCTGCCCAGGTCTGGTTGTCCGGATGGTCGGGGCCCGGAATCGTGTGGGTGCGCCACTCGAGCTCGCCGCTGGCGGCATTGTAGGAGTCGAGAAACCCGCGGATGCCGTATTCGCCCCCCGCGATCCCGGTGACGATCTGGTCCTTCACGACAAGCGGCGCGGCCGTCTTGCTGTAGCCGGCGGCGTAGTCGGCCACCTCGGTGTTCCACACCAGGTTGCCGGTGCGTGCGTCGATCGCGACCAGATGGGCGTCGAGGGTGCTCATGTAGAGCGTGTCGCCCAGGATCGCCACCCCGCGGTTGTTCCGGCCGCAGCAGATTCGCAGGTCGTCCGGCAATTCATGGGTGTAACGCCAGTACTGGCGTCCGGTGGCCGCGTCGACCGCGACCAGGTTGCTCGGTGACTCGGTGATGAACATCACCCCGTCGACCACCAGGGGCGTCGTCTCGGCCCGGTCGCGCTGCGGGATCTGGTAGGCCCATTTCAGCTCGAGCTGGCCCACGTTCCTGTTGTGGATCTGGTCCAGCCGGCTGAAGCGCTGGCTGTCGAGCGTCCCGGAGTACATCAACCAGTTCTCCGGCTCGTCGGCCGCGTGCAGCAGCCGTTCCCAGGTGACCGGGGTGAACGACGGGGTCATGCCGCCGCCCGACTCCGAGGTCTGTGCCTGCGCGGCTAACAACTGGGCCGATGCGAGCAGTGCAACGACCATGGCGAATTGCTTCATCTTCACAGTCTCCTTGGCAGGGCGCTACTCAGCGGCGACACCCACCGGTCTCTTTTGCGTTCTGACTCCTTCGCGTCACCGTCTACTTCCAGCAGCCGGCGAACCAGTCGACCGCCATCTGGGTGGCTTCCTCGAAGCTGTCATTGTAGATCTGGTAGTGCGTGATGCCGGGTATCACGGTGTACTCGGCCGGCGCGCCGTTGGCCCGCGCGCGCTGGATCGCCAGCTCGCCGGAGATGTGCCGGTCGAACAGCTCTTCGTTTCCGGCGTCGATGACCAGGAGCGGAATCGTGATCCGCCCGGCGTCGTCGACCGGGTTGTAGGAGAGCACCTTGTCGAGATGGGCCCAGCCGTTGAGGTTGGGCGCCTTGTCCGTGCCCTGTGGCAGCGGGTCGATGTCGCCCCGCGCGCGACGAATCGCCTGGAGGCGGGCATGTGCGACGATGTCCTGGCCGGCCCAGGAGACGGCGGCCAGACTCCGCGAGTCGGCGGCCGCGACCTGACCGACGGCGCATCCGGCGCGTGGCTCGTGCGCCGCCACCCAGATGGCGTGGGCGCCCGAGTAGCTCGAGCCCCAGTAGCCGAGCCGCGTGGTGTCGACGTTCGGCTCGCCTTCGATGAAGTCGAAGGCCCGTTGGATGTCCACGGTCTGGTCGATCGGGTCGACCACGTTCCGGATCTCTCTGGCCCGGACCGTCACGATGCCGTCGGCGTCCCGCTCCGGCATGTCGCCCTGGACCACCAGCTTGCCGTCGCTCTCGCCCCAGCCGCGGTAGTCGAACGCCAGCACCACGTAGCCCTCGGCGGCCAGTCGCGACGCGACACTGGCCAGCAGGGCCTTCGTGCCGCCCCAGCCGTGGCTCATGATGATGCTCGGTCGTGTGGCGCCGGCCGCCAGGACACGGGGGGCGTAGAGGTCGCCGGCCATCCGGGTCCCCTCGCTCCAGATATCGACCGCGCGGCGGGTCACCGTGTCCGGCAGCTCGAACCCGCGTTGGGCTCGAGCCTCGATCGTCACGAGGAGGAAGACGGCGATGAGGCACCAGAACAGGAGCCGGTCACGCGCGCCAGATCGGAATATCATCGTGTTCATTCCGTGCCGCCGGTCAGCGGGCCGACACGGTTTGCGCCGGCCCCGGTTATCATCAGACGAACCCCGTGTGTGAAGGCATCCACAGTACTCGATGCCGGCACCGAACGAAAGCCAGTTGGGACACCCTTTCCAGTGAGAGGAGGCCCATGTCAGTCAATCAGGAGGCAGCATGGCGAAGCGAGCGACGAAGAGCACGAAGCACGACGTGAAGCAGGAGTTGATCGACGGCCTGAACGAGGATCTGAACCTCGAGCTCGAGGCGGTGCTGCGGTATTTGTATCACTCCGCGTCGGCCACCGGGCTGCTCGGGCACGAGCTGCGGGAAGAGCTGAAGGCGGACATCGTGGGCGAGATGAACCACGCGGTCTTCCTGGCGGACAAGATCACGGCGCTCGGAGGAGAGCTCGACATCAAGCCGTCGATGCCGAAGAAAGTCCGGACCGCCAGGGAGATGATGAAGATCGACATCGCGGCCGAGCGGCAGGTGATCGCGAACTATACGGCGCGGATCGCCCAGGCGCAGGAATGCGGCGACAGGGGGCTCGCCATCCGGCTCGAGGACATGCTGGCCGACGAAACCGACCACGCCGAGGCGCTGGAGCGGCTCGGCCGTTAGGGCGAGTGCTCATCGCAGGCAGCAGGCAGGAGTCGTGCAGGAGCGCTACCGCGCGAGGTTCTTGTAGACGACTCCGCCCTTCATCACGAACACGACGTCACGCACCGAGGTGATGTCGTCCAACGGGTTGCCGGCGACCGCGACGAGATCGGCCTGATGACCCGGGCGGACCGCGCCGATCTGGTCGGCGAGGCCCAATGATTCAGCGGCACGGGAGGTCGCCGACATGATGGCGTCCATCGGGTCCTGCCCGCCGTCACGGACCCGATAGATGAGCTCCTCGGCGTTTCGCCCGTGCGCCCCCGCCACCGCGTCGGTGCCGTAGACGATCCGCACGCCGCCATGCGCGAGCGTTCGTCGGAACGTCTCGTACCCGACCACCCGCGCCTCCTCCATCAACGCGAAGCCTTCCTCGGTGTAGTTGCCGCGGCCCAGAAAACGGTCCTTGTTGTCGACGTAGTTCGCCCAGAGCAGCCCGAGGTGGGGGTCGAGGTAGGTGCCGCGCTCGGCCATCAGGTCGATGACCGCGTCGCTGTAGCGGTTGCCGTGCTCGATCCCGCCGCACCCCGCCTCGATGGTCGCCGTGAGGCTCTCGGTTCCGTAGGCGTGGACCACCGTCCGCAGACCCAGCCGGTTCGCCTCGCCACAGACTGCTTGGAGCTGTTCGTCGGTCATGACCTGCGCGCCGCCCTCCCGGATGCTCGCGGACGCGAAGATCTTCACGACATCCGCGCCGTCAGCGTCGAGCTGACGCACGAACGCCCGGATGTTCTCGGGTGTGCCGGTGCGAGTATTGACTGCGCGGAGGGAGGTCAGTATCCGCGGGCCCGGGAGGCTGCCGCGAGCGATCGCCTCGCGCAGATCCAGGTCCCGGGGGCTTCCCAGGCTCTGGACGGTGGTGAAGCCGGCCATCAGCGTGCGGTAGGCGTTCTCCACCGCATACAGGATCGCCTGCTCCGGAGTCTCGTCGGGATCGCTGTGGTTGCGCCCGTCGGCGTCGAAGTGGTTGGTCAGATGCACGTGCGTGTCGATCCAGCCGGGCATCACCGTCAGGTCCGAGAGGTCGTAGGTGACCGCGCCACGGAGCCGGTCCACCCTGGCGATCCGGGACCCGTCGAGCGTGATTCTGACGTTCTCGCTGACGCCGCCGGCGCCGTCGATGAGCCGCCCGGCCCGGATGGTGATCGGCGTGTTCTGGGCGGTCGCACTCCCGCCGGCTAGGACCAGCACGAGCACCGAGACCGCTAGACATCTGCTAAGGGCGACATCGTCACGTTTGGAACAAGTCTTGTCGCCATGACAGATGTCTAGCCCACGCGTAGCGGGGCTCTGAACAAGGCATCTGCTAGCGAGGCTGCGCGCGCGCTGTCTCGTCGGTTTGAGGCGTACCTTCGCTAGCAGGGTCTTCATGGCGCCTCCTTGGAACGTCAGCAGGACACTATTTCTCGTCGGTCAGCCGATTGTGACGCAACGCCCGCATCGCGCGGTGGACGGGTTTGACGCGTCGTTGTTCCTCGAGCCGCGCCAGCTCGTTGCGTCGCCGGCGCAGCAGGTCGCCCTCGCGTTGCAGCCGGCGGTAGTTGTCGAGCCGTGACGCCGCGAGCTGCCCGTCGTCGACGGCGGCGCGGACGGCGCACCCCGGTTCCTGGTCGTGCGCGCAATTCCGGAAACGGCACGCGGGGGCCAGCGCGTCGATGTCCTCGAACGCCTCCTTGAGCGCCTCGGTGCTGTCCCATAGCTGGAGCTCGCGCATCCCCGGTGTGTCGATGAGCAGCCCACCGTTCGGCATCAGGATCAGCTCGCGCTGGGTCGTCGTGTGCCGGCCGCGGCTGTCCCGGCCTCGCACCGCGCAGGTTTTTTGCCGGTCGGTGCCCAGCAGCCGGTTGATGATGGTGGACTTGCCGACCCCGGACGACCCGATCAACGCGACCGTCTTACCTCGGGCCAGATGTTCCTCGAGCGGGTCGGTGCCTCCGTCCGCCAGGCAGCTGGTGACGTGAATCGGCGTGCCCGGCGCCAGCCGAGCGGTGGCGCTGCGCGCCGCATCGACGTCGGGGCAGACGTCCGCCTTGTTCAGCACGATGACCGCCGTGGCGCCGCTATCCTTGATCGCCACGAGATAGCGCTCGATTCTCCGCAGGTTGAAGTCGTCGTCGAGGCCGCACACCAGAAACACCGTGTCGATGTTCGCCGCCACGAACTGCCGCCGGGTCGGTTCGCCGGCGGCTTTGCGAGAGAAGCAGCTCAGCCGCGGGAGTATCGCCTCGATGGTCGCCTTGCGTTCGGTCTCGCTGGGCCGGATGGCGACCCAGTCGCCGACGATCGGCATGCCGTCGGCACTCCCGGTCTGGTGCCGCAGCCGGCCGGCCGCCTCGGCCATCAACTCGCCCTGGGCTGTGTACAGCTGATACAGGTAGTTGTGGGGGATGGCCACCCGGGCCGGTTGCAGTCCCTCGGCGGCGTGCGGGCGGAACGGCTCGGCGAACCAGTCGCCCCAGCCGAGCGTGTCGAGGTCCATCAGGTCGGCGCTGTCCTCGGCGGGTGGCATCATGAGACAGGGTCAGCGCCGACGCTCACCGCATCGCCGGCGTGGATGACGTCACCACCTTCGGAGGCATCGTCAGTCGCCGAGGCTGCCGCGACAGCGTGGGACAGTCGAGGGCTCGTCACTCTAGCAAGGTGTCGAACAGGGCGCTCCGGTTTCTCTCGCTCCCTCTGGGTTAGGGTCGGGATGAGGGTCAGAGGCACGCTGTCACAGAGCGTCCATGCAGATTCGACACCCAGGCCTGACGTTACGACCCGTCGCCCGTGTCGCGGGTGACGCTGGTCACGCTGCCGAGCAGATACTCCAGTGTGATCCGGTCGCCCGGCTCGAGGTGACGGTCAACGTCCTCCGGTCCCACCCGCGCCATCTGTACCGGTCCCTCGAGATCCTCTGGGTCGCTGAAGAACACGTCCCATGACACCTGGCCGTGCACGCTGATCGGCTGGATCTTCCGCAAGATCCCCGGGCGGGTGCCTTTGAGCATGATGGTGATCTTACCCCGGATCGGCCCGACCCGGCTCCGAAGCGGCTCGAGACCCCATCCGTGTCGACCCTGTGATCACGACACTCGCAGTGCTGCTCAGGGTGAGCGGTGGACAGATGTGCGGCGTGCCAGCAGCCGGTGGCTCTGGACCCGATGCCGACGGGTGTCTGTCAGAGCGGCAGCCCTGGATGTTCGTCACTCACCTCGTCCGCTGACGTCAGGTTGTGCAGACTCACTCCGAGCAAGCGGACGGGCCGGGTCCCCGCCTCGGTGCGGCCGAGCAACAGCATTGCGCGAGCGGCGATCTGGTCGGCGTCGCGAGTGGCCGGCCGTTTGCTGTGGCTGCGGGTGACGGTGGTGAAGTCCGAGTAGCGCACCTTGATGGTGACCGTGCGCGCGCGCAGCGCCTGCCGTCCCAGCCAGTCGGCGCCACGGCGCGCCATCTGGTCCAGCTTGTCCCGAATCGTCTCGAGGTCCATCAGATCCTCCGGGTAGGTGTGCTCCGACCCCGAGGACTTCACGGTCCGGTCCGGCGTCACCGGACGGTCGTCGATGCCGTGGGCCAGCCGGCGCAGCCACCCGGCCTGACTGCCCACCGCGTCGCGCAGCACACGCGGGTCGATCGTTCGCACGTCGACCAGCCGCGAGACGCCGGCCGCGCGCAGCCGGCGCGCGGAGACCGGTCCGACGCCCCAGAGCGCCTCGACGGGCAGCGTCTGGAGAAACGCCTCCACCCGTTGGGTCGGGATGACCGTCAGTCCGTCCGGCTTGTCCCTGTCGGACGCGATCTTGGCCAGGAACTTGTTGGGCGCCGCGCCGGCCGACACCGTCAGTCCGGTCTCCTCGCGGATCCAGCGCTTGAGCCGCCTGGCCACGGTGGTCGCCAGCGGCTCGCCCCAGGTGTTCTCGGTCACGTCCAGATATGCCTCGTCGAGCGAGAGCGGTTCGACCAGCGACGTGACCGAGCGATACATGTCGAACACCTGTCTCGAGACCTGGCGGTAGCGGGTGAAGTCGGGGCGGAGGATGACCAGACTCGGGCAGAGACGCACCGCCTTGGCCATCGACATCGCCGAGTGCACACCGAACGAGCGCGCCTCGTAGCTCGCCGCCGCGACCACACCGCGTCCCTCCGGTTGCCCCCCCACCGCTACCGGTTTCCCCCGCAGCGCTGGCGTGTCACGCTGTTCGACCGACGTGTAGAAGGCGTCCATGTCGAGATGGAGGATGCGGCGCGAGGGAGAAGCCACGGCGAAAGTCTATACCAGAGGCTCAGGAGGCAGGAGGCAGGAGGCGTTGGCGAAGACGGAAGACAGGAGACGTCGGGCGGCATACAATCGAAGACCTTCGTCGCCGCGTGGGAACCGCTCCACCACCGGCTACCTTTCCGGTGGCGACGTGAGGCGACGAGCCATCTGAGTTGGATGAGATCGTGGCATGTGAAGCAAGTTCTTGTGAGACGTGGAGATGGCTAGCCCCCGCGTAGCGGGGCTATGATAAAGGCCCCCGCTCGCGACGACGCTGCGCCGCCAGGGGGCGGGTTACCGGGCGGTTGAGGCGCAGCCTCGCTGGCGCCATGGCAGACGATACACCACAGAAGACCAAGAAACGATTCGTGACACCCGGCGCGTGGGACGAGGCCAAGAAGCTCGTCCACGCTCACCGCAGTCGGCTCATCCTCGGTCTGGTGCTGATGCTGGTCAGCCGGCTGGCCGGCCTGGTCCTGCCCTGGATGTCAGGCTACGTCATTGACGACGTGATCGGTGAGGGCCAGGCCGACCTGCTGATCCCGCTGGCGCTCTGGGCCGGCGCCGCCACGCTCGTGCAGGCGAGCTCCGGGTTCGCGTTGTCACAGGTGCTGGGTGTCGCGGCGCAGCGGGCTATCACGGAGATGCGGAAGCGGGTGCAGCGGCACATCACGCGGTTGCCGGTCAGCTACTTCGATTCGACGAAGACCGGCGTCCTGATCTCGCGCGTGATGACCGATGCCGAGGGCATCCGCAACCTCGTCGGGACCGGTCTCGCGCAGCTGGTTGGCGGATTAGTCACCGCGACGATCGGGCTCGGCGTGCTGTTCTACCTGAACTGGCGGCTGACGACGGTGACGTTGGTCATCCTGGTCCTGTTTGGGCTCGTCATGGCCACGGCGTTTGCGAAGCTGCGTCCACTGTTTCGCGAGCGGGGCAAGATCAACGCCGAGGTGACCGGCCGATTGGGCGAGATGCTGGGCGGGGTGCGGATCATCAAGGCCTACAGCGTCGAGAAACGAGAGCAGCTGGTGTTCGCCAAGGGTGCCCACCGCCTGCTGCGCAACGTGGCCAAGACGGTCACCGGCGTGTCGGCCACGACGTCGGCAGCCACCCTCGTGATCGGCGGGATCGGCGCGTTGATCATCGTGATGGGCGGCCGGGCGATCATCGCCGACCAGTGGACCGTTGGCGATTTGCTGCGGTATCTGCTGTTCACCGGTGTGGTGGTGGCGCCGGTGGTGTCGATCGCCTCGATCGGCACGCAGATCACCGAGGCGTTCGCCGGACTCGACCGGATTCGCGAGATTCTCGGCACCCCGACCGAGATGGACGAGGACGAGTCACGGCAGACGATCGATGTGTTGACGGGGGATGTCGAGCTCGAGCATGTGACGTTCTCCTACACCGAAGGAATGGAGGTGCTGCGCGACGTCTCGTTGACGGCGCCGGCCGGCACGACGACCGCGCTGGTCGGGTCGAGCGGGTCCGGGAAGAGCACGCTGGTCAGCCTGGTGATGGCGTTCAACCGGCCGCAGAAAGGCCGGGTCCTGGTGGACGGGCGGGATCTGGCGACGCTGAAGCTCGCTGACTACCGGCGGCAGCTGGGGGTCGTGCTGCAGGAGAACTTCCTGTTCGACGGGTCGGTCGCCTCGAATATCAGTTTTGCGCGCCGGCACGCCACCCGCGCCGAGATCGAGGAGGTCAGCCGCATCGCGCACTGCCACGAGTTCATCCAGGAGTTTCCGGACGGCTACGATACGATCGTCGGCGAGCGGGGCGTCAAGCTGTCGGGCGGGCAGCGCCAGCGTGTCGCCATCGCCCGGGCGATTCTGGCGGACCCGCGGCTCCTGATCCTCGACGAGGCGACCTCCAGCCTCGACAGTGAAAGCGAGGCGATGATCCAGGACGGGTTGCGGGCCCTGCGCCGCGGGCGCACCACGTTCGTCATTGCCCACCGACTGTCCACCATCCAGAGCGCCGACCAGATTCTGGTGCTCGAGCACGGGCAGATCGTCGAGCGCGGCACCCACACCGAGCTGCTCGCTGCCGACGGCCGGTATCGCGTGCTCTATGACACGCAGTATCGTTTCGAGCAGGACAGGTTCATCAACCCGGGCGAGGACTTCACCCCCGAGCCGGAGACGGTGGAGGTTCCGAAATCGCGGACGGGCAGCCCGACGACGCTGTAGAGGATGCTCGGGAGTCAAGAGGCAGGAGTCAGAAGGACGTCGGAGGGCTTCGCCAGCCCTTTCCTTCAACCGCCCGTGGGCGCGAGGACCATCCCTGAGAAGAAGGAGCGCCGCCCGGGCCAACTGCCGCGTGCTCGGCGGTCGTGTGACGGGTTCGGTGGGTGCGTTACAGTAGAGACATGGACAGGCACGCGGGAACGGGGGCGGTGCTGGCGGCGATCTCGCTGGGCGGAGCGTTGGTGCTGGTCGGGGGCGTGCCGCTACAGGGTGGCGTCCAGGCGGTCGGGACCATCACTGGCATCGTCATCATGGAGCACCCACCGGCGCCGAGCACGGTCGAGGTGAACGCCGACGAGGCGGTCTGCGGTGAGACGGTGCCGAACGAGGAGATCGTCGCCGATAGCGCCGGCCACGTGGCGAACGCCGTGGTGAGGGTGGCCGGCGTGCCCTGGCCCGTCAACGTGGCCCCGCCGACGATCAACAACGCCGGATGTCGGTTCGTGCCGCACGTGCAGATCGCGCCGACACGCAGCCAGCTCGCGATCACGAGTGAGGACGACACGCTGCACTCGACGCATTCCTACGACGACCGCAACCGCACCGACTTCAACATCGCACTGCCGTTCGCCGGCATGCACGTCACGCGCCCGTTGCGTCGTCCCGGCGTCGTGCGGGTCGAATGCGACTCGCATTCGTGGATGCGCGGCTGGATCGTGGTCAGCAATGACCTGGGAGTCGTGAGCGGAATCGATGGCAGCTTCACCATTGAAGGCGTGCCGCCCGGCACCCACGAGCTGTCGATCTGGCACGAGCGGCTCGGCGGCCAGCCGCAGACCGTCACCGTCACCGCCGGCGAGACAACCGAAGTCCAGTTCACGCTCGAGATGCCGTAGCGCGACCTGGAGAAGTCAGAAGGGAGCAGGAACGCCAGTGGGCGCCACACCGTGCGCGCGCCGTCGATCTGTGGTGAGCTTGCTTCAGGGCGGAAGACGGCGAAGCCCTCCGGCGTCTCCTGACTCCTGACTTCTGCCTTCTTGGAGGGCAGCCCGTCCGGGCTGCCGTTCATCCCGCCCGGTCGGCCCTCCATTGCAGCCCTACTTTCAGGATCTGCTGCAGTAGCGCCTCGTAGGGCACCCCATCATGGTGGGCCGATTCGGCGAAATCCTCGCCATAGGCCAGCTGCGGGTTGGCGTTCGCCTCCAGCACCCAGGGCTGCCCGTTACCGTCGAGCCTGATGTCGATCCGGCCGTAGCCGTTCATCTGCAGCAGGTGAAACACGCGCGTGGCGAGGAACTGCAGGTACTCCTCCATGCCGGCGCGCTGCAGCCGGGCCTTCCCGCAGTGGATGCCGTGTTTCTTCTGGTAGGCGCTGCTCCACTTGACGCGCTCGGTTGCGATCCGGTGGGCGCCCTCCGGCATGTTCGCGAACTTCATCTCCCAGACCGGGTAGGCGTGCAGCCGCTCGTTGCCGATGACGCCCACGTAGAGCTCGCGGCCCTCGATGTACTGTTCGACGATGGCGTCGGTGCCGAGCCGCTCGTGGATGTACACGACACGTTCTCTGAGCCTGGCATCGTCGGTGACCACCGACGCCTGCGAAATGCCATAGGAGGCGTCCTGGGTCAGCGACTTGACGATGAGCGGGAACGCCAGGCGAGCGGGACGCTGGACCTCACGGCCGATCGGGAAGATGGCGAACGCCGGCACCGGGATGCCGTCGTAGGTGAGGACTTTCTTTGCCAGCGCCTTGTCGCGCGACAGGATCAGCCCGCGCGGGTTGCAGCCGGTGTAGTGGAGCCGCAGCAGCTCGAGGTGGCTCACGACGTTCTGGTCGAACGTGGCGACCTCGTGAAAGGCCTCCATCAGATTGAACACGACGTGCGGCCGGACCTCGTCCATCGCCTGTCGTATCGGACCCAGCTCGTCGGCCAGGCCCAGGGTGTAGATGTCGTGCCCGGCCGCCGCCAGCGTGGTGATGACATCGAACTCCGTCTTCCAGAGCGCATTCACCACATCGAGCCCTCGCACGTCCTCTGGGGGCACCATGTAGTCGTGCATCAGGGCGAGCACGCGGAGTTTCTTCACAGCGCAATCCGGTGACGGCCGCCGTGCAGGTAGTTCATCGTCTGCACCGTCAGGAGGACCATGAAGTCCGGCTTGGCCCGGTCCTCCGGTGTGGCCAGATGGAGCCCGATCGCTTCACAGCGCACGATCATGTCGTTGAGCACCTGGTCGATCCGGTACTGGTATTCACCCGTCCAGCGCGCGACCAGCCGGCGGACGTCGCGGCGCACGCGCGTCAGAAACTTTGCGGCCGAGACGTTCCCGGCGTGTTCGGGGGCATCGGAGAACAGCTTGCGCAGGTCGCGGTCGTAGAAATCCGGGTACTCGAGTCCGTAGCGCCTCCGCTTCGCCGTGTAGTGCTCGCGTAAGGTCTTCCGCAGACTCGAGAGCGGCTCCATCAGGCGCCGGGTCGTCATCAGTGGGTCCGTGCCGGCGGTCTGGGCCATCAGCGCGTCCAGATACTCGAGCTTCTTCAGCGCGGGCCAGCCCGCGTAGCGCTTCGCCCAGACCGAGCGCGGGTCGAGCCAGACGGCGAATGTTTCCGCGAAGTCCTCATCCGGATGGCTCTGCGCGTACCACGAGTCGAGATGCAGCACGAAGCTCTTGCTGTGGGGCTTGGGCGTGTAGTACTCCGGATAGGGTGTCGACGACAGCCCGAACAGCTTCTGCCGCTTGCGGCGGCGCTGCAGACAGTACGCGTTGTCGATCGCGTGCCCCATCTCGTGACGCAGGATCCGCATGCACCAGGCCTTGGTGCCGCCCTCCACTTCGAGCAGCTGCGCCAGCTCGAGCCGCGCAAGTCGAGGGTGCGCCAGATAGAAGGGGATGGCCACGCCCGGAATGTCGTCCGGCGTGAACCAGTCGTCCGACAGCCAGAAGTGCGGCCGGAACGTGATACCCCGCGTCGCGAGCTCGGCGTGCAGGTCGCGGATGCGTCGTTCGATGACCGTGCCCTCGATCGACAGCCCGAGGTCGCACATCCGCACGTCGAGGAGCTTCTCATCCGGCCAGCCGACCCAGATCGGTCTGCGCCGTGGCCGGTGCCGGCCCGGTGTCGCGGGCTTCTTCGGTGTGGCTGCTGCGGCTGGCGTGGATTCGTCCGGCGGCGGTGCCGTGTCGGTCGCGGGCGCCCGCAGCCGGCCTTCCGTCCGGGTCTGCACCGTGGGTGTGGTCGCCGGGCTGGTCTCCGGAACGACCGGCGGCGGGTCGGGTGTGGGCGTGGCAGCTACGAGCGCTGCCGATGACGAATCGGACATGAAGTAGACTGGACCGGTTTCGCCGGCTGCGGCCAACAGCGGGACAGCATGGCGACTCTAACTCAATCTCCGGTCTCCTGTCTTCCGCCTTCGCCGCGGTTACGGCGGACAGGCCTGCGTGTGAATGCTGACATCTGAGAACAGACGCATGTCCCATCAATACATCTACACGATGAAAGGGCTCGGCAAGTCCTACGGTCCCGGTCAGGAGGTGTTGAAAGATATCTGGCTGTCGTTTCTGCCGGGCGCGAAGATCGGTGTACTCGGGCTGAACGGTGCCGGGAAGAGCACGGTGCTCAGGATCATGGCGGGTGAGCTGGGGGACTACACAGGCGAGGCGTTCGCCTCGGCGGGGATCAGCGTCGGCTATCTGCCCCAGGAGCCACAGCTCAACCAGCAGAAAACCGTGAAGGGCAACGTCGAGGAGGGCGTGGCCGAGCACAAGGGCCTGTTGACGCGTTATGACGAGGTGATCGCCAGCTTCAACGATGGCCTGCTCGGTGACGAGCTGCAAGAGGCGATGGACGAGCAGGGGCGCTTGCAGGACAAGATCGAGGCGGTCGGCGCCTGGGACCTCGACTCGCGTGTCGAGCTGGCGATGGACGCGTTGCGGCTGCCGCCGCCCCGCGCCCCGGTCACCAACCTGTCGGTTGGGGAGCGCCGCCGCGTGGCGCTGTGCCGGCTGCTGATGCAGTCGCCCGACCTGTTGCTGCTCGACGAGCCGACCAACCATCTCGATGCCGAGACGGTCGGCTGGCTCGAGCGGCATCTGCAGCAATACCGCGGCACCGTGGTGGCGATTACCCACGACCGGTATTTTCTCGACAATGTCGCCGGCTGGATTCTCGAGCTCGACCGCGGCGAAGGGATCCCGTGGGAGGGCAACTACTCCTCCTGGCTCGAGCAGAAGCAGACGCGACTCGAGGTCGAGCAGAAGCAGGAGACCCGCCGGCGCCGCACGTTGGCGCGGGAACTGGAGTGGATCCGGATGTCGCCGCGGGCGCGGCAAGCCAAGGGCAAGGCGCGGCTCAACGCCTACGAGGATCTGTTGAACCAGGACGTCGCTGAGAAGATCGCGTCGGCCGAGATCTACATTCCGCCCGGTCCCCGGCTTGGCGATGTGGTCGTCGAGGCGAAGAACCTCCGCAAGAGCTACGGCGAGCGCTGTCTCATCCAGGATCTGAGCTTCACACTGCCGCCGGCCGGTATCGTCGGCGTCATCGGCGCGAACGGGGCTGGCAAGACCACGCTGTTCCGGATGATGACCGGCGAGGAGACCCCCGACGCCGGCACGCTCACGCTGGGCGAGACGGTCAGGCTGGGGTACGTCGACCAGAGCCGCGAGCTGGACCCGGACAAGACCGTCTGGGAGGAGATCTCCGGCGGCGAAGAGGAGGTGACGCTCGGCACACGGACCGTGGCGTCGCGCGCCTACTGCTCGTGGTTCAACTTCAAGGGACGCGACCAGCAGCGCAAGGTGGGGCAGCTGTCGGGCGGCGAACGCAACCGCGTGCATCTGGCCAAGCTGCTCCGCACCGGCGCCAACGTGCTGCTGCTCGACGAGCCGACCAACGACCTCGACGTCGACACCCTGCGCGCGCTCGAAGACGCGCTCCTCGAGTTCGCCGGCTGTGTCGTCGTCATCAGCCACGACCGCTGGTTCCTCGACCGCATCGCCACGCACATTCTCGCCTTCGAAGGCGAGAGCCAGGTGGTCTGGTTCCAGGGCAACTATCAGGACTACGAAGCAGACCGCCGCCGCCGGCTCGGATCCGCCGCCGACCGACCGCACCGGATCAAGTACCGCCGCCTGACAAGAGCGTAGCTCGAGGGCTTTAACTCCACGCAGGCAGCAGGCAGACGATAGAAGTCAGAAGGACGTCAAGCCCCTTCTGACTTCTGACTGCTGACTGCTGACTTCTGGGCAGGCGTCCTCTGCACGTGCAACGCGATTGCCGCCACGAAAAGCGCCGCGCCAAGCACATCCGTCAGCGTCGTCGCATAGAACAACAGCAGTCCGCCGGCCACCGCCACTGTCCGTTCCACCTTCGTTGCCTCCTGACGCAGCCAGCCGCCCAGCCCCATCGCCAGCGCCAGAATGCCGATGGCCGCGGTTGTCACCGTCCGGACGATGTCGGCCAGCGGCGCCTGGAGCAGCACTCCCAGCCCTTCCGGGCTCAGCGTGAACGTGAACGGCACCAGGAACGCCGGCAGCGTGTACTTCCAGGTCAGCATCATCGTCTTGAACGGGTTGGCGCCGGTGATGGCCGCCGCCGCGAATGGTGACAGCGCCGTCGGCGGGCTGACCTCGGACAGCACCGCGTAGTAGAAGATGAACATGTGCGCCGCGACCTCCGGCACGCCGACGTCCGTCAGCGCCGGCGCGATCATCACCGCCGCGATGATGTAGGAGGCGGTCACCGGCACCGCCAGCCCCAGCATCCAGACCGCCACCGCCGCGTAGAGCACCGTGAAGAACAGGTTTCCGCCAGCCAGGTCCACGATGATGCCGGAGATCTTCAGCCCAAGCCCGGTCAGCAACACCACACCGACGATGATGCCGGCCGTGGCCGTGGTCGCCACCACCGCCAGCACCGCGCGGCCGCCGGTCTCGAGCGCCGCCAACAGCCGCCGCGGCTTGAGCGCCGTCTCCGGTTTCACGAAGCTCAACGCGATGGTCAGCATCGTCGCCAGGAACACTGCAAGGAACGGCGTCATCCCAGACAGCAGCAGCGCTACGATCGCGATGAGTGGCAGGAACTGGTAGCCGGACCGGCGCGTCAACACGCCGAGGGACGGCACGTCCACGTCGACCGCCGTGGTGCCGAGCCGACGCGCGTCCGCCTCGATCATCAGCACGATCGACAGGTAGTAGAGGACGGCCGGCACGATCGCCATCGCAATCACCTGCGGATAGGAGATATGCAGGAACTCGACGATGAGAAACGCAGCGGCCCCCATGGTCGGCGGCGCCATGATGGCGCCGATGCCGCTGGCCGACAGGATGGCGCCCCCGACCTCGGGTGAGAACCCGGCCCGCCGGAGCATCGGCCAGGCGACCGCGCCCAGCGTGACCGTCGTTGCCACGCCGCTGCCGGACACGGTGCCCAGGAGGAACCCCGACATCGCCACCGTCCGGCCCGGGCCGGCACCGCTCTTCGAGCGGCCGAACAACGCCATCGTCCAGGTGATGAAGAACTGCCCGGCGCCCGAGTGCTGCAGCATGGCGCCGAAGATGGTGAACAGAATTATGTAGGTGGCGGCGACGCCGAGTGGCACGCCGAAGATGCCTTCGATCGTCACGTAGAGCATGCCGACCAGCCGCGTCACCGAGTAGCCGCGGTGCGCGATGATGTCCAGGCCGACCAGTTCCAGCAGCGGGCCGTAGTAGCCGTAAAGCAGGAAAGAGACGGCGGTGACCGGCAGGATCCAGCCGACCGTGCGGCGGGTCGCCTCGAGTACCAGCAGCGTGGTAATGGCGCCGAACAGGATGTCGATCTCGCTCGGGGTCGCGGCCCGGCGGACGAACTGGTCGAAGTCGACGATCGGCCAGGCCAGGACCAGCACCGAGACGGCGGCCAGCGCCCAGTCGAGCGCCGCCACCCGAGGGCGCCAGGCGGGGATGGTCGGGTAGAGCACAAAAACGAGGACCAGCGCGACCAGCAGGAAGCTGACCCGGTAGATCTGCGGCTGGACGATGCCCAGCACCCAGTAGAGGGCGTAGAGCGAGAGGCCGGTCGCCAGGATCGTGACCAGCCGGTCGGGAACGCCGGTCAGCTGTCGTGTCGGGGTTTCGGCGTCCGGGTCGTCGCGGAGATCGACCGGCGGGGCAGGTGGGATCGCCAGGATGCGCTCCGACTCTCGTTGGCGACAGGTTCGTGACGGCTCGCTTCAGAGCCGACTGAGAGAAGGTCGGCGAAGCCGTCCCGCCGTTGCCAAGGCTTCGGCGGACAGGCCGGCTTCTCCTGCCTCCGGCCTCCTGTCTCCTGTCTCCTGAGACACGCTCCTCACGACCCTGTCCAGGCCTGCTGTTCGCGATAGTAGCGGATGGCGCCCTCGTGGAACGGCACGGTCGAGCCGACCACCGCGCTCTCGAGCGTCAGCTTCGCCGCCTCTGGATGAATCGCCACCAGCACGTCGCGATGCTCGAAGAGCGCCTGCGTGATCCGGTAGACGAGGTCCTCCGGCATCTCCTCGTGCACCACGAGGATGTTGGCCACCCCGATCACCTCCACGTCTCCGCTCATGCCGGGGTAGGTGATGCTGGGGATCGTCACCGCGTGGTAGACCGTGTCGCCATAGCGTTCGTGCAGAAACGGCAGCGTGTCGGCGTTCGGGACCAGCTTGATGGTGCGGCCCGGCGTCGATGCCAGGTCCAGCACCGACCCGGTCGGGATGCCGCCGCTCCAGAAGAACGCGTCGATCTTGCCGTCCTTGATCGCCTCGACCGACGGCGCCGCGCCGAGGCTCTGCCTCCGGATGTCGGTGTCCCGGTTCAGCCCGGCCGCCTCGAGCATCCGGAACGCCGTGATCTCGGTCCCGCTGCCGGGCGAGCCGGTCGATACGGTTCGATCGCGCAGGTCGGCGACCGTCTCGATGCCCTTGCCTTCGAGCGTCACCAGCTGGTTCAGGTTGTCGTAGAGCACGGCGATCGCCAGCGCCGGCACCGCGCCGAAGTCGGCGAAGACGCCCCGGCCCGCGGCTGCATCGTCCAGCGAGTCCGCCAGCGCGAACGCCAGGTCGGCCTCCCGGTTCGCAAGGAACTTCAGGTTGTCGACCGTCCCGGCGGTCACCTCCGCCGTCGCCTCCACCCCGTCGAGATGGTCGCTGATGACCTTCGCCACCCCGCCGCCGTAGGGGTAGTAGACCCCCCCGGTGCCACCCGTGGCGACCGACAACCGCTGTGTCAGGCCGCCGGCGCCCTGCGGGCTGCAGGCGACGACGGTGCCCGCGATCGCAAGCGCGGCGACGAGACCGATTCCCCTCTGGCGCGGCGGCATGATGGTTCGGTCTGGCATCAGCACACTCCTGGTTCCCCTCTGCGAGCCCTATTCTAGCGAAGCTCCGCTTCGCCAGGCAGCTTTTCTCACAGCCCCGCTATGGGGGGCCTCGCCGTGCCCCGGCGGTGCCGCGTGTATCGATTCGGACACGCGCTGCCGGCCGCCAGCACGGCTCGCGGGGGCTTCTCCCTCTGGCGGATGACTGGGCGCGAGGTCTGGTGTACTACCTTCCAGCCGCCCGGCGCCCGATCGTCACCGCCTCGCCGCTCGCGATGATCACCCGGAACCCTTCCTGCACCCGCCGCTCCACGTCGCGCACGCTGGCGGTGATTGCGCAGGGGATGCCCGCCGCCTTCGACACCGCGAGGATCCGCTGAATCGCGCGTTCGGCCGCCTCCCCGTCGCCGCCATACGCCATTCCCAGGTCCGACGGTGCCGCCATCAGCATGCTGACCCCCGGCACCCGCGCAATTTCTTCCACGTTCGCGACACCGAGCTGGTTTTCGATCTGGATCATGACCAGCAGCTCGCCGTCCGGATCGAGCGGCCACAGGTCCGCCTTGGCGAGATAGTCGCCGCCTCCCACACCCCAGAAACGAGTCGCGTTGCCGGCGCCGCTGCCGCGCTGGCCCGCCGGCTCCATGTCGGTGGCGCCGACCCGCTGTGGGTAGCGCATCGACCGCACGACGTGCAGCGCCTGCTCGGCCGTCTCGATGTGCGGCGTGATGATGCCGTGCGCCCCCTGGTCCAGGATGTTCTTGATCATCCACTGGTTCAACTCCCGCCCGTAGGCCGGGATGCGCACCAGCACCGTCCGCTCCCAGCCGGGCTGGCCGCGCCGCAGGATGCGCCCCGGGTCCAGCAGGAACTGCATGAACGTCCGCATCTCTGGAATGTCGAACGGCGCATGCTCCATGTCGTAGAAGATGTAGTCCAGCTCGTTGTTCCGCGAGACCGCCACCGCCCCGTTGGGCGACTTGTCGCCCCAGATCGGTCCGAACACCGTTTCACCCGCCTCGAGCAACGCGATCATCGGATTGAGCCGCTGCGCGCCCACGTCTCGAGGCGCCGCGCAGGCGACCATCAGCATCAGCCCCGCCACAACCCACCGTCTGCTTCGGGTCATCAGATCCCCCTTGTGGCCCCGTCCGTCATCACGGTGGCATTTGGCCGGCGATGCCTCCCGCGAAGGGCGGTGCTGGACTCTCGCTTCCAGGCCTCGCATATTTGCCCGATAGGCTCGGTCGTCGCGCCTTGCCAACCTCGGTGCGTCACCGTGATGACGAACGGGACCACTGAATGTGCGGACTATCATAGTCTGGACACCCTCGACTGCGCTCGGGTCAGGCCGGCGTGTCCCCCGAGCATGCGCTTCAGGCCGCCGCCGGCGGATTCCGTCCCGGGGCAAGGCCCTTCGGGCCGTCGTAGCTCAGGGCGTCACGACATGAATCGAGACGCTATCCAACGCATCCTCGTCGCCTTGACCCTGACCACGCTGGCCGCCGTCCTCCTCCACGGCCAAGTCGGCCCGGGCCTCCGCTTCGAGGTCACGCTCGACCCCTCGCTGCCGGCGCAGCCCGCGGGTCGTCTCCTCGTCGTCATGGCCCCCAGCGACCGCATCGAACCCCGGCGCCTCATCGGCCGCACCGGCCGGAATGCTACGCCGATGGTCGGGGTCGATGTACCGGCCCTCGCTCCCGGTGACAGGGCGATTCTCGACGCCACCGCCGCCGCGTTTCCCATCGAGAGCCTCGGCGATCTGCCGGCCGGCGAGTACCACGTCCAGGCCGTGCTCACCATCAACCGAGACCTCAGGTCGCCAGGCGCGTCAGGCAATCTCTTCAGCGAGCCGTTGCGGGTAGCGTTCGACCCGGCTCGGCAGGAGCCCGTGCGGCTGACCCTGACGCGTCGCATCCCGGACGAACAGCTCCCGGCCGA
>JADFPE010000299.1 GCA_022562495.1 Acidobacteriota bacterium
CCCGCGAAGCGCCCGCGTAGGGTTCGGGGCGTAGCCCCGACTGATTACGATGAGTACGGAAAAACACTCTTTCACGGCCGAGGTTCAAGAGCTGCTGAACCTGATGGTCCACTCGCTCTATTCTCAGAAGGACGTCTTCCTGCGCGAGCTCGTCTCGAACAGCTCGGACGCCCTGGACCGCATACGGCTGGAAGGTCTGACCACCCCGGACCTGATGCCTGATGGCGAGCTGGAGATCCGCCTCGAGGTCGACACGAACGCTCGGACACTCGCGATCTCCGACAACGGCATCGGGATGAGCCGCGAGGAGGTCATACGCGACATCGGCACCATCGCCCGCTCCGGCAGCCGGGAGTTTCTCGCCGCCCTGAAGGCGAAACAGACCGCCGGCGGTGCAGGCGGCGCCGCGGCCAGCGCCGACCTGATCGGCGAGTTCGGCGTCGGCTTCTACTCCACCTTCATGGTGGCCGATCGGGTCACGCTGACCACCCGACGCGCCGGCACCGACACCGCCGTGCGCTGGGAATCGACCGGCGACGGCACCTATACGCTCGACGACGCGGACCGGCCCCAGGCCGGCACCACGGTGCTGCTGCACCTCAAGCCGGTGGACGAAGAGGACGGGCTCGGGGACTACACCGATACCTGGCTGCTGAAGGAGACCATCAAGAAGCACTCCGACTTCGTCGCGCACCCGATCCGGATGCGGGTCGAGCGGCAGGAGCCGGTGCTCGACAACACCGGCACGCCGGTCAAGGGGATGCTGCCGAAGACCGTCACCGAGGACGAGACACTGAACTCGATGAAGGCGATCTGGACGCGGTCGCGCAGCGAGGTGTCCGACAAGGAATATCACGAGTTCTACCGGCACCTCTCGCACGACTGGCAGGACCCGCTTGCCACGATCTCGGCCGGCATGGAGGGGACGTTCAACGCCCGCATTCTCTTGTTCATCCCCGCCAAGGCCCCGTTCGACCTGTATCACCGCGACCGGATCACGAAGGGGGTGCAGCTCTACGTCAAACGCGTCCACGTCATGGACGACTGGAAGGCACTGCTGCCGGAATGGCTGCGGTTCCTCAAGGGCGTCATCGACTGCGAGGACCTGACGATCAACGTCTCGCGCGAGATGCTGCAGCACGACCGGCAGGTCAAGGCAATCCGGACGTTCGCGATCAAGAAGACGCTCGACGCGATCGAGCGCCTCAAGAAGGACACGCCGGATGCCATGCGCACCCTGTGGGCGGAGTTCGGCGCAGTGCTGAAGGAGGGGCTCGCCGCGGCCGACGAGTTCCGGGACCGGCTGCTGGACCTCATGCTCTCGGAGTCGAGTCGCGCCAAGGGACTAACCTCGCTGGGCGACTACGTGGCGCGGATGGGAGACGACCAGAAGCACATCTACTATCTGGGTGGCGCGTCGCTCGACGCGGTCCGCAACTCGCCCCACCTCGAATCGTTCATCCGCCGGGACATCGAGGTGCTGTTCTTCGCCGACCCGGTCGACGAGTTCTGGCTCCAGGGTGACCTGTCCTACAAGGACACGCGGTTCGTCTCGGTCAGCCAGGGGGAGATCGACCTCGGGAAGGACGAGGACAAGGCGGACAGCACCACCACCGACACGGGCGACCCCAGCCGATTCGACGGACTGCTCCAGACGCTGCGGACGCACCTGCAGGATGACATCAAGGATGTGCGCCTCTCCGGCCGCCTGACGAGCAGCCCCGCCTGTCTCGTCGGCGACGCCGACGACATGAGCCCACAACTCGAGGAGATGATGCGCCGGATGGGCCAGGCGCCGCCGAAGACCAAGCGGATCCTCGAGATCAACCCGGACCACCCGTTTATCGAGCGGCTCCGCACAATCCATGCGGCAGACGCCAAGACGCCAGAGCTCGACACCTACGCGCGCCTGCTTCACGGGCAGGCGATCCTGGCCGAGGGGGGCACCCTGCCGGACCCCGGCGCCTACAGCCGCGTCGTGATGGAGGTGGCGACCCAGGCGCTCGCGGCGGGCGCACCACCGTCAGCACCGCCCTCCGGAGAAGCCCCGAACGCCCAACAGAGCCAGTCGTCAGGAGACCCGTCATGAGACGGAGCTATTGCGTCGCACTCGCCGGCGCGTTGATGTGGCTGACCGCCTGTGGGGGCGGACCGGAACCGGCCGTGAACGACGTTGCAGCGGTCGCCGAGGCCGTGCCATCGGTGACCGCCCCACCTTACCGTGTCTACGTCACCAACGAAGGCTCGGGGGATCTCACCGTGATCGCCGGCGGCACCCACGAGGTGCTGGCCACGATCCCGCTCGGCAAGCGGCCCCGCGGCATCAAGGTCGGACCCGAGGGGAACCGGCTGTTCGTCGCGCTCAGCGGGTCGCCACCGGCACCACCCGGTGTGGACGAGGACAGCCTGCCTCCGCCGGACCGGTCGGCCGATGGCATCGGCATCGTCGACCTGGCGGAAGCGCGCGTCGTGCGTGTGCTCGATGCCGGCACCGACCCCGAGCAGCTCGCGGTCAGCCCCGACGGCACACGGATCTTCGCGGCCAACGAAGACGCCGCGCTGGCGAGCGTCGTCGAGATCACCAGCGGGGAGATCGTCGCCCAGCTGCCAGTCGGGGATGAGCCGGAAGGCGTGTCCATCAGCCCCGACGGCCGCTTCGTCTACGTGACATCCGAGAACGACAGCCAGGTCTCGGTCATCGATACCGCTGCCCTCGAGGTCGTGGCGGTGTTCGACGTGGGCGCCCGGCCACGCGCGTCCGCCTTCTCTCCAGATAGCACCCGCGCCTATGTCACCGCCGAGAACGGCGGGACCGTGTCGGTGGTCGACACCAGCACCCACTCGGTCATCGACACGATCGAGCTGCGGGGCGAGAACGTCCGCCCGATGGGCGTCGTCGTTTCGCCCGATGGTGCCCGGGTCTACGTGACCACTGGGCGCGGCGGGACGGTGGCCGTCATCGACGCCGGGAGCGGCGAGGTGGTGAGCTCGGTCGACGTCGGCGCGCGTCCCTGGGGCCTCGCCCTGACCGCCGACGGGCGCTTTCTCTACACCGCCAACGGGCCGTCGAACGACGTCTCCGTGATCGACACGGACACGCTGAGGGTCATCGCCACCATCCCCGCGGGCGAACGCCCCTGGGGCGTCGCCATCGTTGGCGGCTAGCTCACCCGCGAACCGGTTCGACCAGCTTGCCCAAACGGACGACCCACGGGGTTGTCTTCCGCTCGGCGGTAAGGAGCGGTACGCCCTGCCCACGCGCGAGCGCGATGAATACCGCATCGTACATGGTGGCATCCATCTCGAGCGCGGTCGTCAATACCTCCGAGCGCTCGGGCTCAGCCACCTCCAACGGCGCGTCCAGGTGCAACGCGAACACCTCCTGGGCAAGCCCAGACTCCAGCTCCCCGCGGCGCACATAGGTCCTCAGCACGTTTCCGAGCTCCCAGAAGTGCAGCGATGGCACCAGCAGCCGCACCCGATTCTCGACCAACCGCTTCTGCCACCGACGTGCCGCAACGGCAAACCGCTCGGGCAAATACCAGGCGGCCGCCACGCTGGTATCGAGCACGTAGGTCTTCACGCTCGCTCCCGGTCCGCGCGAAGCAGGTCGGCAGGTCGCTCGCGGAGACGCACGTCTCTGAGCCGGGTCTCCAGGCTACGCAGCCGCTCCCGATAGGTCGCGCGCCGGCGTTCCTCGGCCTTCACCGCCACATACGTCGCCAGCGCCTCCTCCACGAGGGCGCGGCGCGTGCGGGCTGTCGAGTACTGCATCGCTTCCCGGACCAGGTCGTCGTTCAGGACGATGTTGGTTCGCATACACCGCATCATACACGACTGTGTATTACTAGGTGTAGAATGACCACACTCGGGTGATCCATCCGGGGGAGAGCCCGACTCGATATGATGTGCTCATCCTTCAGGAGGCACCCATGCGCACACTACAGAGGCTCGGTTCGCTCACCGCCGTCGTTATGCTCGGGGCTATCCTGGTCGTCGCCGCCGGACAACGGCAACCACCCACCTTCACACCCGAACAGGAGGCCCGGCTACAGATTCGCGAGGTGAAGGACGGCCTCTATGTGATTCCCGGGTTCGATGGCAACATGTCGGGCGGGAATGTGGCGGTGCGGGTCACCGATGACGGTGTCATCATCGTCGACGACAAGTATCTGTACAGCTACGACTTCATCGCCGCCCAGGTCCGCAGCGTCACCGACCAGCCGATTCGCTACGTCCTCAACACCCACCACCACTCCGACCACGCCGGCAGCAACGCCGACTTCATGAGCGATGCTGAGGTGATCGCGCACAAGAACGCGCGCGCGAACATCGTGCGCAACAACCAGACCGGCGCGCCCCGCGTGATCTTCGCCGACGAGGCGGCGGTGTTCCTGGGCGGCGTCGAAGTACAGGCCCGTCATTTCGGACGGGGACACACGAACGGAGACGCGGTGGTCTACTTTCCCGATCTGCGAACCGTCCACACCGGCGATCTGTTCATCTTCGGGGACCGGCTGGATGGCAGCACGCTGGCGCCGTTCTGGGACTTCGGCAACGGCGGGAGCGCCGCCGAGTGGCCGGCCCCATTGAACGCCCTGCTCGAGCTAGATTTCGA
>JADFPE010000065.1 GCA_022562495.1 Acidobacteriota bacterium
GACGAACAAGCGCAGCAGCTTCTTGCGCAGAGATGAAAAGACCCAACTGGGGTTCCAGCGGACTCGCTACGCTCGCCGCTGAACCCTGACGTTAGTCCGTCAGGACACGAGGACGACCGCGAAAACGCACTGACCGGGAAGATTCCCGACGTTGGGGCCAGAGGAAACGTCGGTGCCCGAAATCTCAAGATTCTTCGGAATCATCGTCAGGATGTTCGCCGAGCCAGAGGCTCCGCATCATTTGCCGCACTTCCATGTGTACTATCAGGACATTTCAGCCGTGTTCGGAATTGAGCCGATTGAACTGATCAGTGGCAGATTGCCGAGAGTTCAGCGACGGCTTGTGGAGGCGTGGGCCGAGATTCACCAACGGGAGTTGGCGACGGACTGGGACCGACTGCAGGCCGGGCGACCTCCGACGAAGATCGAGCCACTACGGTAGTAGGAGGGGCAGCATGAAACATCCGCTATACCGCGTTACTGAATTCAAGAGGATCGGACCGTTTGAACTGACCGTACGGTTCGACGACGACACAGAACAACGGATCGACTTTCACCCCGTACTGCACGGAGAGCTGTACTCACCCTTGCGTGACGCAGCCGTATTCGCACAGGTGGTGATCGATCCAGAGGTTCATACGCTCGTGTGGCCGAATGGCGCGGATTTTGACCCCACAACGCTTCATGATTGGTCAGACGTTGGCCCAAGAATGATTGAAATGGCTCAACGTTGGGCGGACCGAGAGGAGCCAGCTCATCCCTGAACGGGCGAGAACAGAGCCGACTAACCACGGTTTACAGCGGATGCCGGCAGGGGACGCTCAGCCGGCGCCACTGAAACCTGACGTTGAGCGATCTAAACGGAAATTCCCACAGCCTGGCGCATCTACAGCTCGGTGTGCGCGCAATTCCGGCGATCGCGTTCGTGGCCGTTGTGATCTACGTGGGTCAGATTGGGCTCGGCCGGTATGTGCCGGCCAAGGCGGACGCCAGTTAGCCTGTTGAGCGTGTCGCTCTGCCCGACCGACCTCGGTCTGTCTGGTGTCACGGCCGAACCGCGCGGTCTCCACGGCGCTATATCGGACGATGGCTGGATCCGGCACGTTCCCGACGGGGCTAAAGGCCCTGGCTACCGGGATGTCAGACGTCAACACAACCAAGCGCCCGGATAAGCCGAAGAGCGTAGCGGACGGGTCTTTCTCCTACACGTGCGCCATCAGCCGGCTGTGCGGCTCGGCGATTTGCTCCAGCTTCGTCAGCACCATGTCGGCGGTGACCGGCGAGCGGAAGAAGTGCCCGTCGCCACCGAGCGCATCGGCGATCGCGCACAGCACCGAGCCGGAGCCTGCGCCGATCGCCGGCTCGCCTATCCCCTTGGCGCCGACCGGGTTGAACGGGTCGGGAATGTTGGCGGCGGCCCACCCCATCGGTCGCTCGTGTGGAACGTCCAGGATACCCGGGGGCCGATTGTTGTAGAACCGCTTGGCGACCGACAACCCCCAGCGCCGGTCGAAGACCCACTTCTGGCTCAGCGCGATCCCGAATCCCTGGATCCCACCGGAGTGAATCTGCGACCCGAGCAGACGCGGGTGCAGCACCGTACCACAATCGGCACAGCCGAGGTAATCCACCAGCGTGATCTCGCCGGTTTCCACGTCGACTTCGACCTCGGCGAACCCGACGACAAAGGACATCACCCGGCCACCGGTCGCGAACGTGTCCTTGGCGACACCCATCAGACCGCGGCCGGCCAGCGCCGTGGCCGACGTCGCGGTCATCCCGTTGATGTCGTCCGGTAGCTCGTGGCCGTCGAAGCGGCCACCCAACGCGATCGCCCGTTCCGCCGCCCGCGCGAAGCTCATCCCCTGCGACCGGGTGCCCCGTCTGAACACCCGTTCGCCGGCCACGTCGTAGTCGTCGGGTGACCCGCCCAGATCGATGGCCGCAATCTCCTGCAGCTTGCGCTTGGCGTCGAGTCCGGCCGCCCAGTGCGCCCGCGATTGGGCGTGGGCCGTCTGGCTACCGACCTGCATGGCACTCCACGGCAGGTTGCGGTTCGTCGCGCCCCAGACCAGCTCTACCTTGTCCCAGGGCAGGTCGATCGCCTCGGCGGACGCGCGGGCGGTATCGGAGAACGATTCCGTGCCCAGGTTCCCGACACCGGTGTGGATCTGGAGACGCCCGTCGGGTCTCAACACCATGAGACCGTCCATGCCGGAGCTGCCGGCCGAGAAGGTGCTCAGCGCGACCCCGATGCCGGTCAGCTTGGTGCCGTTCCGCTGACCGCTGCGACGGATCCGCTCCGACCAGTGGAACGCCTCCATCCCCTTGTCGAGCGCCTCGTGTACGAACGCGCTCGAGACGTTGCCCTGCTGCCCATCGCGTCGGGGCGCGCCAAACTTCGCCTGCCCGACCGGCGCGTTGATGCGGATGATCTCGGTGCGGTCGATCCCCAGCTGCCGCGCCGCCTTGTCCATCAGCGGCGCTAGCATGCCGATCGCCTGCGCCCCACCGGGCGCCCGCTGCGCGGCACGCGGCGGGGTGTTGGTGTAGACGGGAATCCCCCTGACCCGGATGCTCTCGGGCTGGTACGCCAGCGAGGCGATGTTCGCGAGTGACATATGGTCGCCGCTTCGACCATACGGCCCGCCGTCACCCACGGTGAACAGGTCCATCGCCAGGATGCGCCCGTCGCGGCGGAAGCCGATCTTGACGCGGGCCTGCACCGCCGGCCGAGCCCGGCCGATGAAGTTCTCCTCCCGCCGGGTGATCCGCATCATCACCGGCTTGCCGATCTTCTTCGACATCAGAATCGGGAACCGCATGCTGATGGACCCGGCGCCCTTGCTCCCGAAACCGCCGCCGCAGAACTCGGAGACCAGCACCACGTTCTCCGGCTCCACACCGGCCCAGCGCGCCACGGCGCCAACGGTGCGCGCCGTGCTCTGCGTCGACCCGTACACGTAGACCTTGCCGTTTTCCCAGTAGGCCATGCAGCTGCGGGTCTCGAGCGGCTGATGCCCAAGCGACTGGTGGTAGATCGACTCGTCGATTACCAAATCTGCCGCCGCCAGGCCCGCCTCGACGTCGCCCACCGACCACTCGGCGACGTACTCGCCGCTCATCGGCAGCCGGCCCTCGGCCAGCTCCGCGAGCTCGGCCTCAGTCCACTTGATCGTGACGATCTCACGATCGCGCATCGTGTTGCCTTCGAGCCGCGCGTTGGGTCCGTCCGGTCGCAGGCTGTCGAGCGGATCCAAACAGAACGGCAACGGGTCGAAGTCGATCGTGATCGCCTCGATTGCGTCCGACGCCGTTTGCTCGTCGACCGCGGCGATCGCCAGAATCGGCTCGCCCTCATAGAGCGGCTCGTTGGTCAGCCCGGCCTCGTTCGGCGGGTCCACCTGCGGCAGGTCGTCGGCGGTCAGGATCCCCTCGACCCCCGGCATCGCCAGCGCCGCGCTCGCATCGACGTTGCGGACCCGCGCGTGCGGCATCGGGCTCAAGAGCAGCTTCAGGAACACCATGCCCTCGGCCCGGAAATCCTCCGCGTACTTCGCGCGGCCGGTCACCTTCGCCCGCAGGTCCGTGGTCGTGTAGTTCCGTCCGATCAACTTGTAGTCAGCCATTTGTGGCCTCCTCCGAAGCACCTGGCGAGCATCACATCCTGACGCCCCCGGGAATCACCCGCGCCCATGATCTCGAACACGCCGTTTCTGAACCTGAAGCTGGCGAAGCCCTCCGGCTCCCTTCTGACTCCTGCCTCCTGACTCCTGCCTCCTGGTCAAAAAAACAGAAGCACATCCTCCTCGACCTCGCCGATCTCGACATGCGTTCCCGTCACACCCGTCACGCGAAACAGGTACAGCCCGCGTGGCGCCGGGCCGCCCAACCGCTCGCCCCCGGCCATCGTGAAGGTGCTGTTGTGACACGGACACAGGTAAACCGGGTCGCTCACCTCGCCGATCTCCTCAACGACGCTCGGGTCGAGCTCGCCGGGATCTGCGACGAAATCGACGTCGCATTGCTCGTGGGGGCAGACGACGCACACCGCCTTGAAGCAGTCGGCGTCGTCACCCGCGGCGACACGGGCCACCATGCCATTGATCCGCATCCGTTCACCTGGGATCGCGGCGCTCGGCGGCGACACCCCCTGGGCGACAAAGCGTCGCGCGCGACCCGGGGTCGCAAGCGATGCCAACGGCACCAGAACCGGCCGGGTCAAGGGCCGATACCGGAGACGCTGCCGGCCCTGGGCCCACAGCGTCCGGCCGGCGCCGATCAGCGCCAGCATCGCCAGAAACGCCCGACGCCCGACGCCCGCCACTACCTCGCGGCCCCGCCGGTCTCGCCGCGGACCCAGCGGGCTAGTGTCTGCCACTCGACCGCGTCCTGCGAGGTCCAGTGCTTGCCCCCGCCATGCCAGTGGCTCCCGCCGGACTCCTCGGCGAGCGGGTTGATCAGGAGCACGCTCTGGAGCGGCTCTCCCGGCACCACCAGACGCTGGATCCGCGCGAAGTTGCGCAGCGACTGCTCCTCGTCGTAGGTCTCGCTGCCGGGAGACAGCGGCTCCAGATAGGCGTTCCCGCCGCCGCGCGAGTGACACACCACACAGCGGGCGTTCCCGGGCCGCCGGCTCAGCAGAATCGGCTCCACGGTCTCGCGGTAGAGATCGAAGTCGAGTGCCAACAGGGTGCCACCGCCGGCGGTTCCCTGCGCGTCGGCGGCGGGCGCGGTCGAGCCGGCCGCCACCTGAACACACAGTATCGCCAGAAACAGCCGTCGAAGAGTCCGTGCCATGGGGTTGCCTTCCGTTACGGTCCCACAGACAGCGTCGCCGTGATGTTCCGCTTCGGCACCTGCCCCACCGCGATCTGCTTGATCTCTTTGCGTGCCGCCACGTCAATCACCGAGACATAGTTCGAGTGGGCGTTGGCCACATACAGAAACCGGCCGTCCGGCGTGAAGGTCAACCAGTCGGGGACCGTCCCCACCTTGACGCCACCCAGATATTCGAGGTCGGGGAGCGAGTACGCGTAGACGTGGCTGTTGATCTTGCTGGTGGACCAGATCGACGTGCCGTCCGGTGACACCTTGATGCCGTGCGCCGGCGCCCCCTGGATGCCCTCTCTGTTCCGTTCCTCGGCTGGGATCTCCGGCTGGATGACGCGTCCGATCTCCCGCCGCGTCTCGAAGTCGACCACGACGAAACCATGCAGATTGGTCACCTGCACGTACATGTTCCGTGTGGACCCGTCCGGATTGGTGTCGAACGTCAGGGGCCGAACACCGCCCTCGAAGTGGATGGTCCACATCTTCCGCTCGAGCTCGGTGTCGATAATGGTAGCGCCCCCGCCGCCGGTCGACCCGGCGACCACATACTTGCTGTCCGGTGTGATGAACGTGTTGTGCACCCCGCGCAGGATCCGGATGGTCCGGATGTTCTCTTCGGACTCGGTGTCGATGATGTCCACTCCCCCGCCGGTGCCCTGGATGGCGACATACAGCCGCGTGCCGTTCTTGTGAATCGCCAGGTTGTTCGGGCGTCCGCTCAGCGGGATGCTCTTTGTGACCTCGAGCGTCCGTGCGTCGACGATGTCGAGGGTCTCGGTCGATTCGTTGCTCAGATACAACCGGCTGCCGTCCGGCGCCGCCGCCACGCCGTGGACCACCTCGACACCGGTGATCTCTCCCACGATCATGTTGGTGGCCGGGTCGATCAGGTGCACGTTGTCGCCCGCGGAGTTCGTCTGCACGATACGGACGACCTGGGCCGCCGCCGGCGTCAGTGTCACGGCGATCACTGCCGTCACCACGCATGCCGCTACGCTCAATCGTGTCATCGTTGTCGTCATGCTCGTTCCCATCCCCTCGTCTACACCCCTCTTCGGACACCGTAGTGGCGCCCTCGCGCAAAGTCGAGAACGCCAGGTGATCGCCCGATTTTAGTGCGTTGAACCACCGAACGCCAGTGTCTAGCGAGGTTCCGCCTCAGACCGTCTCGCTCCGTCTCGCTCGCCGAGCTTCTCTCACAGCCCCCCTACGCGGGGGCTAGCAGTCCGTGGTGAAAGTCGCACGATGCACCGAGGGTGGCGATGCGCCGGCCTGTCAAGGCGAGACGAGGGAGCATACGGGCAGTATTCGACCGAGGAACAACGCAGGCAGGGCGGATGCAGCGCCAGCCGAATGCCGGGGGACTTTCACCACGGGCTGCTAGACTCCGTGAACGGAGGCTGTCGTCGTGAGAGCGACACACACACGACCGAAACGAGACTCACGTGTCACGATGACCATTGTGCAAGGAGTCTAGTCGATCAGATCGAACAGCTGGCTGTACTTGAGGATCAAGCTCCGGCCCGCCCCTGAGGGGATCGTGTCGTGCAGCCCCCGGGTGTCGTTGTAGACGATGAACAGTCCGGTGTTGGCCTGCCGGACCAGGCCGAAGCGCAGGTTCGCCGACCAGAGGTCGGCGCTGTCGTTGTACTGGACCAGGGCCTGGGCAAACAGCCGCGGCGAGAAGTTATAGGCCACTGTGACGCTGGTCAGGTTCGTGACGAAACTGCCACCCGGCAGTGTGATGTCGTTCCGGCTCCACCGGATCGAGGCGTTGACGGTGTCACCCGACCGAAAGCTGACCGACGGACCCCACGTCACGCGGTCCCCCCCGAAGAACCCGCCGATCGTGGTCCGGACGCCGAAGCTGACCGGGGCGCCACGGTTCGAGTTGTAGGAGAACTGCGCCTCGTTGTGCTCGTAGACACCGAGCGGCACCATCACCCCCTCGGCGATCTCGAACGGCGCCGTCACACCTTCACCAGTGACGTTCCAGGTCGTCTTCGCCATCGAGCTGTCGTTGAACTCCCAGTCGTAGTCGAAGTGCAGATACGACGTCTCCATCTGTCCCTCGAAGTTCCAGAAGCGGTTGAACGACCCATGCGGCCGCATCTCCTGCAGCTTCCAGAAGTGTGTGGGACGGAACGTGTAGGCCACGCCGACATCGATGTTGCGAAACCCGCGCCGGCGCAGGAAACCTACCTCGGGGTTGAAGTTGTCGGCGACCTCGACATACCCGAGCCCCAGTTGCCACAACTCGGAGGTGTAGTTCCCGACGAGGTTGAAGGCGTGGTCGTCCCCATCGAGGCCGGGTGTCTCGGTGCGAGACACGAAGCCCGACACCTGGCCGTTCTGCCCGAGACCCCAGCGTCCGTCCACCGCGTAGGTCCGGTTGTAGTCGTCGGCGCCGGCCAGATCACCGGTCGCCTGACGGTTGACGAACAGCACCCCGATGTTCGAACGGTTCGGCAGATCACGCCGCACGCGAGCCACGGTGAAGTTGTTGGCCGACGCCACCCCCGGCACCGACGCGGTTTGCATGTTGAGTAGCCCGACGCTGACGGACTCGGACACCTTGCCCGATATCCGGGCGCCCCCCAGAATCGGAATCTCGCGCCCACCCGGACCGATCCCGATCCGGCGGCTGAAGAACAGCTCGGTCTGGGCCCGGTTCCCCCCGGCCGACTGCCGCCCGTTGCCGAGGGTGAACCCGCCGGCATTCTCGAGGAAGAACGGGCGTTTCTCCGGGAAGAACAGGCTGAACCGGTCCAGGTTGATCTGCTGCTGGTCGACCTCCACCTGCGCGAAGTCGGTGTTGTAGGTGAGGTCGAGGGTCAGGCTTGCGTTGATGGCGTACTTGATGTCGGCCCCGACATCGCCGAGGCCCATCGTGGTGTCGCGCACATCGGCGTCACTGTGTGCAACTTCCCCGACGACATACGGAGTGACCTTGAGATTACGCGACGCGGACGCCGGCACCCGGATGCCTGCGAGTTGCCCGGCCAGCGACAAACGCAGCAGGTTGAACTGCCGTGGCAACGGCGCCCAGTACGCCTCCTCGTTGCGACGTCGGATGTTGCGCTGGATGTTCATCCCCCACGTCTGCGCCTCGCGGTTCGGGTAGCTGATCGTCCGGAACGGGATGGCAAACTCGGCGCTCCAGCCCACGTCCGAGATCTGCGTGCGGACCTCCCAGACGCCATCCCAGTTGCGATTGAAGCCGCCGCCGGACCCGCGTGCTGCCCCGCCGCCGCCGAAGCTCCCCCGACCACCCTGACCCGCGTTCGCGACCTGCCCGTCATACTCCTGCCCTGCGGGGCTGGTGCCGAACACGAACGCGCTCTGCTCGTCGCGGAAGGTGTCGAGGATGATCTGGATGCTGTCGCTGTTGCTCAGCGAGGAATCACGCCGACTGTCGGACACGACGATGCCCGCCGGGTCGCGGTCGTAGCAGACGATGCCAAAGTAGATCGTGTCGTCGTCGAACAGCACCCGCACTTCGGTCCGCTCGGTGGCCGGCTGTCCCTCGTCGGGCTGTGTCTGCACGAACCCGGTGGCCACCTGCACGTCGGCCCAGGCGGGGTCGCCGAGCACGTCGCCGTCGAGCAGCGGACCGGCCCCGACGGCGACCGAGGCCACCGTGGACGGAAACGCCGCGGCCGCGGTCTCCGTCCCGGTTCCGGCGGGCTCGCGCTGCCCGAAGGCCGGCGACACCGTCAGGACCACGAAGACGGCGAGCACACCCCGACCGAGACCACGGCTCAACGGCACCCGGGCTGGCCATGTGGCGCAGGCCTGCAGGCCTGCGTGGCAAGGGTGAAGCCGTGCCCCATGCATGTCGATACGACTGCGCCCCGGTCGGGAAGAGGCTGACACGGTCACGCTGGTTCGCTCCTGGAGGACAACGCCAACACACCGATCTGTGCATGATACCAACCTGGGACCGCGGTAGACTGGGCACCATGCAGGTCAGCCTCAGGGCGGCACTCGCCGCCGCCATGGTCATGACGCTCGTCGGGCTTCCCACCGCGACATTCGCCCAGCGACACCGGGCGACGGCCGACTTCGCGCGGTACGACACGTCCCTGCGCGAAGTCCTGCCGGACGCCGACACCTTCCGGTTCGTCGACACCGGCACGCCCCACTATCGCGGGTATCGGACCGACGCGACCGGCAACGAGACGCTCGTCGGGTTCGGGTTCTTCACCGTCGATTTTGCGCCGAAGGTCCGCGGCTACAAGGGGGAGATCTGGATACTGATCGGGATGGACCCCGGCGGGACGCTGACCAACATCAGCATCGTCTATCACAACGAGCCGTTCGGGTACTTCTCCATCGACCTCCCGACATTCGTCGAGCAGTTCCGTGGAAAGAGCGTCCTCGACCGGCTGACGGTCGGCGACGACATCGATGCGGTCTCGCGCGCCACGATCACGAACAACTCCGCCGTGCGCGCTATCCGGGACAGCGCGCGCCGCATGGCCCGTGAGTTCCTGGCCGAGCGTTTCAGCGCGCAGTAGCCATCGCGAAGGCTCCTGACACACCACGGCTTCACTCGGGCTCCGGGCTTCGAACAGGGCGATGGCGCTCTGGCCAGCCAGCCTGATAGACTAGTTTGAGACTGGTTGAATTCATGACGTCATCCGTTGGCGCCTTCGAGGCGAAGACCCACCTGTCGAAATTGCTCGACCGCGTGTCCCGCGGCGAACGTATCACCATCACCAAGCACGGTGTGCCGGTTGCCGTGCTCGCCCCACCCGACGGCAGGAAACGCCCCGGCGTGGACGCCGTCATCCAGGAGTTACGGCGTTTCCGGGGAGGACGCTCCCTGAAGGGGCTCACGATTCGTCAGCTCATCGACGAAGGCCGCCGGCGGTGAGGTCCTTCATCCTCGACTGCTCCGTCACCATGTCCTGGTGTTTCGAAGACGAGTCTGGGAAATACGCAGCCTCGGTGCTGGACGCGATGGCCGACGCCGAGGTGCAGGTGCCGTCGATCTGGCCGCTCGAGGTGGCCAACGTGCTGCTGGTCGCCGAGCGCCGACGACGCATCACACCGGTGGCGAGCGCGGTCTTCATCCGACACCTCTCAGGGCTGCCGATCACGGTGGCGCCCCGCGTGCACGATCTGTTCGCCCGGGTGCTGCCGCTGGCCCGGAGCGCGGGGCTGTCCGCCTACGACGCGGCCTACATCGAGCTCGCCCAGGAGACTTGTCTCCCGCTGGCCAGCCAGGACCGGGCGATGCGAACCGCGGCGCGCAAGGTGGGAGTCGAGCTCTTCGCAACCTGATAGGCGCCGTCACGCGAACGGGTCACGGACGTCGAGAAAATCGAATATTCGGAAGTCGCGATCGTGGGTATACAGCGTCTTGACGCCATGCTGCCGCAACAGCGCAGCCAGATGTGCGTCGGGCACGAGATTGCCTCTCGTCGGGACGGTGGCCGTCGTAGACCGGTAGACGTCCCAGAACCCCTCGTCTTCCGCCAAGACCCGCGTATGCGGCAGGCTCAGCAGCGCCTCGATGTTGGCCATCGCCTGGGCCGGGGTCAAGGGTCGGTCGAACACCGCGCCATGCGTTGCGATCCGCAGATAGCCCATCACTGTGGGCCAACCGAGGTAGAAGAGCTCATTTCCCTGGACGCACGTATCCAGAAACGACGTGGCCGGCTCGTGGAACGGACTCCCCGTGTCGGACGCGTACACCAGGATGTTGACGTCCAGAGCGAAGCTCATTCGTTGCGTCGCACGACGGACTGGTCGGCCTGGTCCATCGCGGCGTACACCGCTTCGGTGTCGGCCAGCTCGACGCGGGCTCCCATTGCCTGAGAAATCCATCGGACGGGCGGCGCCGCCACCGACGCCGTCTTGGGTTCTCGCAGCGCCCGCGCCAGCAGATCCGAGATCAGTCGTCCGAGCGACTTCCCTTCCTCGCGTTGAAGCCGCTTCAGTTCCGCCAGGATCGTTTGGTCAATGTCGACCGTCGTTCGCATGATGCCTTGATGCTGATTGACACAGCATCAGATGTCAACACCGACCATCCCCCGCAGATGACGAGGCCCGTCCCCCGAAGGAACCTGGCCCCTCTCTCGAACCTGCTCGCGCAGTGTCTACAGCGGTCGGTCCTGGTCGCGGTGCTTCCTGCCGAGCTCAGAGTCCTTTCCGATGTACTCGTGCGGCTCGTAGTCCACGCGGAAGAACCGGATGTACATCTTTGGGTCTCCGTAGCCCGCCTCGCCGTCCGCGAAGATCCGCAGCGCCTGATGGCAGCGCACAGCCCCGCGAGTAGCCAAGTCGACCTGCCTACGACCGATGGCGCGCGCGGCCGGAGCAATGGCGGAATCCCGGCGACCCTGGAGGTGCCAGGTTGCACCAGGTTTCCTATAGGATCGGGGTTTCACGACGTGCGGCCGGCAACAGATGAGCGAGATGCAGGCGGATCTTCAAGAGGCAATCGATTTTCACGACGCGATCGTTGCCGAGGGCGGCAAGGCGCTGGTCGGATACGAGCAGGAGAAGGCGCTCGCCAACATGGTGCTGTTGGCGGAGATTCCAACCACCTACGACCAGAAGGAACAGCGTCAGGTCAACGCCGGCAACCTGCTGCTGCGCGGCGTGCCCGGCGTCGGCAAGACCTTCTTCGGGGTGATCCTCGCGGCCATCAGCGGGGCCAAGTTCGCGCGGCTCCAGGGCCGCGCCGACCTGCAGCCGACCGAGGTGGTCGGGTTCCAGATGATCAACCCGGCGACCGGTGAGTTCATCACCGAATTCGGGCCGCTGGCCTCCGCCGAGGTGATCCTGCTCGACGAGATCAACCGCATCCCGCTGAAATCGCAAAGCGCCTTTCTCGAAGCGCTGCAGGATCGCTCGATCACCCTCGGCAAGGAGACCTATCAGCTCCCGACCTTCAGCTTCGCCATCGCCACGATGAACCCGATCGAGATCGGTCAGGGCACCTTTCCGCTCTCCGAAGCGGCGACCGACCGGTTCGCCATCATGGTGGACATCGGGTATCTGCCGCCGGACGAGGAGCAGAAGCTCGTCAGCTTCGATTTCAAGCGGGTCCATCTCAAGGGGCTGATGTCCAAGGAACGGGTGGTCGAGCTGCGGTCGCGGATCGGCGAGCAGGTGTTTCTGCACGACGCGCTGGCCAAATACATCCGGCGGCTGGTCGCGGCCACCCGGCCCTACAGCCCGGAGTTCGGCTGGCTCCAGCGCTCGCCGTCGCCGCTGGTCGAACAGTATGTCGAACTGGGCGGGTCGCCCCGGGCCACGATCTGCTGGGGCCGACTGGTCAAGGTGTGGGCCCTGCTGAGCGGCCGGCGGGCCGAGGTGTACCCGGAGGACATCCAGGAGCTGGCCAGATATGTCCTGGGGCACCGGATCTGGCTGGCACCTCACGCGAGCAGCCGCAACATCCGCGTCGACATGGTGATTGAGGAGATCATCGACACGGTGCCGATTCCGTGACCTAGCGGTCCGTGGTGAAAGTCGTGCGTCGCACCGAGGGTGGTGAAGCGCCGGCCTGGCAAGGCGAGACGAGGGAGAATACCGGGGAGCATGCGACCGAGGAGCAACGCAGCGGAGCGGGATGCATCGTCGGCCACATACCACGGTCATCGCGCACGGGGCCATTCGGCGCGCGCCGACGCCGAGGACTCGCTCATTTCCTGGTCGGAGATCCAGGATGTCGAGCTGGTCATCGTGCGCCGCATGCAGGAGTTCGGCATCGGCGCCCACCCGAGCATGTTCCATGGCACCGGGTTCGACCTGGCCGGTCTCCGCGATTGGCAACCGGGTGACCGGTTGTCGACGATCGACTGGCCGCAGTCGAGCCTGACCAATTTCAGCCCGCTCATCACCCGGGAGTTCGATCAGGAGAGCAACGCCCCGATTGTGATCGCCGCCGATGTCTCGCAGTCGACGCGTTGCGGGGTGCGCGGCGAACCGATCGCACGAGGCATCGCCCGCGCGGTCGCGACCTTCGCCATGGCGGCCGCCTTCTTCCAGGACCGCGCCGGTCTGATGACCTTCGACCGTGACACCCGGCAGCTGGCGGTACGCCCGCGTGTCGGGAAGCACCACGCCATGCACTGTATCGAGGCCTATGAGGATCAGCTCCTGGGCCGCGGGGTGACGGAATCGGCGAGTGGCGTCGGCTTCGCCGGGCTGCTCCGCACCCGCTCGCTGATGCCGGTCATCTCCGATTTCCTGTTCGAGGATCCACATCCGCTGCTTGCCGAGCTCGCGGACCTGAACACGTCGCATGACGTCTTCCTGGTCATGATCGACAGCGCGTTCGCCTTCGAGCTGCCGCAGTTCTCCGCCGGCTGGATCGAAGCCTGCGACGTGGAGACCGGACGGACTCGCATCATCTCCTCGGCCGACGTCGAACAGCTCGGGCGCCGCGTCCGCGAATGGCAGGACACGGTGGAGCACGCCGCACACGACCACGGGCTCGAGGTGCTCCGGCTCGGTGGCAGCGGGCAGCAGTTTCACGACACCCTGGTCGACTTCCTGCTGGAGCGCAAGCAGTTGCGGCGATGAAGGTGACGGCGCTCGAGGAGACAGGAGGCAGGACAGGGCTGTGGCCAACGAACGGCGACCACGTGATGTGATGACCAGACGACTGCTCCCGCTTGCGTTGATCAGCTGGACCCTGAGCACACCACACCCGGTGCATGCACAGCCGGGCGAGGACACCGAACAGGTCGACGCCATCCGGTGCTGGCGGCGGATCAGCCGGAACGCGGTGTATGTCGGCGAGCGGTTCACGATGGACGTGACCTGCAGCGTCGTCGAGACCGACACCGCGCGGACCCTGCCCGATCAGACCGCGCTCGAACCGGAAACGATCGATGTCGCGCCCTTCGAGGTGCTCGACGGCGAGCGCTACGAGGAGATCCGGACCGGACCGTATCGCTTCTTTCAGTATCACTACACGCTGCGCATCATCAACGAGAGCAGCTTCGGCGAAGACACCGAGATCCCGGCGCTCGACATCACCTACCGAGTCGAGCGCCGTGTCCGGGACAACCCGGCACTCGTGGGGCGAGAGCTGCGCTACGTCCTGCCGCCCGAGCCGGTCCGGGTCCTCTCGCTCGTCCCCGACTCGATCGTCGACATCCGCGACTTTCCCCCCGCCACGTTCGGCGACGCGCAGGCGCGTCTGTTTCGGGCCAACGTGCTCACCCTGCTCGCTGCGCTCTTCGGTGTGGTGGCGGTCGGGGTCGTGGCACTCGGCGCCGCCCGGGTGGTGCGCGAGCGCCGGGGCGACACGGCACGAGTCGACACGCCACTCCCGCTGGCGCTCATCGTCCATGGCGCGCTCGGCGAGCTGACCCGCGTGCAGCGGGAAACGGCGGAGCATGGCTGGAGCGTGGAACGCGCGGGCCGCGCGCTGGCCGCGCTGCGTGTCGCCGGCTCGGTGGCCGTGTCCGGACCGATTGCCCAGACGACGGTTGACGCCGGCACGCCAGCACGGGATGGCCAGCTGCGCCTGCGGCATGGTCTGTTGCGCCCCACGACGGCCGTGATCTCGTCCGGCCTGACGGCGGCAGCGCTGATCCGACGTCTCGAGCAGACACGGGCCGGACGGGCGGGCAGCGCTGGCGTCGAGCTGGTCGCCGACCTCGGCCGGGCGATTGCGGTGTTCACCTCGGCGCGCTACAGCCGCAACGGCTCGCTCCCAACCGACGCGCTGACCCGGGAGCTCGACACCGGCATCGCCCTGCTCACACGCCTGCGCTGGCGGTCGGTCGCGCCGGTGCGCTACGCCACCGACCTGGTGGCGACGCTGCGCGCCAGATCGACGAGACAGGCAGCGAAAGATGTCTAGTGGACCGGTGGACGCTGGTTTGGCCACGCTGAGGGAGCTGGCCGCGCGCGTCGAGCACACATTGGCGGAGCTCGATGACCTGTCGCTGACGGCGTTGCCGCTCTTGCGGCGCGACGAGACCGTGATCGCGTTCGGCATCATCGGTCTCCTCGCGCTGGGGGCGCTGCTGATGCGCTACGTCATGCGTCACCGGCCGGGCCGGACCGACATCGTCCTGCCGGCGCTGCTGCCGCAGATGCTGACGAGGCGGTCGGCGCTGGCGCCGCTGCGTCACACCGCCTTCGTGCTGTTCCTGGCGGGGCTCCCGTTCTTCGCGGTGGCGCTGGGGGACCCGCACACCACGCTGATCCAGGAACGCGCGACCTTCCCGGGGCACCGGATCGCGATCCTGATCGACGCGTCGCTGAGCATGGACACCGCGTTCGCCACCGAACAGCTCGGCTGGGGAAACACGTTTCTGGCGAACGTGGCGGCCGCCGAGTATTTCATCAGACGGCGGATGGAGAGCTCGCATCGCGATCTGGTGTCGCTGGTGGAGTTCGGCGGCGAAGCCTACATCGTCACCCCGTTCACCAACGACTACGAGAACATCCTGCTGAGCATCAAGCTCATCGGCACCCCGGAGGAATACGACCGGTTCCCGGACCATGGCACGCTGATCATGCGTGCCATCAGCCGTAGCGTGCAGCTGTTCCGGACGTTCGACTTCCTCAAGGCGCAGGGGAACCTGATCGTGATCTTCAGCGACGGGCAGGACACGCACGCGGTCTACGAGGGCCAGTCGCTGGACGACATCCTGCAGGAGGCGGCCGACAACGCGATTCCGGTCTACTTCATCCGCACCGCGTACGACCAGAGGCTCGGCGACGTGCTGCCGGACATCACGTGGAAGCTGGCGGTCGAAAAAACGGGCGGGCGCTTCTACCCGGCGGCCGACGAGGCGGCGATCCTCCAGGCGGTGCACGAGATCGACGAGCTGTCGGCCGGACAGATAGAGATCACACAGTATGTCGCGCATCAGCCGCGGTTCTCCCCATTCGCGCTGATCGCGGTCGGGCTGTGGAGCGTGGCCCTGCTGTGCGGGCTCGGCCTGAAACAGCTGCGGAGGTTTCCGTAGCAGCACGCGGTAGCAAGGCCCTTCAGGGCCGTCGTGGAGAGCACACCGAATGATAAAGACCGCGCTCAGGTATCTGGTCGTCGCGATCCTGTTGGGTGCGGTGGCCGTGGCCCTCCTGCAGACCGCCCGTCTCGAACGCCGTATCGCGCGAGCGGACCAGGAGATGGCGACGCTGAACCTGTCCCGCGCCGCGCGGGCATATGACGAGGTCGCCGATTCACTGGCGGTCATCGGACGCCTCCCGTGGCTGCTTCGCGGCACGCGTGACGAGGTCGCGGTGCGACAGGCCGCGGTCCGGTACTGGCGCGGCGACTACGCGCCGCTCGTGGCCGAGCACACGTCGGCCGACAGCCCGAGCATCGCCGGCAACCTCGACCTGCAGTTCGTCGTCGCCAACGCCGACTACCGCTCGGTACAACGGCCGGATTCAAATCGGGAGTTGGCGCTCGGGACGCTCGACCACGCCATCGGCGTCTACCGGCGGCTGCTGGAGGGCAACGAGGCCCATCGCGAGGCGGCGTTCAACTACGAGCTGTTGGTCCGCCTGCGGAACCGGATCGCCGCGGGCGACGAGGTTCCGGCGTTTCGCCGACCGACGGTGCCGGGCAACCAGGGGGACAACCCCGAGGAGGCCGAGATGGAGGACGTCCAGATCTACGTGCCGAGTGACAGCGTGATCGACCCACGCGAGACCGAGGACCCGACCATCGGCACGGGGACTCGGATCCGGAAACGTGGGTAGGCGACTATGCGGTCCGAAACACGGACTCTGCGCCCGTTGGAAGCCGACGGTCACCGCCAAGGCGCGCACAGCGCGCCTCGCGGGCGCCGAGCGGGGCCTTGGGGGTCCCCGCGCAGCGCCCGCGGGGGTTCGGGGCGCAGCCCCGTCTGGTCATGATGCCTCCGCTGCAGTTCGACGAACCGCTCTACCTCTGGCTGCTGCTGCTCCCGGCCGGTCTCGGTCTGCTGTGGGTCTGGCAGCTGGTCCGCCGGCGCGGTGATGCCCGCCGCGCGCTGCACGCGCGGACCACGCCGGTGCGCGAGCAGTACGCCTTCGCGGGCGGGCTCTCGTTCTGGCTCTGCCTGGTGCTGGCGGTCGCCACGCTGGTCCTGGCGCTGTCGCGTCCACAGGTGCTCGCGTCGGTCACCCAGAACGCCGGCGCCGACTTCATCATCCTGCAGGACGGGTCGACCTCGATGCGGGTCAGCGACGTGGCGCCGGACCGGTGGCAGCGGTCGGTGTCGTGGATCCGGATATTCGCGGAGCTGTTGAGCTGGCAGGACCAGCGGGTCGCGCTCGCGCTGTTCGCGCACCGGGCGGCGCCTCAGATCCGGCTCACGCGGGACCCCAACGCACTCTTCTTCTTCCTCGATTATCTGGGCGAGGCGCCACCGTTTCGTCTCGAAGACGACACCAGCTGGGACACCAACATCGAAGAAGGCATCTACTGGGGTGTCAAGATGTTCGACCTCGACGAAGAGCTGTATGGCAGGCGGCTCAGCGCCAAGGCGTTCATCGTCCTCTCGGACGGTCAGGCCTGGAGCGGGCAGGTCGACACCGCGCTCCAGCTCGCACGCGAACGCGACATCCGGGTCTATGTCATCGGCGTCGGCACCACGGCCGGCGGGTTCATCCCACAGCTCCCCGTCAGCATCTACGACACACCTGAGGACCCGATTCACTCGGTGCTGGACCGGCCCTCGCTCCGGGCGATCGCCGAGGCGGGGGGCGGCGAGTATTACGAGCTGGGCGTCGATGCCGACCAGGACGTCGCGCTCAAGATTCTGACCGACGTGCAGCGCCGGGCGCAGTCGACCCAGCGGGAAGAGACCTTCACCGAGCTCTACTGGTTCCTGCTGGTGGCGGCCGCCGGGCTGGTCAGCCTCGGCACGCTACTGCTCAAAGAGCGCACGCAACTCTGGTGGCAGCTCGCAACGGCGGGCGCGCTCGTGGTGCTGCTGATGACGTGAGACAGCGCCCGACTCGAGAAGTCAGAAGTCAGCTCGCCTCACCTGGTAGTAGCGACCGCGTCACGAGAACGTGTCGAGTGTCCGCCGCACGTCGTTCACCGTCCGTGCCAGCGAGTAGCGCCACGTTCCCATCCGACCATCCGCATTCACCGCCTCGACCCAGCGCTGGGCCGCCGCCGACTTGACATCGGCAAGATCATCGAACCCCTTTGTCTCGATAATCAGGTGCAGGTCCGACTCCGCCTTCAGCCGAACGATGAAGTCCGGAACGTAGTCGTGTGCCTGGCCGTTGTGGATATACGGGATCGCGAAACCCAGACCGGCGTTCTTGACGAAGGCATCAACGACCGGGTGCGTGTCGAGGATGTACGCCGCCTGTTGCTCCCACTTCGCGGTGTCGGCGACCACATAGTTGACGTGGCTGCGGGCGACCTCCCGCACGTCCCTGGTCGTCCAGTAGTCCACGTCCGCCGTCGAACCGGGGTCTCGACGGGTTTCGTAGCGCGGAACTTCCGGCGCTTCACCCTGAGATGTATCCGGGCGAATCGCCTCGACGAGGCGCTCGATGGCCCACCCGTAGTACGGCGACAGGAACAGGTCCAGGCGGTCTGCCGGCTCGATGGACGTCACCTTCTCGTCGACGTAGCGCTGCACGTGGCGGACCAACTGCGGGAACAGGACATGCGCAGGCGCCTCGCACGATTCGCTCTCGACATACTCGCGCGTCAGATCGCCGGCCATCTCGAAGACCAGCTCCTGCAACCGCCGGCCGGCCCGGAACGGATTGAGGTCGACCCGCTGAATCGCGCCGGGTCCGGTCAGCGAGGGTCGCCCGTCGTTGGTTGGCAGCGACGCCTTGACTTCCACCTCCGGGGGGATCTTGAAGGGGTCCAGCACCAGCGGCGGCACCGTATCCCAGTCGACCGAGACGCGGTTGCGAATGGCCTGGCGGTAGCCCTCCACTCGGGGAAAACGGATCTCCAGGTGGCCGCGACCCGGCAGCGCCTGGACATGGTGCCGCTTCACCGGCGGCGTCGGCGTGCCGGCCGGGTTCGCCTTGAACGGGATCACATGGAACGGGACGCCGAAGACCGTGGCCACCTCCTCGGTCATCAGCCCCTGTTCGTTCAGCTCGTAGGTCCGTCGCCGGAGACCACGGCCGACGACCTGCTCGCACAGCAGTTGCGACATGAACGGACGCAGGCCGACGATGTGCGTCACCGTATTGCAGTCCCAGCCCTCGGTGAGCATCCCGACCGACACGATGCACCTAACATCACGACCGGGCGGATGCAATGGCTGGCCTCTCTTCCGGGCAAGCGTCTCGAAGCCTTCGGGATAGATCGGACGGCCCTGCTGGTCGGGCGGCCACGCCGTCCGCCCGACGGTATCGAGCGTGAACCGCATCCACCTCACCTCGTCGGACTTGGCGCGGCCGGTATCGGTCTCGCTGACCACACGGGAATCCACCCGAATCGTGTTGACACGACCCTCCACGTTCTGCAGGCCCGTGATCATGGAGGGGGGCACGCCCATCGGCGGCCTGTTCTCTGCCAGCCATTCGTAGACGACCTTCCCGATCGCGGTGTTCTTGCAGACGAGAATGAACACCGGAGGACGGGGATCGTCGTCGGACGCATCCCACTCCGCTCGAAGCGCGTCCCACAACCCACCGAGCATCGTGATCGGCGTGTTCGCCCACTTGAGCACCGCTTCAGGCTTCGGCGACCCCTTCTTACCCCCACGCTCGGATGATGTGAGCTGCGGCAGAATCCAGCGCCAGATGTTGAAGTACCCCGGAATCTCGGCGCCCGTCGTATCGCGAACGGCCAGTTGCGGTATCTTCACGAGCCCGGACTCGATCGCGTCGGTCAGCGGGAAGTCGCTCACGACCCACGGGAACGGTCGGTTGGTCTCCTGCCCCACGCGGGCCAGGAAATATGGCGTGGCCGACAGGTCGACGCAAAAATTGATGCCACGGAGCTTGTGGATGCGGTCGAGCCCATCGATCCACACGGTGGCCTGGTCGAAGAACTCGTCTGCCTCGCTCTGTTCGCCGAACAGGTCTGTCTCCTCCGCGTCTGGCTCTGCCCTGCGGATGCGGTACGCGTGGTGCGCCTCGTCGTTCAGCACCAGGATGTTCTGCTTGCCGCCCACCTCCCGCCCGAGAATCCGTCTGACGAGCGCCGTGTCGCTCTCCACGTAGCGGTCGCGATTGACGCGCGCGTACTTCACGTGGCCGTCGCGGTCGAGCTCTTCGTCGATCACCTCAATCATCCTGTTCGACACCTGGCGCGCGTATTCCTCACGCGTCAGATACCGGCGGCCTCTGGCGACGGTCGTCTTCGGACCGATGTGCACGAACTCCGGTACGGTCTCGCGGCGGCCCGCCTTCACGACGCGCGCGCTCACCCCACCCGCCTGCGAGGTCCGGGGCTCGAACACGTGCCAGTTGGTCACCAGGACATGCCCCTGCGTCAGGTCGGGCATCAGATGCGGCGGCACGACATCGGCCTTGCGATAGACACTCGCATCTCCAAGCCGCGGGTCGAGCTCCGCCAGCCGGCTGCGGATGGTCACGTTCGGACAGACGACGAGGACGACATCGGAGTACCGCGCGTTCGACCGGTCCTGCACCTTGTTGAGGATGCTCCAGGCCGCCAGCATCCCCATCACGGTCGTCTTCCCCGATCCTGTGGCCATCTTGCATGCGTATCGCCGGAACGCCGTGTAGCCGAGGTCGGCCTTCTGCTGGTCGCTCGGCTCGTCGGACGGGATGTCGATGCCCTGCACCAGGTCCCGCCTGGCCTCGTGCAGGAAGATGATTGTCTCGGCCGCCTCGAGCTGCGCGAAGAAGAACCGGAACGACCGGCCGTCCCGGCGCCAATAGCCGAGCAGCTCCAGCGTCGTGCCGGTCACGCCCGGATAGCCCGCCGCGCGCCACTCCTTGACCCGCGACCGAACGCGGTTGACGAGCTTCAGCTCGATAGCGGTCCCGGCAGGGGCGCCAGCACTCCCTCCGTC
>JADFPE010000300.1 GCA_022562495.1 Acidobacteriota bacterium
GGCGAGAAGCCGTGGCGGCACCGCGAGGAGGAATTTGCCGCGCGGACCGTGACGCGTGATGGGCTGACGGACAAGTGGGAGCACGGGTGGACTGTCCTATTCGCGGCACTCGCCGAACTGTCCGACACCCATCTGCAGCAGGCCGTCACAATTCGCGGCCAGTCCCTGCAGGTCCACGACGCGTTGCACCGATCATTGGCACACACGAGTTACCACGTCGGGCAGATCGTGTACGTGGCGAAGTCGATCCGCGGCGCCACGTGGCGCTCTCTCAGCATTCCGCCTGGGGGATCGGCCGCCTACAACCACAACCCCGCGTTCGACCGGCCGGGCGAGCACTCAGCGCTGCTGAAACGCGGTACTGACGAAAAGTGAACAAGCTGCAGCCAGGAGCAGCGCCAGCCCCACGCACACTCCGAGCACGCCGACGATCGTGGCCGGCGCACCATCGAGCGAGACCACGCTCATGTCCTGGCCCCGAGCCTCGTTGCTCGACCAGACCGTGACGAGCCGGTCGAGGTCCTCCATCGTCTGGAACCCGATGATGAACGGCGTGAGGAGGCTGAACATGGTGGTCGTAGCGCCGATGCCGAGCCCAGGGCAGTAACGGCTGTACGGGTGAAGCCCCAGCTCTTGTGGAGCGTGCGAATCGCGTACCGCAGGTCTCAGAGCATGATGTCCGTCTGAAGGCTGGTGTCCAGGTGGATACAGCAGTATTAGACGGCACCGGGCGAACCGAAGTTGCAGTCAGTTGCGGGCGCCTCGCCAGACACGGCGCGACGGGGGACTCTGCCTAAGGACTGCGAGGAGACCTGGGACACATAAGACAGACTCGCAACGCCCGGCACGATCAGACGAGAGCGACGATCCTCCACGGGGCGGGTGCTGCAGGTGCGGCGGTGATCATATCGTGACCGATCTGGCCCGCTACTACCCCGGCCTGCGACCCATCCGCCGCAGCGCTGCACTCCGCCGCTAGGATCGTAACCATCTTCCGCGCCTCCTCAGAATCGGTCGTCTTCGACGGACAGGCGTGTCCTCGAAGGTCCCTAGCCAAACTGTAGTCGTATGGGTCGATACGGCGCCTCTGGCAACAATCATGGCCGTGCATCCAGCTATGTCGACCACGCATCGAAACCTGCGTGAACATCCCACCAGCATGACTCGTATAGCCAACTAGACCACAACGGCTCGGCAACCCGATGTGGCGATGTTCATAAGGAGTCGACGGAGAACATTCCCGCAACCCAACCGGATCAATCTGAAAGGAGCATCCCAATGCAGCATCTTATGACGCGGACGGTTGTCAGCTCGGCGGTTCTGATCGCGGGGTTGGCGCTCGGCGTTCCCGCTGAGGCCCAAGTCGCTCACAACAGGACGACCCACTTGACGCTGGAGTTCCCGGTTCGTGTGCCAGGCGCCACGCTGCCCGCAGGTCACTACGTCTTCACGGTCAAAGCGAGCGAAGTCGTCTGGATCCGTAACGAGGACGACAGCTACGTCTACGGACCTTACTTCACGCGGCCGCTCCGACGAGTCAACTCGACAGCCACACCGAAAATCGTGGTCGAGAGATCCGCGGGCGCGAACGGTATCCCCACACTCCGTGGTTGGGTCGGGCGCCACCGAGAGTATGGACATGAGTTCGTCTGGTAGCGCAAGCCATACCGCCGTCCGCCACGCGCCAAGGGAATTAGCTCGTTGACCGGCTATGACGGATGTCAACACATGAGAGGCGTCGGCGTGATGTCATCAGGTCGGCGGCTCTCGACGACACTGAGCGCCTGAGACCATACACGATCGGTCCTCAACTGGTTCGAGGCGCTCAGAGCGGTGTGTTCCGGTCGCATGCATGGCCATGCAGCACTTCCCCGTCCAACCGCGGGGCCGGGACCCCGATCGTAAAGGAACCGTCGTCCACGAGACCGCCACGGAAGGCTACGAGGTGTTGGATCAGATCGCCGAGACCCGCCAGCGACATGGTTTTCCCGACGTCTGGCTCGAGATGCACGCCGTGGATAAGGAGCGGAGGCCGGTAACTCGACCTGGGGTACCGTAAGTAAGTCAGGCCACGGCCCTGGCGCCTAGCAGCCCGGCCAGTGCATGGCGCGACAGCGGAGGAAACCGGGGTACAATGGCCTCGTTGCCAGGCCACCATGTCCCTGAGCCCAGCCACCAGCCCGCACGTCGCTATCGGACAGTCGTTGCGCGTGGCGCTGACGCTGATGGTGGCGCCGCTGGCCAGTCAGGCTCAGGAGCCCTCCCTCGCTGACGTGCTCGCCCGTGCGACCGACTACGTCAACGAGCTCCACGAACAGCTGTCGGGGATGGTCGCGGAAGAACGGTACGAGCAGCGTTCGAGCGCACCGGTGACGCTTGGCTTCGACGGCGACCCCGTCACGCGCCGTGTGCTGCGGTCGGATTTTCTCCTCATCCGCCCCGAGGGCGAGGACCGGTACTACGGATTCCGTGACGTCTTCGAGGTCGACGGCCGGGCCGTCCGTGACCGTCAGGAGCGACTGACGCGGCTGTTCCTCGACCCTTCGCTGATGGCGGACCGCCAGATCCAGGGCATCCGGATGGACAGCGCCCGCTACAACCTGGGCGGTGTCGAGCGCAGCTTCAACACCCCGACATACGCGCTGCTCTTTCTGCACTCGTCCTACAAGCTGCGCTTCGAGTTCGAGCGCGTGATGGATACGTCACCACCTCTGGGCCTCGACCTGCCGGCCAACATCGACGGCGTCTGGGTGCTCGGGTATAAAGAAACGTGGCCCACCACCGTAATCCGCGGGGGGGACGGCAGGAACTTGCCTGCCGAGGGCCGTTTCTGGATCGAGCCCGCGACCGGCCACGTGCTCGTCACCGAGCTCATCGTCAACGACGCCGCTGTGAACGCGATCATCACCGTCAGATACGAGGCGGACGACACCATGGGCCACCTCGTGCCCGTCGAGATGCGCGAACGCTATAACAATCGCCGGGTCGGTTCCCGCGTCGACGCAACGGCGACCTACAGCCGCTTCCGCCGGTTCCAGGTGCAAGTTGAGGTGTCGAAACCGTTCCGAGAATAATGCCCGGTGGCGCCGCGCACTGGGACGGTCCTGCGACGTCGACGCGCGCTGTACGCTGCTCGAACCAGTTGCCGGACGATAGGCAGCATCAGAGGGGTGGCCCCGCCACGATGGAGGGGATCTCGCGCCGCGACTTCGGCGCGCGGCTCGAAGAGTGGGACGACCCGTTCGCGACGACCCTGTTCACAGTCGCGCGGTACACAAGCGTGCCTATCTCGATGCCGCCGCCTCGGCCGCCGCCTCCTGCTCGCGAGCCCCGGCGAGGATGTTGTAGAGGCCGTAGTTCCCCTCGTGGCAGGCGTACTCGTAGAGCGGGTACTCGCTCTTGACCATCGGAATCCGATAGGTCCACGGCCGATGCCACGCATTCGGATCCTCGGTGGTGACTTCGTACATCAGCGTGCCGTCCGACACCCGCGTGAAGCGTTCCCTTAGATGCAGGCTCGACGTGGTGACGCCGCCCCGAAAGCTGGTCTCGCGCAGGAAGTTGGTCGTGTCGACGACCAGCGTGTCGCCTTCCCAGTGGCCGCGGGAATCGCCCATCCACTGCCGCATGCTCTCCGGTAGATGCGGCCGTCCATCGAGCGGTACGACGCGCGAGCTGTGCACCATCTCATTCAGCAGGACGACATAGTCCGGCGTCTGGACCAGGTGGACGTTCTGGTTGTAGCCCGCGGGCGTCATCGGGGGACCGGAATTGAAGCCGAGGATGCACCTGACCGCGAACATCCCCGGGCCGAGGTCCTCAACGAATCCGCCGTATGTCGGCGAGTGGCGATCGACGCCTTCGCGAGCCTGTCGTGCGACCGCCCGCTTCGCTTCAGCCTCGGGCGTCAAGGGCGGTACGCGCCCATCCGACGGATCGACGACCAGCGACGTCTGGTTGGTCTCGCTGACCTTGTTGCCGGGGTCGAACCAGAACTGGTTGTAGTTGCCAACGATGTCCGCCGGCTCCTGGTCGTCGCGCACGGCAAACTCGGCGAGCCGATCGGCCTCGAAGGCGGCCGCTTCCTCGTCGGTGAAAAACTCCTGGTCGGCCAGCTCGCTCGGACGTTCGAACGGCGTCAGCGTGCGGAAGTCCCAGACGCCGTTCAGATCTGGCGCGCCCCACGGCGTCCGGGGCGGCGACTCGCCTGGGGCGGCGGCGCTTTGGGCCTGCGCCGCGGCAGGGACAATGGTCAGGAACAGGGCTACGACCAACGCGCACGACGACGAAAGGATTCGTTCGGTCACGTGGACCTCCCCTTGTCAAGCCAAGATCACGATGCGTCGCTGCTCATCCTACCGCGTCACACCCCACATGTGCCCTCAAAAAGCTGATCCGGAGCGAACGGCACCGAACACCCGCGATGGCTGCCCAGACGAGAGGCCTGCGTCTGGTAGCAGTCCGTGGTGACAGTCCCGCGTCGCACCGAGGGTGGCGATGCGCCGGCCTGGCAAGGCGAGACGAGGGAGCATACCGGCAGTATTCGCCCGAGAAACAACCCGCCTTTGCTACGGCTTCGGCGA
>JADFPE010000301.1 GCA_022562495.1 Acidobacteriota bacterium
CTGGCCCTGGTCGCGCACCGTCGTTACGAGCCGTCTCGGCACGCCCTCCGCGGCGACCGCAAACTCGATCGACACCCGCTGGGTGCAGTCTTCCTTGTTGCCGTGGACGATCGCGTTGATCACGGCTTCCCGGACCGCCAGGCCCAGGGCCTCGGTCTCGCCGTCCGCCATTCCATGAATCCGTGCAACACCGACTCCTCCCATCTCCGCAAGATCGACTATCTGCCGGTCGCTCGGAATTTCCAGTTTGATGGTCCCCATGTGTGGGCCCTCCCCCACTCCGTCCCGCAGCGGACGGAACGGAGAATCAATGACAGTCAAAAAGACAGACGGCTCCGCGGGGACGTCGCACTCCCCTGCGCAGTCGACTAGATAGGGGCGAAAAAGTGACGGGAAATCAGATCAGCAGGACGGTGTGTGCGACGGGGGGACGTGTGCGGAAGTCCGAGAACAGGCCGCGTGACTCCACGCCGGACTCAGCCAGGAGGCTGGGCGTCAACAGGACTTGGACGTTCGCAAGAATCGATTGGCAGGTCGTCAGCGCCGGCGCGTCGTCGGCGCGCTCCGGCTCGAGCATCTCGACGTCGGCATGCTGGGTGGTTTCACAGCACGACTCGACCATGTCGGCCATCTCACATCCGCCACGACTCTCGGTGCAGCATGCCATCTCGGATGGTCATGGCACCACTGGCGCACGTGGCCCACGACATCAGGACCAAACCGGCGGTGAGTACCGAAGCGGTGAGCCGTCGCATGATAGTCTCGAGCATCTACTCCGATCGTGTCGTTCCTGCCGGACCACCTCTCCTAGTGCTTTAGACGGCAAGCGACAGGGAACAGTTCGACCTTGTACACCACTACACTGGCAGAACCATGCCGCTTCACGAAAGGCGAGTAAAGGACTCGGCTAGAACTGAAGAACGACGAGCTGGTCGCCCGGGAGGGCGGGTGGTATCGTCACCGAGATGCCGGCAGGTGAGACCGCCGTGTCCCACGAGAACGTCTGCTGTCCAGGCGAACCGGCCGGCGTCTGCAACGGCGTCCGCAGACCGGTGCGGCCGGCGAGCTGGATACGGGTGCGCGCCGCCGTCTGGCTGGTGCAGCGCAGGTGAACAACGCGGTCGGCGCCGCCGGCCCGGATCACGCATGCGGGTCGCACCTCGGCGCTGCCACGGAGACGGGCGCTCGCCTGGTCCGCGCCGGCGCTGCCGGTCAGCCCTGCTAACACCAGGACGCCGATCGCAATCCGGGCTCGCTGCACGAGCCATCGTCGAGACGTCATCGAGTCCAGTGTGGGTCAAAGCCGCACCGGAGCGCAAGGCCTCGCACACAGCCACCGTGGTTGGGAGTCCGCGCGAAGCGGAGCGCTTACTTCAAGATCTCGATCGTCACGGTGACGCGGTCGAGGTGGGCGCCGCCGACGACGTCCTGCGCGGCATGCACGTTGCCATCCGCCGGCACGACGACAGACTGGTTGTCTTTGACCTTGTTGTCTTCGTAGACGCCCGCGCCCTTGGTCCGCTCGCTCCGGATGAGATTGGTCGTCCCGTTTCCAGATGGGCGTCGGTGCGGGTGTTTTTGCCGCGTCGCCGGAGAGTGGGCCGTCGTGGAGGCTACGGACCCAGCTGAGGCTCTGACGGTGTTGGACTAAGGTCCCATAGCCATCCCCTTCTTCAAGCCGCTAGACTCGGCTGTCGTTGATGCGCCGGGATCCGCCGGAGGTGCTGTGACATCCTCCCTACGAGTGGACCCTGCAGGGGTCGACGTGATCGAGGTGCCGCTACTCGCGGTCCCCCGATAGCGTCGCTCAACGGAATCCCTCTGCTATGTTCCGACTTTCGCTGCGGCTGGTCGTTTTGACCGCGCTGCTGGTTCACACGGCAGCGATCGTCCGTCCGGCGGGTGCCGGCCAGCCGCCCACCGACACCGCAGTGGAAGCCGAGTCGGCCCAACCGGCACCGGATGTCGCTGAACCACAGCCGGTGCTCGAGGGCGAAATCCCGGTCCAGGCGGACCTGGTGCTCGCTGATCTTCGGCGTGTCGAGACACTCCTCGAGCAGACCGATGAGATCGACGAGATCGAGGTGGCTTGGGACGCGAAGGCGGAGGCCATCGTCGCTCTCCACGGCGAGCTCGACGGCATCGACGCTGACACAGTCTCCAACCGGCGCCTTGAGGATCATCGGATTCGATGGGTCGAGACGAGTGACGACCTGGCGCCGTGGGCTGCAATCCTCCAGGCGAGATTAGCGCTGCTTCAGAGCGAGCGTGAAGACCTGAGGGACCATCGCCTCCGCTGGGAGCTCACCCGGGAACGGGCGGCGGCAGACGACCTGACGCCGGAGCTCCTCGGTCGAATCGACGTGCTCTTGGCGCGAGTTGTCGACATCGAGCTGCGCGTGCTCGAGCAGCGAAACGCTGTGGGGGCGGTCATCGAGCGTGTCGCTGCCGGTCGGGAGGTCGTGGCCGAATCCGTGGCGCGGGTCGACGCCACGGCTCTCCGAGTTCGTGACCGCCTGCGACGCCGTGACGCGCCGCCGCTGTGGCGTGCCTTTGGCTCGGACGTGTCGGCCTCGGTCGACGTCACCAGGTCGATAGACTACTGGTGGAGAACCTTGTCGGCCTATGTCACAGAGTCCCGTGGGGCGCTCGCGCTCCTGTCTGCGGCGTTCGGGTTGGTCCTCGTTTGCGCACTGGTGTTGCAGAGGCGGAGCCGAATCAGGGTCGATGACGACACCCACGCGCAGGCGAGCCGCGTCGTGGCGAGACCGGCCTCGCTGGCGGTGGCCCTGACCTTATGCCTGGCGGCTGTCGTCCTGCGAAATCCAGTTGGCGCGGTCGGGGATGTGGTGTTCGTTCTGATGACCGTACCGGTCCTTCGTTTGGGGTCGGCGTTACTGCCGCCCGCCGGAGTCCGCGCACTGTATGCGGTCACAGGCCTCGCGATGTTGCATCGAGTCTCGACCCTGGCCGCAGATGGCTCGCTCGTGCAACGGCTCTTCGTGCTGGCGTTGGCGGGGCTAAGCCTTATCGCCGTGGTGCTTGCCATGCGGCGGGCGTTTCGTGCTGACGGCACCGTAGCGGGATGGCGGCTGGTCGCGGTCACGGGCGCGCTCGCCACGGCGGTGGCGCTCGGGTTGAGTCTGGGCGCCGGAATCCTTGGCTGGGCGACTCTCTCGACGACACTTGTGCGGGCGACCATCCTCAGCGCCTACGCTGGAGTGGTCTGGGTTGTCGCTGTCGCAGCTACCCTGGTACTGGTGCCGGTCCTGACCAGCGGGGGTTTGAGTCGTGTCTTGAGAAGTGTTCGCCGCGACTCGGAGGCGTATCGGAGGGGCTTGGCGGTCGTCGTGACCGTCGTCGCAGCAGTGGCGTGGGTCCGAAGAGTGCTCGTGGAGTTTCGGCTCGACGAGCCGCTGCGTCGCGGAGTCGAAGCGTTCACAGCGATGTCGTTGTCACTGGGGGATCTCACCGTCTCGACCGGCAACATCCTTGGCGCGCTTCTGATTCTGGCCGCCAGCGTGCCTGTGGCTCGCTTTGCGCGGTTCTCGATTGGGGAGGAGGTGCTGCCGCGTTTTCGTGTCCCCTTCGGCGCAGGCAACTCCATCGTCGCCATCGCCGGCTACGTCGTGTACGTAGCGGCCGGTCTGACCGCCGCGTCGGCGCTTGGCCTGAGCGGCGGACAGCTGACCGTGGCGTTCGGGGCTCTCGGTGTTGGGATCGGTTTCGGACTTCAGGGGATCATCAGCAACTTCGTGTCCGGGCTCATTCTCATGTTCGAGCGGCCGATCCGGGTCGGTGACACGATCCAGCAGGAGGGCCAGCTTGCGACGGTTCTACGCATCGGTCTTCGGGCTTCCACAGTCCGCACTATGGACGGTGCAGAAGTGCTAATTCCGAACGAGAGTCTCGTGACAAAGGAACTGACCAACTGGTCGTTCTCCGACCACGCCCGACGTGTCTGGATTTCCATCGGCGTCGCCTACGGCACCGACCCGCGTCAGGTACTCGATATCTTGACGAGTGTGGCGCTCGAATCCTCACTCGTGCTGAAGGACCCGCCTCCGCAGGCGGTGATGATGGGGCACGGGGACAGCGCCCTCGAGTTCAAGCTGCTGGTCTGGGCACGAGTTGATGACTACTTGACCGTCATCAACGGCATGAATGTTGGCATCAACGAGGCGCTACGAGAGGCTCGCATAAAGATACCGTTCCCGCAACGCGACCTGCACGTGAAGACGGTCTCGTCCGAGGCGCCGTCTACCTCTGACGGACGGGAAGGCGATGTGACGCACGCGCTAGCGGGTGGCAAGGCGAATCCTCAGGAGCACTCGTAGCGGTCCGCTCGCACAGCGGCCTGATGGGGTCACGTAGGTCGGTGGCCCGGGCGGGCTGTTCATGTAGGGGACGCCTCGACCGCAATCGCGCGCACCTGTGACGTGATGATCCACTGGTCCCCGGCGTGGAACTCCAGGTGCAGCCCGAGACCGACCCAGCCGATCTTCAAACAACTGCCGCCGAAACTCGACCCGCTCAGACAGGCGCGCGTGCGCTCTGTGAAG
>JADFPE010000066.1 GCA_022562495.1 Acidobacteriota bacterium
CCGAATGCGTCCGCTGCCGGTCGGCCCTCAGTCGTGTGCCTTGGCGTGAAACCAGTCGGAGAGCCGGATGCGGGAAATCCGCACGTCCGGTTCGATGAGCGGAGACGGGAAACGGCGTCATGGGGCGAATTGAGGCACCGGCGTTCTGCGAAAGCAGCCGGAAACAGCGACTCCCCGCGCCTGTCGCGACCGCGCCCGTCTTCGACTCTACACCGAGAAACAACGCAGGCAGAGCGGATGCAGCGCCGGCCGAATGCAGCGGGACTTTCACCACGGGCTGCTAGGGCCGTGTCTCGTTCCGTCCGGCCCTGATACGGGCGGCGACGTGTCTGTGAGTCTGCACGCCTTCGTAGAGAATCGCGCTGCCATACACCAAGGCGTTTATCGCGAGGTGGGGTTCCCGGCGAAACAACCAGGCGGTGGTGTTGTAGGCAAACATCAGCCCGCACACGATAGCGGCCAGGCCATGGATGGCGCCCTTGACCGGCTCGGCATGCCCCTGAGACACGAACTCTTCGACCCGCATCACGTTGCATTATGACACCCACTCGTTCCTGGACGCGTTCCGGGCCGCCGGGTGGTTGTATACGAGGTGTCCTTGGCCCCGATCTACCGTCCGAAGATCAGAAGACAGCGTTCGACACTGCACGGGTGGGGCGTGTTCGCCCTCGAAGACATCAACAAGAACAAGCGGATTGTCACCTACGATGGTGAGAAGATCACCGCCAAGGAGAGCGCTGACCGTGAGGACCGCTACCTGCGCCGCGGCGAGATCTGGTGTTTCCGGTTGAACCGGCGCTGGGTGATTGACGCCAACGTCGGCGGGAACGTCGCGCGGTTCATCAACCACTCGTGCGCGCCCAATTGCTACAGCAACATCATCGACGGCACGATCTGGATCATCGCCGGCCGCAGCGTCAAGACGAGTGAGGAGCTTACCTACAACTACTTCACCGACGGCGACAAGGAGATCCCGTGCAGATGTCGACCAGGGTGCACCAACAAGCTCTGAGTCATCTTCAGGAGACAGGAGACCGGAGACAGGAGACGGGAGATGCCGGAGGGCTTCGCCAACCGGTTCCTCGTCTCCTCGATCATGCACGTCGTCGGCCGGCTGACACCGTCGGGCCCACCCTCATGCGCGACCCTTTCGTCTCCGTCATCATCCCGGTGCTACGAGACGCCGACCCGCTCGCTGCGCTATTGGCGGGGTTGCACCCCTCCACCCAGGTCGAGGTGATCGTCGCAAACGGCGACGCCGGTGACCCGGCGCTCGAGCCGGTCCGTCGAGCATGGCCGGCCGTTCAGTGGGTCGATGGTCCACCGGGTCGCGCCCGCCAGATGAACGCGGGGGCCGAGCGCGCGACGGGGCAGTGGCTGCTGTTTCTCCATGCCGATGCCCGGCTTGGGGACGGCTGGTTCGACGAGATCGGTCGTGCCGCCGATGACGGCGCGGTGGGCGGCTGCTATCGGCTCGAGATTGATTCGCCGCGATGGGAGGCACGTCTCATCGAGTGCGGGGTGCGCTGGCGCGTGCGGTGGCTCGGGCTGGCCTATGGCGACCAGGGGTTGTTCATCCCGGGCGATCTGTTTCGCGCCATCGGGGGCTACCGGGCGATACCCGTGATGGAGGACGCGGACCTGGTGCGCCGGATGCGGCGTCACGGTCGGCTGCGCTGCTCGCCGGTCGGCGTGTCCGTGTCGGCGAGACGCTGGGAACGGGACGGCTGGATGCGGCGCACCGTGCTCAACCTATGGATCCTGCTGCTCTATTTGGCGGGCCGATCTCCGGAGCGCCTGGCGACATCCTACCCAGCTTGGCCCGGACCCGGTCGCCCGTCCGCTGGTGACCCCTGAGACAGGGTGGGCGGCCCGTTGACAAGGCGCCGTCCGCGGGGGGACCATGGGCAGAGACGTAGCCCGTTGTCTCTGGTTGCCCCAGCAGTCCGTGGTGGCACTCCGCGTCGCACCGAGACTCGTCGTGATCGATGCCGCGCGCGGCCAGGACGAGGGAGCAGGCCGGGCAGTATGTGACCGAGGAGCAACGCGTCAGGCGGGCGCAGCGCCGGTCGAATGCAGCGGGGGTTTCACGGCGGGCTACCTGGCAGACGATTGGAGGCACACGATGTTGATCAAGCAGGCACCGGACATCCGATCGTCGGAGATCACCGATGAGCGGTTGTATCGCAATCGGCGGCAGTTCATCCGGGCGGCGTCGGGCGCCGCGGTGGGCGCCGTGGCCGGCGCGACGGTGCTGGGTCAGTACGACGGTGCGCTCCACGCGCAGGAGCCGATTTCCGACCTGCGGAAGTCGCCGTTGAGCACCGACGAGGACCCCAACTCGTACGAGGACATCACCAGCTACAACAATTTCTACGAGTTCGGGACGGACAAGGGCGACCCGGCACGGTATGCCGACGAGATGACGATCGCCCCCTGGTCGGTGCGGATCGAGGGGGAGATGCACACGCCGGCCGCCGATGTGGATATCGATGACCTCCTCCGGCCGCACACGCTCGAGGAGCGCATCTATCGCCTGCGGTGCGTCGAGGCGTGGTCGATGGTGGTGCCATGGGTTGGGTTCCCACTGGGCGACCTGATCAAGCGGTTCGAGCCGACCTCGAAGGCGAAGTTCGTGAAGTTCACGACGCTCCATCGGCCCGAGGAGATGCGGGGACAGCGGAGCCGGGTGCTGCAGTGGCCGTATGTCGAGGCGCTGCGCATGGACGAGGCGATGCACCCGCTGGCGATACTGGCGGTCGGGATGTATGGCAAGACGCTGCTGAATCAGCAGGGTGCGCCGCTACGGCTCGTGGTGCCGTGGAAATACGGGTTCAAGAGCATCAAGTCGATCGTCAAGATCGAGTTCGTCGAGGACCAGCCGCGGAACTCGTGGAACATCTCCGCGCCCAACGAGTACGGGTTCTATTCCAATGTGAACCCGGAGGTCAATCATCCCCGGTGGAGCCAGGCGAGCGAGCGCAGGATCGGCAGCTTCTTCCGGATCCGGACGCAGATGTTCAACGGCTACGCCGACCAGGTCGCGAGCCTCTACGACGGGATGGACCTCGAGCGGAATTTTTAGGCCAGAGCGCTGGAGATGGGGGTGCGCCGTATCAAGCCGTGGGTGTTTGCGGCGTGCCTCATCCCGCTCGGTCTGCTCGTCTGGCGGGGGTTCACCGGCGGTCTGACTGCCAATCCGATCGAATTCATCACCCACCGCACCGGGGACTGGACGCTCCGGTTCCTGCTGATCGCGCTCGCGATCACGCCGTTGCGCCGGCTGACGGGATGGGCCGCCCTCGCGTCCTTCCGGCGGATGCTGGGGCTGTTTGCCTTCTTCTATGTGGTGCTCCACTTCAGCACGTATGTCGTGCTGGACTTCTTCTTCGCGTTCGATCTGATCCTCGATGATATCGTCGAGCGACGCTACATCACCGCCGGCTTTACCGGGTTCGTGCTGCTGATCCCGCTGGCCCTCACCTCGACCCAGCGGATGATCCGCCGGCTCGGCGGCGCGCGGTGGCGGCGGCTCCATCGTCTCATTTATGTCGCCGCGATCGCTGGCGTCGTGCACTATTACTGGCTGGTGAAGGCCGATGTCCGGTTGCCACTGATCTACGCGGCGATCCTGGCGGTGTTGCTCGGGACGCGCCTGTGGTTCCGGTTCGCGAAGAGCGCGCAGAAAAGGTCGCGAGTCGTGTCCCCGACGAAGCGGTCCGGTGACGTGGCGGCGGATGCCGGCACCGTCGGTTGACGCACGACTGCGACGTCTCGGATCCTGGTGAGGGCAGCTGGTCATGTCGCCGAATAGCCGCTCGATGGCCGGATCCGTGCAGGTCGGCGCCGCGTCTAACCGGAGCATATGCATGCCGAGGCCGATTGAAGACCAGACGTTGCTGTGTGCTCCGGCCTTTGCGGTGCACTACGTGGCGGAGGGCGTCGTGGCGCTCGACCCGGCCGGACCGCACTGGATCGGCACCGACGAGCGCGGGCTCCGGCTACTTGGCCGCTTTGACGGACGGACCCCGTTCGCCCAGGTCGTGCGAGACTATGCGACCGAGAGCGGTCTGGATGTCGCGCGGGCCTGGCTCCACGTCGAGACGTTCGCGCATGACGCGCTCCGGCACCGGTTCTTGTCGACGGATGGGGCGGCGCCGGCGCCGTATCTCGGCCGGTCGGCCTATCTGGAGACCGAGCGGTTGCAGGAGCTGTGGATCCAGGTCAACGACTTCTGCAACCTGAGTTGCGGCCACTGTCTGGTGTCGTCCGGACCGGAGCGCCAGCAGGGGCTGCCGACCGAACGAATTACCGACGCGATCGACCAGGCGGTCGCTCTCGGCGCCGAGCGGCTGTTCTTCACTGGCGGTGAGCCGCTGGCCCGCCCGGACATCCTCGACCTTGCGGAGCGAGTCGTCACGACCCATCATCGCGAGCTGGTCATCCTCACCAATGGCACCCTGTTCAAAGGTGACCGTCTGGAGCGGCTGAGTCGGTTGGTCGCGACCCCGCCTGGCCCGAGCGACGTCGAGGGGAGCACACTCGGGCCGGCCGCAGCCCAGGGGAGCGACGGCGCCGCAACGGAGGGTCGAGCGGGACTGCGTATCCAGATCAGCCTGGACGGCCCGACCGCCGAGATCAATGACCCGATCCGTGGGGCGGGGACCTTCGAGCGCATCGTGGATGGGCTGGACCTGGCTGTCGAGGCCGGTCTGCGGCCGACGCTGACCTCGACCATCCTCCGTGACAACCTCGGGTCGCTCAACGCGATCGTCCAGTTGGCGGCGGCCCACGGCGTGCGCAATGTCCACCTGTTGTGGCCGCACCGGCGGGGCCGTGTCCTCGATGGCGCGCTGGCCGACCTGCCGACCGCCGAGGAGATCCTCGCAGCAGTGCGGCGGGCGCGCGTGGTGGCGACTGAGCTCGGGGTCTCGATCGACAACCTCGAGGAGTTCCGGTTGCGGCTCGACGGCGCACCAGGCGTGAAGAACGATCTGGCGGGCGCGGGCTGGAGCAGCCTGTGTCTCTACACCGATGGGTGCGTGTATCCCTCGGCCTCGATGGCGGGGGTCCCCGAGCTGCGATGCGGCGATCTCGGGGAGCAGAATCTCGAGACGATCTGGAAGACGAGCGCGGTCTGCCGTGACCTGCGTGACGCGACGGTCGTGCGGAAGCCGCTGTGCCGCTCGTGCAGCCTCCGCTTTCTGTGTGGCGGGGGCGATGTCGAGCACGGGTACTGGCCGGCGGCCGCCGAGGGCCAGAGCCGGCGGTCCGCGTTCGTCGGGCACGATCCGTATTGCGAGCTCTACAAGGGGCTGGCGGAGGACACGTTCGCCGATCTGCTGCGGGAGGGGCGCGCCACAGTGCAGCCGCGGTCTGGTTACGATCGCCCGGTGGTCGTGCGCGCCATGGGGGAGCACACGTTGCACGACGAGGACGCGATCGTGCGGACGACGCATTCGGCCTGCGTGCTCTCGGAAGAGGTGCTCGACAAGTCGCGTCTGACGGTACGCGAGTTCTATGGCGAGGCGGCGGAGCAACCGCACGCCGAGCTCTGCTGTCCGGTGCAACCGGACGCCGCGGATCTGGAACATATTCCCAAAGCGGTCGTGGAGCGCTTTTACGGGTGCGGCAGCCCCGTGCGGGCGGCGTCGCTCGTGGCCGGGGAGTCGATGGTCGACCTCGGCTCGGGCGCCGGCATCGACTGCTTCATCGCCGCCAAGCAGGTGGGCGCCGAGGGGCGTGTCTATGGCATCGACATGACCGACCAGATGCTGTCGGTCGCCCGCGAATGTCAGCCGCAGGTGGCCGAGGCCCTCGGCTACGACGCGGTCGAGTTCCGGAAAGGGTATCTGGAGGAGATTCCACTCGAGGACGCCACGGCTGACGTGGTGACCTCGAACTGTGTCATCAATCTCTCACCCGATAAGCCGCGCGTCTTCCGCGAGATCTGGCGGGTGCTGAAGGACTATGGGCGGCTCGTGGTGGCCGACATCGTGTCCGACCACGAGGTGCCGCCGAAGATGCGCGCCGACGGGCGGCTCTGGGGCGAGTGCATCTCGGGCGCGCTGACCGAGGAGGCATTTCTCGCCGGGCTCGAGAAGGCGGGGTTCTATGGTGTGTCTGTCCTGACGAAGTCGTTCTGGCGCGAGGTCGAGGGCTGCAAGTTTTACTCGGTGACGGTCCGCGGCTACAAGTTCGAGAAGACGGCCGGCTGCCGGTTCGTCGGGCAGTATGCTGTCTACCTCGGTCCGCAGAAGGCGGTGGTCGACGAGGAGGGACACCTCTTCCCACGTGGCGAGGCGGTCGAGGTCTGCACCGACACCGCCGCGAAGCTGTCCCACGCCCCCTACGCCGGCTCGTTCGCGATCGTCGATGGTCCGACCGGTTCGGGCGACGTCACCGCCAGCGACGACGACGCGGGCTGCGGCTGCGGTCCCGAGTGCTGCTAGGTTGTCTCGGTAGCACGGCCCTTCAGGGCCGCTTCTCAATCGGTCGGTCTGTGGTGGATCCGTCGGTGTCCACCCAAGGCCAGTCCTCGACGGGCCTGAAGGCGCTTGCGACCGTGGCTGGGCAAGCGCCCCTGCCATCATGGCTTCGGGCAGCGGCTACGAGCGCGCCTGCGCGACCCGGACCCTCATCAGCCGACGGTCGAGCCCGGCGATATTCGCCCTGGCCTCGCTGTGGTTCTGATCCACTTTCCGCGAGAGCATCGCGAGACCATCGGCGATCAGCCGGATGTCGTCGCGCAGGCTCTCGAATCCGGCGTCGAAGTGGGTCCGCAACCGGTGCTCACACTCGGTGAGGGCCGCCCGCAACTCCGCTTGGGTTTCGCGCAGTTCCGCCGTTGTTGCCAGTGGCTCGACAGCTTTGTCGAAGGCGGCCCGCAGCTCCATCTTGGCGTCTCGCACCTCGGCCTTGGTCGCGAGCGGCTCGACGGCTCTGTCGATGGCGGCCGGCAGGTCGTGCTTTGTCGCCAGGGTCGGCAGAATCTGCCCGATCTGGTCGATCCGCCTGTCAAGGTTTCCGACAACCCGTTCCATCTCGTCTTGTTCCATCGGCGCGTCCCAGCGCCGGTTCTCAGTGCGATGCGCGAAGTGCGCGTCGGCCAGACCGGCATCCGACCACTGCCGAAGGAGCAAGACGGATGCCGGTCAGAGGTGTTGGGTATCGAGAGCGGTCGTTCAGAGCGCCTGACGCCCGAAGCCTGTAGCCTGAAGCCAAGGAGGGGGGTGCCATGACGGCCCAGGCGCGCACGTGCGCGCCTCGCGGGCGCGGAGTGGGGCCTTGGGGGTCCCCGCGGAGCGCCCGCGGGGTTCGGGGCGTAGCCCCGTCTGTCAGAAGATCCTTCGCTCGTGGGACCGCCTGTGGGCTGCGAGCGTGAACCGCGCTTCCGGTGTCGCGCGGCCGTCGAGCTGCGCGGTCACGTACTCGCCGACGGCGGGGCCGTGTTTGAAGCCGTGACCGGATCCGCCGCCGACCAACCACACGTTGTCGAGATCGGGATGCCGGTCGATGACGAAGTCGCCGTTCCAGCTGTTCGAGTACTGGCAGACGTGCGCTTCGAGCAGCGGCGCCGTCTCGAGCGCCGGCACCCGGCGGGCGAGGATCAACCGGGCAACCTGCAACGCGTCCTCCGAGACGAGTCGCTCGCCCAGTTCCGGGTCGAACGGCGGGCCGTGGTGATCGAGCCCCACCTTGAAGCCGCGACCTTCGAGGTCCGGCAGACCGTAGACACCACCGGCGAGGTCCATCCAGGCAGGCATCGCCGGCGGCGCGAATTGCCGGTCGCCCGCCTCCGAGCCGAAGAAGAAGACCTCCTGGCGTGTCGAGTGGAGACGGTCACCGAGCACTGCTGGGAACAGCTTGGGCAGCCAGGGGCCGCAGGCGAACACGTAGGTACCGGCTGTGATCCGGTCGCCGTCGCTCGTGACGAGTGCGTCGATGGAGCCGTTGCCGTTCGGTGGTCTCACCGCCGCGACGCGGTAGTCGACGCTCTGTTTGACCGCCTGACGCACCACCGCCTGCACGGCACGTCGGGCCATGAAGACACCCGCGTCCGGCTCGAGCACGCCGCGGGTAATTGGGCCGAAGGTGAACTGCGGATACCGTTGCTCGAGCTGGGTCCGGTCGAGGGTCTCGAACGGTACACGGAGTCGTCGCAACGTCTCGATGGTGACGTCGGGGGATGGGTCGTCCGCGCGGGCCATCCACAGGACCCCGGTCCGGGTGAAGAGCTCTTGACGGGCGTCCCGGAACAGATCCAGCCAGGGACTGAACGAGCGCTGCGCCCATCCCGAGTAGAACGCCTCGCGGCCATACCCGATGCGGAAGACGCGCGTGGCGCCACCGGAGCTCGAGCGGGTGTTGCCGGCACCGAAGGCGTCGACGAGCGTGACCGACCGGCCACTCCGGCGGAGTTGCAGGGCCGTCCAGGCGCCGAACACGCCGGCGCCGATCACGGCGACATCGGAAGCGCGAGACATCTGGAGAGAATGCCCGAGAAGTCAGGAGTCAGGAGTCAGGAGTCAAAAGAAGCAGGAGGGCGTCGCCAGCATCGGTCTCGTAGAGCCCGTCGGCTCGGTCCCCTGCCCGAACCCGGCCCTGACGGCCAAGGCGCGCACGTGCGCGCCCCGCAGGCGCGGAGTGGGGCCTTGGGGGTCCCCGCGCAGCGCCTGCGGGGGTTCGGGGCGCAGCCCCGTCTGCTTGATAGACTAGCATCGATGTCTGCGCGCCGCATCGAGGTCTGTCCGGATGCCGTGCACCTGCCGGGGTATCTCACGCTCGATGCGCAGCGCACGCTCGCCGAGCGCTGCCGGGCGATCGGCACCGGTCCGACCGGATGGTATGTGCCGACGGTCCGTGGGGGCGGCAAGATGCGGGTGCGGATGGTCTGTCTGGGGCGTCACTGGAACGCGCGGACCTACCGGTACGAGGCGGTGCGGAGCGACCACGACGGCAGGCCGGCGCCGGCGTTGCCGCCCGACCTGGCCGCGCTCGCATCGGAGATGGCGGCCGCCGCCGGGATGCGTCTGTTACCGGACGTCTGCATCCTCAACTGCTACGGTGCGGATGGCAAGATGGGCCTGCACCAGGACAAGGACGAGCACCCGGATACGCTGGCCGCCGGTGTCCCGATCGTGTCAGTGTCCATCGGGGACACGGCGAAGTTCATCCTGGGCGGCCTCACGCGGCGTGACCCGACGACGATGGTGCTGCTGGCATCAGGTGACGGGTTCGTCTTCGGCGGACGGAGCCGGTTGCGCTATCACGGTGTCGCGGCGCTGCTGCCCGGTACCGGCCCGCCGGAACTGGAGATCGAAGGCCGGTTCAACCTCACCTTCCGGCAGGGAGCGGCGTAGCGCATTGCGCTACAGAAGGCAGAAGGCCGGAGCCTGGAGGAACGGGAGGGCTTCGCCGGATGCTGGTTCGACTACTCCCTGATTGCCAGCCTCCACGCCCCCACGTTCGCGCTCTTGGAGCGCACCCGTGCGTGGCGGATATTCGGCAACGAGGGTCCAGAGGACGCGCCAAACACCCTCTCAGATTCCCGTTCGCCCCCCGAAAACGCCCTCCCGGAGAAAGTTTCGAGTCTTTTCGTGACATCGAGGCTATGTTGGTGGTCCCGTGCGCAATGACAGTGACGCACTGAGGGCGGAGCGGGATGCATCGGCGCCCGACTGCCACGGTCATTGCGAACGGGGGCACGTGGCTCGATAAACGACGTGGAGCCTTCGAGAGAGAGACCAACGAGGCGGGTGGCTCAATCCTCTATGCAGGAGAGACGCCCCTCAGCGAGAGCGACAGACACGGGTGCTGGCTCAGGCCCATCGCAGGAGTGAAGATGCACAAGCCGATCAAGTACGCCGAAAAGGGATTGACGTTGGCGGCCACTGCCGCGTGGATGGTCTACGACCGCCTGAACCAGATCAAGCAGCGCCCGTCGTTCACCCCGGCTTGGGCTGACACGCCGCTGCTGAAGTCCTACGAGAAGGTCAAGCCGCCGCTGGGCTGGCCGCGCGAGACCGACTCGCTGTGTCCGAAGTGCGTGCCCGAGATCCGGCAGGAGATTCTCGACGGCAAGAAGGACTACAAGATTCTGATCAACGAGAAGGTCGGCGAGATCAAGGCGACCATCATCGAACGTGACGGCAAGATTCTGATGGTGAAGGACTGTCCGAAGCACGGCCATTTCGAGGACGTGATGGCCATTGACCCCGCGTTCTTCAAGCATCTCGAGGAAACGTTTCCCGGCAGCGACATGCGGGCGCACAACGACGAGAAGCTGCACAACCACGGCAGCAGCACCATCAAGTACGGCCGTGGCTCGGTGTTGACGATCGACCTGACCAACCGCTGCAACATGATGTGCGACCCCTGCTTCATGGACGCGAACCAGGTCGGGTTCGTCCACGAGCTCGGGTGGGACGACATCAAGACGCTGCTCGACAACGCCATCACGATCAAGCCCAAGCGGCAGATGTCGGTGCAGTTCTCGGGCGGCGAGCCGACGATCTCGCCCTACTTCCTCGATGCCGTGCGCTACGCGCGCAAGGTCGGCTACAACAGTGTGCAGGCGGCGACCAACGGCATCGAGTTCGCCAAGAGCCCGGACTTCGCCCGCGCCGCGGCCGACGCCGGTCTCCGCTACGCGTATCTGCAGTTCGACGGCGTCGGGAATGCCGCCAACTCCCACCGGCTGGTCGGCAACCTGTTCGACGTGAAGCTGCGGGCCATCGAGAACCTGCACAAGGCCGGTGTGGATATCGTGCCGGTCATCACGATCATCAACGGCATCAACAACGAGCAGGTCGGCCGTGTCGTGCAGTTTGCGCTCGATAACCCGAAGACGATCAACTTCCTGTCGTTCCAGCCGGTCTCGTTCACCGGCCGCGACGAGCAGATCACCGACGAGCGTCGGCATGCACAGCGCTACACCTTGTCGCACTTGGCGCACGACGTGCAGGACCAGACCGGTATCGGCGAACCGATCCGCGACTGGTTTCCGATCTCGTTCATGGGGACCTTCACCGATTCGGCCGACTTCATGCACGGCCCGCAGGCCGACTGGGGACAGCTCAACTGCGGCTGTCATCCGAACTGCGGCATCGGGATGGCGATCATGATCGACAAGGAAACCAAGGAAGCGGTGCCGGTCACGGCGTTCCTGAAGGCCGAGCAGATGGCCAAGGATCTGGCACGGGTCAACGACGGCGGCCGCGGCCGGAAGGTCGCGGTGCTCGGCATGGCGCTGGCTTTGATACGCAACTATGACCCGTTCAAGGCGCCGACCCACTTCAAGCTGTGGGATCTGGTGCAGAAGTTCGACAAGACGTTCGGGGCCTCCGGCAAGGACTACGGCAAGGTGACGGGCGACCGGACCCAGGCCGACATCACCAAGCGGCGGGGCGACCGCTGGAATTTCCTGTTCATCGCCGGGATGTGGTTCCAGGATCTGTTCAACTACGACTTCCGACGCACCGAGCGGTGCATCATCCCGTATGCGACTCAGGAAGGTGAAATCTCTTTCTGCGCCTACAACACCGGGGTCGGCTGGCGGAACATCATCGAGAAGATGCATATGTCCGCCACGCTCTCCAAGTGGTACGAAGAGCACGGGCGCCACGAGATTTTCGCCGGCGGGAAGAATGTCGAGCTGAACAGCAAGGAGCACAGCCTCGTGCTCGACCCCGAGGCTGTCGCCGCCGGGCTACAGACGGATCTGGACGTAAAGGGCATCGCCAAGAACGCGCGGCAGGAGAAGATCGCGGCGCGCGATCAGATGAAGCAGAAGGCCGAGAACGACCGGATGGCCGCGCTCTACCGGCAGCATGTCCTGAAGGAGGAGCCGCCTGTAGAGACTGGCCTGCTCCAGATCCAGGGGATCGGCGGGATGAAGAAGACGACAGAGCCGGTCGGGGTGGAGTAGCTCACTGGCGAGGCTCGCGAGCTACAAGCTGCAGGCCTCAGCACGAATATGAAGGGCCGCGCGGCAAACGCCGTGCGGCCCTTGTGCTGTACGAACGACCCCGCGGAGCACGGAGCCCAAGACGGCGCCTGGGGGGGGGCGGCGCCAACCACGAGAGCGCCTGAAGCCCGGAGCCTGAAGCCAGCAGGCTACCGCTCAGCAGCCTGCTAACGCTTCGGCACGATCAGGGCGTCGAGCGCCACCAGACCCTGCCCCTCGGCCAGGACCATGACGGGGTTGAGCTCGGCGCTGTGCAGATGACCGGCGTGCGCGGCGGCGAACCGCGAGAGCGCGGCCAGCGCGGCGGCCAGCGCGTCGAGGTCGCAGCGCGGGCGGCCCCGGGCGCCATCGAGCAGCGGGAATCCCTTCACCTCTCGCATCATCCGATGGGCCTCGTCTTCCTCGAACGGCGCCACACGAAAGGCCACGTCCTTCAGCATTTCCACGAAGATGCCCCCGAGCCCGAACATCACGACCGGGCCGAACGTCGGGTCGTCCTGCACTCCGAGGATCGTCTCGACACCGCCGGTCACCATGTGTGAGACGAGCACGCCCTCGATGCGCGCGTCCGGTCTGGCCAGTCGCGCGCGGCCGGTCACCGCCGCGAAGGCCTGGGCGACGTCGTCCGCCGTCGCGAGACCCAGCTCCACGCCGCCCGCCTCGGTCTTGTGCAGGATGTCCGCTGACGCGATCTTCAGCGCCACGGGGAACCCGAGCTCGGTCGCAGCCGACACGGCCGCGCGGGCGGTGGAGGATAGACGTTCCTCGACGACTGGCAGACCGGCCTCGGCGAGAATCCGCTTCGCGGTGTGCTCACCGATGGGTGGCGCCGGCAACGGTGCCGGAGCCGGCGGGGTGCGGGCCAGCGGCGGTGTGGGACGGGCAAAGGCCTCGCTGAACCGCGACAACGCGTCGACGACGCGCACGGCGCGGACCGGGTCCTCGAACACTGGACAGCCAGCCTCCTCGTAGCGCCGGACGATGTCGGCTGGTCCCACGATCGACAAGATCAGCAGACAGTCGGGGTGGCGGCGCTTCGCCGCCCGCAAGGTCTCGCTGATCGGTTCGACCATCGCCTTGGCCGCCGCCACGAACGTGAAGAAGGCAACGATGGCATCATAGGTGCCTTCCGCCAGCATCGCGTCGAGGTTCGCCGTCACCAGCGTCAGGTCGTTGAACGCCTGGGCCGTGATGTCGACCGGGTTGCGGGGCGAGGCGTAGGGCAGCAGCGTCTTGAGGCGAGCCTGGGCCGCATCGCTCATCGGTGTCACCTCGAGTCCGCGCTCCACCGCCTCGTCCGCCATCTGGACTCCGACCCCGCCCGAGATGGTCATCAGCCCGATCCGCCGGCTGGCGGGGAAGGTGCCGAAGGTCGCCGCGTAGGCGACGTCCAGCATCTCTTCGGTATTCCGGGCGCGATACACGCCGAATTGTCGAAAGACCCCGTCGTACACGGCGTCCGCGCCGGCCAGGGCAGCGGTGTGCGATCGGATGGCGGCGGCGCCGACCTCGGTGCGGCCCACCTTCTGGAAGATGACCGGCTTGCCCCGTTCGCGTGCCAGCGCCAGCGAGGCGAAGAGCCGCTCCCGGTCGCGCACGCCCTCGGCATAGGCCACGATGACCGAGACGTCGGGGTGTCTGGCCAGCCAGCCGATGGTCTCCGCTACGTCGACGTCGCATTCGTTGCCCGTAGTCACCCAGAACCGGATCCCGATCCCCCGCAGCGTGGCGACCAGCGACAGATGACTGCCATACGCACCGCTCTGGCTCACCAGGCCGACCTGCCCCGGCGTCGGACGACCTCCCTCGATCGTGGAAGTGAAGGTGCCGAAGAACCCGAGCGCTGAGTTGTAGACCCCGAGACAGTTCGGTCCGACGATGCGCATCGGTGTGGTCCGAGCGATCGCGGTGAGCGCATCCTGACGGCGTCGGCCGTCGTCATCCATCTCGGCGAACCCGGCGCTGAAGATGATGACCGCCTTCACGTTCGCGGCCGCACAGGCTTCGGCGGTGTCGACCACCGCCGGCGCCGCTACCGCGATAATGGCCGTGTCGACCGGTTCCGGCACCGCGGTGATGCTCGCGAAGGCAGGCAGCCCCTGCACGGACTCGCGGTTGGGGTTGACCGGGTAGATGCGTCCGCTGAATCCGGCGTCCCGCATGTAGCGCAGCGGTCGCCCCCCGATGCGCGCCGGGTTGTCGGAGGCGCCGATGATGGCGACCGAGCCTGGGTTCAGGAGCGGGCCGAGCGTATCCTCTGGGGCGTTCGACTGGACGGCTGCCATCTGATTGGAGTTCTCCGCGTCTGTTGTCACAAACGAAGGAAGATTGTATCGAACCAGCCGGCAGCGAGTGCACGATGCACCCCGTGCACCCGACAACTGTGCTCTTTGCTACTATGCTCCGTAGCCCACAGCCCGATGCCCAAACAGCGCATCCGCGTCTTGAACGGTCACGCCGGGAGCGCGACCTGGATCGAGCGTCTCCGCGAGGCGGGCTACGACGTCGATGCCCGGCCGATCCGTGCGCCGGCGGACCTCACAGCGCTCGGGAGGACCGTCCCCGCGGCGGTGGCGATCGACCTGACCCGCGCCCCGGCGCGTGGGCGGGACTTCGGGCTGGTCGTTCGGCAGATGAAGACCATGCGGCAGGTGCCGCTGGTCTTCGTCGAGGAGAGTCCGCGCCAGGTGGAGCGATTGCGGAGCCTGCTGCCGAACGCCGTCTGCAGCTCGGGCTCGCGGATCCGAAGCGCCGTGCGGCGCGCCATCGCGCGACCGCCGCGAGACCCGGTGCGGCCGCCCTCGGTCCTGGCTGGCTACTCGGGGACACCGCTGCCCAAGAAGCTGGGGATCAGGCCGGGGTCGACAGCACGTCTGGTCGGCGCCCCGCGTGATTTCGACACCACGCTGGGTCCGCTGCCGGAGGCTGTCACGTTGCGCCGGCGCGGCGAGGGTCCACGCGACCTCACCATCTGGTTCATACGCCGGCTGCGCGAGCTCGAGCACGGGATCGAGCGGATGGCGGGCCGCGTCACGACAGACAAGCTCTGGATGGTGTGGGCCAAGCAGACGTCACCCCTCGCCGCCGACGTTTCCGAGCGCGCCGTGCGGGCCGCCGGGCTCGACCATGGGCTGGTCGATTTCAAGATCTGCGCGGTCGACCAGGATAGGTCGGGGTTGCTCTTCGCGCGCCGGAAGCGCTGAGCGCGCCCCAGGAGGCAGGAGACGGGACGGCGCGAGATCTAGGCTTTAGGCTGTAGGCTTTGAGCGCTCGAGGTCCCATCTACACCGGGAGCAAAGCCCTCCAGGGCCACCGGGTCTGTTGGCCGACAACGACGGGCTTGAAGGCCGTGTTACCGGGCGCCCGGCGGCATGACGGCAGAACGCCGGACTCACCCGCCGCGGGTGTGCATCTCGAGATGCGGCTCGTCCAGGAGGGTCTCGACCGGGATGAGCGGTGACCGGTCCTTCGTCGCCAGACGGTCCTCCGCGCCGCGGTCGTCCCGCGCCTGCCACGTGGTGGCCACGATTTCCCGCAGACCATCCGCGCCGACCCCGGACCGTAGCGGTCCGCGCAGGTCGGTGCCGGTGCGCGCATAGAGACAGCGATACCAGAGCCCGTCGGCCGTGACCCGGCTGCGGTCGCACTGTCGGCAGAACGGCTCGGTCGTCGACGAGATGATGCCGAACACGGTGCCGTCGGGCAGCGTGAATCGATCGGCGGGCGCGGCGGTGTCCTCGTCGACCGCCGAGATCGGCCCGAAATGGGCGGACAGTCGTCGCAGCATCTCCTGACGCGAGACGACGTCCTGCATCGACCAGCGGGTCGCGCCGCCCACATCCATGTACTCGATGAATCGAACCTCGGCGCCCAGTCGCTGGCCGAGCGCCAGAATCGGCACCAGCTCGTCGTCGTTCACCGCGCGTATCACCACCGTGTCGATCTTGACGCTGTCGAACCCGGCCGAGGTGGCGAGCTCCAGACCCCGCAGGACGACGTCGAGGCTGTCAAAGCGGGTCAGCGCCTTGAAGCGGTCGGCGTGCAACGTATCGAGGCTCACCGTGATGCGGGGCAGCCCGGCGGCTCTGAGTGCCTCGAGCTGGTCGGCCAGCAGTATGCCGTTGGTGGTCAGTGCCAGGTCCTCGATCGCCGTCTTGCGTGCCAGTAGCGCGATCAGGTCCGGAAGGTTCTTGCGCAGCAGCGGCTCGCCACCGGTGATCCGGACCCTGTCAACGCCCACGCCGGTGAAGACATCGACCAGCGTGTCGATCTCCTCGAAGGTCAGGATGTCGGCGCGCGGAAGCCAGACGTAGTCCTGCTCCGGCATGCAGTACTGACAGCGTAGGTTGCACCGGTCGGTCACCGACAGGCGGAGGCTGGTCAGCGGCCGGCCCAGACGGTCGAGCACCTTCATGCAGTCCATTATGCCACTGCGCGCGTGCCTCAGCAGGCGCGCGGGGGCGTACAGGCATGTTCGACGTATAATTTACGCCGATGCTCCGGTCCCATCGTGCGGGTTTCCCTCGAGTTGATCCCACGGCATTCGTAGACGACAGCGCACAGGTGATCGGGGATGTCGAGATCGGTACAGACAGCAGCGTCTGGATGAACGTCGTGATTCGCGGCGACATCAACCGGATTCACCTGGGGGCCCGCACCAACATCCAGGACGGCAGCGTCATCCATGTGATGCGCGACACGCACCCGACGCTGATCGGTGACGAAGTCACGGTCGGGCATGCGGCGATTCTCCATGGGTGTGTCGTCGAGGACCGCTGCCTCATCGGCATGGGCGCGATCGTGCTGAACGGTGTGGTCGTCGGTACCGGGTCGATCATCGCGGCCGGTACCCTCGTCGCCGAGGGGACGACGATTCCACCCGGGTCGCTCGTGATGGGGAGTCCCGGGCGCGTCCGGCGGTCGACCACGGACGAAGAGGCCGCCTCGATCCAGCGCTACGCTGAGCACTACGTCAGCTACAAGCGTGAGTACCAGGCACACTCGAGCTGAACAAGAGACCGGCTCCGACGGCATCCCAGCGAATGACGGGTATGCCGTGCGCACCCGAGCATACACGGCAGACGACGGATACCCCGGTCGCACCACGGGTAGCTTGGCTGCACGACGTGCCGGGTCGAACAGCGATCACATGGGCCTAACGAAGAGCACACGGACCGAACGCAGAGGACAGGGCACCCCGTGATCCCAGGCATCCGTGGCACACGGGACATCCTGCCCGCAGAGGTCGGGCGCTGGCAGCAAGTCGAGCGCGTGGCCCGCGCCGTCTGCGAGCGATACGGGTATGCCGAGGTCCGGACACCGGTCATCGAGCGGGAGGAGCTGTTCGCGAAGGGCACGGGCGAGTCGACCGATATCGTTCAGAAGGAGATGTACGCGTTCACCGACAAGGGGGGCGAACGCATCACCCTGCGGCCCGAGGCCACACCCAGTATGGTCCGGGCCTTCGTCGAGCACAGCCTCGAGCAGGCGCTGCCATTCGCCAAGCTTTACAGTCTCGGGCCGATGTTTCGCTACGAGCGGCCGCAGAAGGGGCGGTATCGCCAGTTCCATCAGCTCGATGTCGAGGTGTTCTGTATCGCCGACCCGGCGGTCGACGGCGAGGTGATCGAGATGGCGTCGGCCTTCGTGGCCGAGCTGGGTATCACGGTGGCCGAGCTGGTCATCAACTCCGTGGGGTGCGAGGCCTGCCGGCCCCGATTCAGCGCGGCGCTAGTCGAGGCGCTGGGTGCGCGTCTTTCCGAGCTGTGTGGAGACTGTCAGCGGCGCGCGCGGACGAACCCGCTGCGCATTTTCGATTGCAAGGTGCCGGCCGACCAGCCGATCATCGATGCGCTGCCCCATTCGGAGGACTACCTGTGTGAAGCCTGTCGGGTCCATTTCGACGAGGTCAAGCGGCACCTGGACGCCTATGGGTTGCTCTATCGCGTGTCCCACCGGCTGGTGCGTGGGCTCGATTACTACACCCGGACCACCTTCGAGATTCTCGGGGCCGGGCTCGGGGCTCAGAACGCGCTGCTGGGCGGGGGCCGGTATGATCACCTCGTCAAGCGGCTGGGGGGACCGGACCGGGCGGGGATCGGGTTTGCGGCCGGGCTCGAGCGGTTGGTGCTCGCGCTGCCGGAAGGGGCGGGTGATGCGAACGTGGCCGACGCCTTCGTCGTGGCGATCGGCGAGGCGAGTTGGCCCGCGGCTCGGATGCTGGCGCGCGATCTACGTCGGGCGGGTCTGACGGCGCTGATCGACTACGACGGGCACTCGTCGAAGTCGCAGATGAAACGGGCGAATCGCAGCGGGGCGCGGCGGATGCTGATTCTCGGCGAGGACGAGCTGGCCCGGCAGCAGGTGACGATCAAGGAGATGGAAACCGGGCACCAGCACACCGTGGCCCGGGACCAGGTGACGGCCGAGCTCACGAAGCTCCGCCGCTAGCGAAGCTGCGCCTCAAACCGTCGCGTGACAGCGGTGCGCAGCTTCGCTAGCAGAAGCTTTTCTGACAGCCCCGCTACGCGGGGGCTAGACATCTCCGCGTGTCGAGAAAACCTGCTACACATGTCACGATGTCACCCTGCGGAGAGGTCTAGCGTCGCGCGATTTCACGGAAAGCATTGTGTCTGAGCTTGCACGAACACACACCTGCGGCGCGCTGCGTGCTGCCGACAGGGGGGGCGAAGCGACCCTGCTGGGCTGGGTGCATCGGGTGCGCGATCTCGGCTCGCTCATCTTCGTCGACGTTCGGGACCGCTTCGGCGTGACTCAGGTCGTTGCCCGGGACGACGAGGCGTTGCTCGCGCAGGCCAAGCGGCTACGGCCCGAGTTCGTCGTTGGGGTCAGCGGTACGGTCGAGCTCCGGTCGGACGAGACCTTGAACCGGAAGCTTGCGACTGGCGAGATCGAGATTGCGGCGCGGGAGATCACCGTGCTGAGCGAGGCCAAGCGCCCGCCGTTCCAGATCGCCGACGAGACGCCGGTGTCCGAGGACATCCGGCTGAAGTACCGGTATCTCGATCTGCGCCGCGAGCGGATGCAGCGAAATCTGCAGCTCCGGCATCGAGTGGTGATGGCCGCCCGCCGGTCGCTGGACGAGCAGGGGTTCCTGGACATCGAGACCCCGATCCTCGCCAAGTCGACCCCGGAGGGGGCCCGGGACTACCTGGTCCCCAGCCGTGTGCACCCGGGCGAGTTCTTCGCCTTGCCGCAGTCCCCGCAGATCTTCAAGCAGATCCTGATGATCGCCGGCATGGACCGGTATTCTCAGATCGCCCGCTGTTTCCGGGATGAGGACCTCCGGGCGGATCGGCAGGCGGAGTTCACCCAGATCGACCTCGAGGTGTCGTTCGCGACACCCGACCTCATCTTCGGGATCGTCGAGCGGCTGATGCAGGCGATCTTCGCGGCAAACGACGAGTCAATCGAGATCCCCTTTCCGCGTCTACCGTATGCTGAGGCGATCGCAAAGTATGGTTCGGACAAGCCGGATCTGCGTGTCGAAATGGCGATCTCGGACGTGTCCGGGGTGTTCGCCGATTCGCGCTTTCGGGTGTTTGGTGACACGGTGGCCGGTGGCGGCGTGGTCCGGGCGTTCGTCGTGCCCGGCGCGGCTCGGTTTTCCCGCCGTCAGGTCGACGATCTGGTCGCCGAGGCGGTTGAGCTCGGCGGGTCGGGGCTGGTCTGGGTGCGTCGTGCCCCCGACGGGAAGGTGCAGAGTTCGATTCTCAAGGCGGCCGGCCCAGAGCCCTTGGGACGAGTACTGGCGGCGGTCGGCGCGGGCGCCGATGACCTGGCCCTCATCGCGGCGGGCGCCCCGGACGACGCCTCGCGGCTGCTGGGGCAGTTGCGGCTGCGGCTGGCCCGACGCCAGGGGCTGATCGACGAGCGCCGCCGGGTGCTGACCTGGGTGGTCGATTTCCCGATGTTCGACTGGAGCGAGACCGAGGGGCGGTACATGGCGATGCATCACCCGTTTACGGCGCCGCGTGACGAGGATCGCGACCGGCTGGACACCGACCTCGGGGCGGTCCTGGCCAAGGCCTACGACCTGGTGCTCAACGGCAACGAGATCGGCGGTGGCAGCATCCGGATCCACGATCAGCCGCTGCAACGCCGGATCTTCGAGTTGCTGAAGATCAGCGACGAGGACGCACGGTCCCAGTTCGGGTTCTTCCTCGAGGCGCTCGAGTACGGTACGCCGCCGCACGGCGGGATCGCGCTGGGCGTGGACCGGATCGTGGCCCTGCTGGCTGGAGAGGCGTCGATCCGGGACGTCATCGCATTTCCGAAGACCGCCGCGGCGGCGGACCTGATGACCGGCGCGCCGTCGTCGGTCAGTCCACGTCAGCTTCGCGAGCTGCACCTACACACCAATTCTTGACCGGCTCCACGCCTAGCAGCCCGTGGTGAAAGCCCCGCTGCATTCGAACGGCGCTGCATCCCGGTTGCCGGCGTTGCTTCTCGGTCGAATACAGGCCGGTATTCTCCCTCGGCGCGC
>JADFPE010000067.1 GCA_022562495.1 Acidobacteriota bacterium
GCACTCTTCAGCGCGCCACTGGCGCTCCGCCTCCCGTCGATGCGGACCACCGTCACCGTCACCGAGGGGTTCGTCTTCGCGGCCGCCCTGCTCTTCGGTCCCGCGGCGGCGACGGTCACCGTCGCCCTCGACGGACTGCTCGTGTCGGTCTTGTCGAAGCGGCGCAACCTGCATCGGACGCTCTTCAACATCGGCGAGCCCGCGATCTCGATCTGGGTGGCCGCGCAGCTCTTCTATGTGGTGTCCGGCGTCCAGCCGTTGTTCGACTCGCCGGTCGGGCTCGGTCAGTTGCTGCTGCCCCTGGTGCTGATGACCACCACGTATTTCCTGCTCAACAGCGTGCTGAGCTTGACCGCGACGTGGTTCGAGACCCGGATGAATCCGCTGCAGTTCCTGCGGGATCAGCTCCTGCACACGGGCCTGAATTACTTCGCCACCTGTAGCTTTGTCGTCTTGCTGGTCCTGAACCTCCACAACCTCACCTTCGCCGCCGTCGGCGTGTTCGTGCCACTGCTCGTCCTGTCCTACGCCTCGTCCAAGCTGTCGACGGTGCGGGTAGAGGAGGCCAACGGACACCTGAACGAGTTGCGCCAGCTCTACCTGTCGACCACCGAGGCGCTGGCGCTGGCGATCGATGCCAAGGACCAGGTCACCAGCGGTCACATTCGCCGGGTGCAGCGGCACGCGGTGACGTTGGCGCGTGAGCTCGGCATCACCGACGACCGGGAGATCAAGGCGATCGAGGCGGCCGCGTTGCTGCACGATCTCGGCAAGCTGGCCGTGCCCGAGCACATCCTGAACAAGCCGGGCAAGCTCACCCCGGTCGAGTTCGAGCAGATGAAGACGCACGCCGCGGTCGGCGCCGACATCCTCGCAACCATCGACTTCCCGTATCCGGTCGAGCCGATCGTCCGCTATCACCACGAGATGTGGGACGGGAAGGGATACCCGGAAGGGCTCTCGGGCGAGGCGATCCCGATCGGTGCCCGGATCCTGGCGGTCGCTGACTGTTTCGACGCGCTGACCTCCGACCGGCCGTATCGCCGTGCGCTCACCAAGGACCAGGCGATTGCGGTGATCGTCGAGCGGCGCGGCACCCAGTACGACCCGCGGGTGGTCGACACTTTCATTGCGACGTGCGACCACCTGATCGACGTGTGCGACGACACGGCGGGTGACGATCGGACGTCCGGCAGGGAAGCAGAGATCCGGGAGGTGATCGCGCCCCGGTTGCCGGCCACGGTCGAGGCGCCGGCGCCGGTGAGCGACGCGTCTGATGACCCTGCCGCCGGTCTCGACGATCGGGTCGGGATGCGGCGCGAGGACGGCCAGGGCTGCAGCCTGCCGACGTTTCAGGCCATTGCCCGCTATGTCGAGACCGTGGCGCCCGGGGCGGTGTGTGTCCTGTACACGCACGCAGTGGATGAGGCACGACTGGTCGCCTGGCAGGTCTCGTCGCCCAGGGACGAGTTCCTGTTGCGGGGCGTGTCGATGCCGCTGGGCGACCGGTTGACCGGCTGGGTCGGCGCCAACCGCGAAACGATCCTCAACTCGGACCCGGGTCTCGACCTCGGAGATGTGGCCGAGGCGTGGCATCCGCGGCTGCGCAGCTGCTTCGCTACGCCGCTCGTCTGGAACGACACCTTGCTTGGCGTACTCAGTGTCTATTCCCCGGACCAGCAGGGGCTCAGCCGCCGGCAGACCCAGACGGTGACATTGCTCGCGACCGAGGGGGTCGATCAGCTGTCCGACGGCAACGTCGAACCGGTCGCCTCGGTCCCGACGCCCAGACCGCGTCCGCTGTCGATCCACCGTCCGAGAGCCGTCTCGTTGCCCGCCTGACGCTGTCAACCCTCTCGCAGGTCGCTGAACACCGGTTGCGCTCGGGCTTCAGACTTCGAGCTGCACGCGCTCCTGGCGGTGGTGTCTGACTGACCGCCGCTCGCTCCATCCTGTTCCACGTCCTTTCTCTGTGTCAGAGCGTCCGCCCGGGCGTCAGGGCGTCGAGATTGTCCCGCCGGCCGACAAGACAGCGCTCGAGCTATTATGAACGCTCGACACCGAATGTCACCGCCGCGGCATGGCATGTCCGATTTCAAGACAGGCGATTTCAGTCTTGTCGCCACAGAAATCCGGCCGGCTCCCGCTTGCGTCTGATTGCCAAGGAAGAGCCCCCCTTCTCTATTATTTGGCGGCAACCATCTTGCACATATGTCAGTGCGGATGGCGCTAGGGTCTTGACTGCTCGAAGGAGGAACGACAGACCGCCGGCGGCAGCCGCGAACAGCAACATCCGGCACTGCGAGTTGGCGGTGTCAGCTCCCGTCCCGGGGGCGACGCGCCTGACTCAAGGTCCGGTCAAGCATAGGTTCGCGTTCTTGTGGGCGTCGTACTCATGCCGCGCTCGGCCAGTGCACGGCGCAAGGAGGGAGCATACAGGCAGTATTCGACCGACGAGTAACGCCGCCAGCCGGGATGGGTCGGCGGCCAGAAATGTGCAGTGATTCTTGACCGGGCCCGTAGCCTCTCGAGCTGACATGAACGTTCTGCACGTCACAAACGACATTGCCGAGACCGACATTCTTCGGCGCGAATTCAGCGCCGTCGATTCCGATCTGCGCGTGGAATGTGCCTGGACGCAGAGCGAGGCAATCGCGCGCCTCGAGGCGGGGACGAATCATTACGACGCCGTCCTGCTCGAGCTGACCCAGATGAATGGCGAGGGCCTCTCTCTGGTCAGCCACATCCGCAGGAACAATCTTCCTATTGGAGTCGTCGCCATCACGTCTGCCCGCGACGATGGCCCTGCGCGGGAGGCCCTCAACAGCGGGGCCGATCACTGTGTCGTCAAGGGCAAAGAATTTCTGGCGCGGTTGCCCACGGTCCTCGCGCACGCCGTGGAGCGCCGCACGCTCGAGGCGCGACTGCGTGTGATGCTGGAAACGGCGCCCGCCTGTCTGATGCGTGTGGCCGGCGATGGGACCATCCTGGCCATGAACATCGCCATGCTGGCGATGGTCGACGCCGAACGGGCGGATCAGGTCGTTGACCAGTCGTGGTACGAGCGGGTCGTGCCCGATGCGCAGGCGGCGTGCCGTAACTTCATCGAGCGGGCGGCACACGGTGAGAGAGGCTCTCTCGAATGCCAGATCGAGGGATTCTCCGGCACCCAGCGTTGGGTGGTGATGCACGCTGTGTGTGCACCCGTTGATGCCAGTGGCGTGCCGTCGGCGCTTGTGGCGATACGGGATCTGGACAAGACCCGAGGGCTCGAAGCGGGATTGGAGCAGTATCGTGGAAAACTGGAAAATTTGGAGAAGGCGTTAGGTGAGGCCGAAACGCAGAATCAGTGGTTGCTGGACGGACACGAGGCTGACCGGGCCGAATGGCAGCAGCAGGTCGCGGCGGCGACGGCGGCGGGGGGCACGGTCGTCGAGCAATTGCGCGCCGAGCGCGACAAGCTGGAGAGCGCCGTGCAAGCGGCCGCCGCGCAAGCTCAGCAGCTCTCGGCCGACCATGAGGCTGACCGGGCCGAATGGCAGCAGCAGCTCGCGGCGGCAACGGCCCAGACGGGAGCGATCGACGCGCAGCTGTGCGCCGAGCGCGAACGGTTGGAGAGCGCCCTGAACGCTGCCGAAGCGCAGCAGCGGCTGTCCGCGGATCTGGCGAGCGAGCGGGCGGCGCGGGAGCAGGCGGAGGTGACACACCGACAGGCGCTCCTCGACGAACAGCAGCTCAACGGCGCGTTGGAGCGTGCCCTGGCGGTGCACAAGGCGACGCATCAGCAGCTCACCGCCGGCCACGATGCCGAGCGGGCCGAGTGGCAGCAGCAGCTTGCCGCGGCGACGGCCCAGACGGCAGCGATCGACGCGCAGCTGTGCGCCGAGCGCGAACGGGTGGAGAACGCCCTGAACGCTGCCGAAGCCCAGCAACGGCTGTCCACGGATCTGGCGAGCGAGCGGGCGGCGCGGGAGCAGGCGGAGGTGACACACCGGCAGGCGCTCCTCGACGAACAGCAGCTCAACGGCGCGTTGGCGCGTGCCCTAGCGCTGCACAAGGCGACGCGTCAGCAGCGCACCGCCGATCACGAGGCACAAGGGCACGTTTCGATCGAGGCGAGACATTGAAGTCTTCGGTAGATCAGGGCCAGTGGAGAGCGTCTCCGGCGGTCATGGGACACAGGCATGGTTGCAACTGAACACGCCGTTGAACATAGTTCCGCAGCCCTGAACCCCGGCCGTCGCAAGAGCCGTCGCAAGACGCCGCAGGAAATCGAGGGATTCGAGAACGTCGTCCTGAGCCCGGGCGGCCAGGTGGACGTGAAGAACATCTCGAACAGCGGCATCCTCGTCGAGACCGGGACTCGCACGCAGCCGGGAAGCCCGGTCCAGGTGCGCATCAACATGGCTGGCGCCAGCCACGTGGTCAAGGCGAAAGTCGTCCGCAGCGAAGTCGCGACCGTCGACGCGGGCGGGATCCATTACGAGTTGGCCATTGCATTCGACGAGACACAGGATCTGATTGACTGGAGCGATGCGCCTGCCGTTGATGCTCCGGCCCCGAGTGGTTCCGAGATCCCCTCGGACCTGCTCCCCCCCGACAACGCCCCAATCGGCCTCCGGTTCGCATGTACTCCTAATCGCTGGTGAGGACGTCGCCGTCCCGATACACGGCCCGCCACGGATACTGCCGCTGCTGCGGGATGGTCGCGCAGCGTTCGTCCAGAGACCACGTGGTGCGCCGGCGACCTGGCCAGCGCCGCAGCCTCCGAGCATCGTCGAGCTCAGCGTCCGAGACTCCTGCCGGAGTGTTGCGTTGACGAGACCGTGACGCCCCGTTGGGCGAGCAGGCCAACGTTCGGGAGCAGCCTGTTTCGAGATACACTCGACACCGCACCGCTGCACACCACCGGCAAGGAGAGTGTTATGACGACGTTGGCGACGAAGTGGCTCGCGTGGGTTGGCGTGTTCCTGGTCGCAGTGACGGTGGGGCTCGCGAACGCCCCGGCCGATCTGCCGGATATGGACGGGGTGCCGACCGCCGAGGCGGAGACGGTCGGCATGTCGTCGGAACGGCTCGAGCGGCTCGACCGCGTGATGCAGGGCTACATCGACCGCAACGAAGTGGCCGGGGTCGTGACGCTGGTGGCGCGGCACGGCAAGGTGGTGCACTTCTCGGCGCTGGGGAAGCGGGACGCCGAGAGCGGCGCGCCGATGCCGCACGATGCCATCTTCCGGATCGCGTCGATGACCAAGCCGATCACGTCCACGGCGCTGATGATGCTCTACGAGGAGGGGCACTTCCAGCTGCGGGACCCGATCTCGAAGTGGCTGCCGGAGTTCGCCGACATACAGGTCGCGCTCCCGCCGCCGACCCAGGAGCGGACGGGTCGCTACAAGACGATCCCGGCCGCGCGGCCGATCACGGTGCAGCACATCCTGACGCACACGGCAGGTCTGGCGAACAGCTATCGCGGACTCATGCAGCCAGAGTTCCAGGAGATGTCGGCGCAGACCAAGCCGGGCGATACGGTCGGAGACATGCTGAAGCGGCTTGCCACGCTGCCGCTCAACTTCCACCCGGGCGACGCCTGGGAGTATGGCCGCGGAACCGATGTGGTCGGTCGGCTGGTCGAGGTGATGTCGGGGCAGACGCTCGACGAGTTCCTGCGCGCGCGGATCTTCGAGCCGCTCGATATGACCGACACGCACTTCTACGTGCCGGAGTCGAAGCGTGGCCGGTTCACCGCGCTCTATCACCCGAACGCTGACGGGAAGATCGAGTTGACCGAGGCGCCGACCGCCGCCAGCCGGTTTTTCGCCGAGCCACAGGTCTACTTCAGCGGTGCCGGCGGACTCGCGTCGACGGCGCGCGACTACTTCCGGTTCCACCAGATGATGCTGAACGGCGGCGAGCTCGAGGGGACCCGCATCCTCAGCCGGAAGACGGTCGAGCTGATGACCGCCAACCACACCGGCGACAAGGGGATCTGGCTCGCGGGGCCGGGCTACGGGTTTGGGCTCGGCTATGCCATCGTGACCGATCTCGGGCCGTCTGGCACGCCGCGGTCGGTGGGCTCCTATTACTGGGGTGGCGCGTACGGCACGATCTTCTGGGTCGACCCGAGCGAGGAGCTGATCGGCATCCTGATGACGCAGATCCGGCCCTACACGCACCTCAACACCCGTGCGGATCTCGCGACGATGACCTATCAGGCGATTATCGATTGACGAGCGCGCAGGAGACAGGAGAGGCGTGAGGGCGTCGCCGGTGTTCGCCATCCGTACGTAGCGGCGTGGGCTCGGACCCGCCTTCGAGCGCCCAAAGCCCAACGCCGGGGGCATTGGCAGCGTCCACTACGGCGCTGCTAACGATGCCGAAATAATCTCCTCGTCGTTGCGGGCGTAGATGTGCCGGTTGGCGTAGGCGGGGTGCGACCAGTTCACGTAGGTCAGCTGGCGGCGGTTGCCGGGGCGCGAGGTCGGCGCGATCAGCGAGGTGCGGCTGATCTCCTCGTAGCCCGCAGGTGAGAGCCGGGCGATGATCAGGTCGCCGTGGTCGTTGTTGATGAAGACCCGGTCCTCGTGTCGCACCATGAACGCGCTGGTCCAGCGAGCTCGTTCGCCGGTGGCCTCCTGCGTTTCCCAGACCCGCTCGCCGGTGGCGGCCACCAGACATCGCAGCTGGCCATAGCTGCCGAAGCCATAGATGTAGTCGCCCTGGATGATCGGCGTCCCGATCACCGCGTGCAGTCCGTCGGTCAGGATCTCGCTGTTGCTGCTGCCGCGCCAGCGCAGCGCGGCGGCGGGTTGATCGTTGTCGAGTTCCAGCATCATCGGCCCGTCGTAGAACGTGGTCACGAAGAGATCCGATCCGCGCTGCACCGGTGTGGTCACGGTCATGTCGTACCCGACGTCAAACGGCTGCTCCCAGTAGACCTCACCGGTCTCGGGGTCGAGCGACGAGAGGGCCAGCGGGTGCCAGATGATGAGTTGCCGCACGCCGCCCGCCTCGATAATGATCGGCTGGCCCACACCGGCGCCCGCTTCGACCGAGGACAGCGCGCGCCAGACCTCGGCGCCGGTGGTCCGGTCGAACGCCATCACCTTCGCATCCGGTTGGCCACCGACGAGGGTGATGACGCGATTGCCGTCGACCACCGGTGCGCTGGCAAATCCCCATTGTGGGATGTCGGCGCCGTAGTCCTCCACGTAGCTCGTCCGCCACAGCACCTCGCCGGTATCGACCCGCAGGGCGGTGAGGATGCCGCTCGCGCCGACGGCGTAGACCTGGTCGCCGTCGACCGTTGGGGTGGCGCGTGGACCTTCGTCCCACGAGACACCGGCGTAGTTCGCCTCCCAGCTCTGTGTCCAGAGAATCTCGCCGGTCGCTTCATCCAGACACAGGATGCGCTCGATGCCGACCATGCCGCGTGTACGTTCGAAGTCAGTCACGAAGACCCGGCCGTCGGCGACCGACGGACCGGAGTACCCGTGATGAATCGGTGTTCGCCATCGAACCGCCAGCCCGTCTTCCGGGAAGGTCTCGAGGATGCCGGTCTCGTTCCAGACCCCTTGCCGGCCCCGGCCGCGGAACTCCGGCCAGTCGTCGGCGTGGAGCGCGGCCGTACCGACGGTGAGTAGCACCGCCGCCCACGCGAACGGCGCTTTCAGCATCGCGATGATGGTCTGCATGGCGGTCACGGAAGACGCAGGTGGGCGAAGCCCTCCGGCGTCTCCTGCCCCCTGTCTCCTGTCGCCTGTCGTCTTCGGTTCATCGTCCCAGCTCGTCGTAGATCGCCTGCATGTTGGCCGCGGCGCGGTCCATGCCGTACTCGGGATACCGTGCCCACAAGTCCAGCGCCGCGACCGCCTCGTCGACCGATTGCCCCGCCTCTCTCGACGCGCGCGCCGCCTCGAGAAAGTCACGGTTGAAGCGCGCGTATTCGCGCAGGTCGTTCCAGGTGGTCCACCCTCGGATCGGGCTCCCGGCCGGTGGGGTGATGTGGCCCGGGATCACCCGGCGCACCCCGTCGATCGTCGCCAGCGCGCGGTCGAGTGTGTCGGGGTAGGCCACCCCACTACCACCATTGGACACGTCGATGATTGGCGTCCCCTTGACGGCGAACAGATCGCCCAGGTGCGCGACGCCAAGCGCCGGGAACACGACGACGATGTCCCCATCGGTATGACCGGCGCCGACGTAGTGCAGGTCGATCTGGTCGCGGCCATCGAAGAGCGTCAGCGTGTCGCCGAAGGTCCGGTCCGGCAGGAACTCGGCGCCGGCTCCGCCGAAGGCGTCCATCCTGGCCATGCGCGCCGCGGCGTGCTCGTGGGCGATGACCTCGACCGTGGCGGGAAAGTCGGCGTTGCCCCCGACATGGTCGCCATGGGTATGGGTGTTGATGATCATGGTCACCGGTTGGTCGGTGATTGCCTGTACCGCCTCGAGGATCGAGTGCCCCCACCCGGCGAGCTTGGTGTCGACCAGCACGACACCGTGCGTCTCGGTGACCAGCGCCGCCGTGTGGCCGCCACCGCCGCTGATGACATAGAGGTTCTCGCGGACATCCATCGACTGGATCGTCACGGTCCTCGGTTCCTGGATGGTCGTCCGGGACGAGGCGGCCAGCACCAGCGTGCCGGCCACCAGCAGCGCCCCGAGCGCAATCGCGCGTGTCATGGTGTCTCTTGGGTGCCGACCTGCCTCCTGGCATCCCCGAGCTTCCGCTCGTCGTTGAAGTCGATCCCAGCCAGGACCCCTGCGAGCGAGCTGTCTGGCTCCTCCAGGGCCGCGCACGCCGTGTGTACGCTCGTACTTTACTTAGCCGGTGTGTTGGCGCAGGAAGTCTTCGATCACGGTGGCGAAATACGGCGGGGCCTCCTGCATCGGGTAATGTCCGCTATTGGGGATCGTCACGAGCTCGGCGTTGGGCTGCCACGCGAGGAACGCTGCCTTCATTGTCGGCTCGTCCAGCCCTTCGGTATCATTCTCGCCGATCACAACCAGAAACGGCCTTGCCAGCCCCTGAACCTCTTCGGCGAAGTTGGTCTTCGCGCACATGGTGAGAGAGCCAACCCGGCACGCGTTCGGGCCCATTACCGTGCTGCGTGTATGCGATGGTCATTGTCGCCTCCCCAGTGTGCGAGCCCGATGTAAGCGGGGTGTCATCATTCGCCAAGCCGACAACGCGCGACGGCTGCCGGCCCGTCAACGCAGACGCGTCGAAGCCGCGTGTGTGAAATTCCTCATGCACTATTCATCAAGGAACAGACTCTTGGGAATCTTCCCGGTCACGAGTTGCGTCAGGTCGACCGCCTCGGCGATGTGGAAGTCGACCGCAATGCTGGCCAGCGAGAGCGCTCGGTCGGAGGTCAGCCCCTTCTCGGCGACCAGAAACGCCACGACCTCGTCGACGGCCTGCTGCAGCGCCCGGTCGAGGTCGAGGTCAATCCCCATCAGGATGTAATGGGTGTCGGTTTCGGCGCGCGGCATCGAGAGTGGGGTGTCCTCGTGCAGGATGAACCGGAACCGGCCCGACAGCGACTGTTCGATGGCGGTGCCGCTGACCTCGCCGTCGCCCTGAGCCGAGTGTGGGTCGCCCACATAGAACAGGGCGCCGGGATGGAACACCGGCAGATACAGCACGCTGCCGACCGTCAGATCCTTCACGTCCATGTTGCCGCCGAACGCACCGGGCGGGCGCGAGCTCTGAACCCCGGGGACCGTGACGCCGGGTTGGCCGACAATCGGGTCGGGTGCGACCGCCATGATGCCCATGAAAGGGGCCAGCGGCACCTCGATGTTCTCGGAGAAGAACGCGACCTCCCGGTCGCCGGCACGGCCGGTCCGGATGAGATGTCTGGCGGGCGCGATGTCACGTTCGGCGTCACCTGGGCGGGACCCCGGGTAGCGGCGGCCGAATACCCCGCTGGTCGCGCCGGTGTTGTTGATGCCGTAGGGGACACGCGTCGTGAGCTCGAGTATCTGGATCTCGAGCATGTCGCCCGGTTCGGCCCCCTCGATCGCAATCGGCCCGGTAATGATATGGCCGCTCCGGCCCTCTCGCGGCCGTCCCTCCCGTGACGCCCAGAAGTCGATGACGTCCGGCAGGATCTGGTCAGGGTCGATGCCCAGCTCGCCGAGCGAGACCTCCGGATGGTCGTTCTGCGTGGCGCCGGCGTGCGACAGGGTGTCGATGCGCACCGTGTCGCCAGACGCGATGGTCAGCACCGGCGGCTTGTCCAGTGGGAACCAGCCCCAGCTCACCGTCTCGGGTCGTGACGGGACGGCGTGCTCCGTCGGCGTCTGGGCGGCCCCCGAGGCGTTTGGGGATGAGGCACACAGCACCAGTGTGGTGAGACCGATTCTCAGGATGAGCACGAGCTCTGGGTTCATCTGTCCCCCCGGCACGACTGGAAACGCTGCACTACAATAACGCACACCTGCTGTGTTTCCTGCAGTGCTCGCAGATCTCGAGGGGCTGATGATGACGACGCGACTGACGGTGCTTGTCCTCGGTGTCACGGTGCTGGTCGCTACACACGTCTCGGCCCAGTCCAACTGGCCGCAGTTTCGCGGCACGGCGGGAGGGGTGGCGGCCGACGACGCAGCGCTTCCCGAGACCTGGGGACCGGACGAGAACATCGCCTGGTCGATCGACGTGCCGGGGCGCGCCTGGAGCTCCCCGATCGTGTGGGACGAGCACGTCTTCGTCCTGACCGCGACCGCCGTCAGTGGGCAGGACGTCCCGATCCAGCCGGTCGAGAACTACCGGGCCCGTTCGCTCGGCGGCACCATGACCCGTGCCGATATCACGGAGGTGTCCGAGCCCCTGCGGTGGGTCCTCTACGACGTCGAGTTCGAGAGCGGCGCCATCCGATGGGAGCGCACGCTCCACACCTCCGTGCCGTCCCTGCCGACGCACCAGAAGAGCACGTTTGCCTCGGAGACACCGGTCACCGACGGGGAGCGGGTCTACGTCTATCTGGCTGACATCGGGCTGTTCGCGGTCGACTTTGCCGGAGAGCCGGTCTGGTCGGTGCCGATGGACTGGCTGCCTCGACGCGACTGGGGCGCCGCCTCGTCGCCCGTGCTCCACGACGGGCGATTGTATATCGTCAACGACAACGACGAGCAGTCGTTCATCGCCGCTCACGACGCTGCGACCGGCGCCGAGCTGTGGCGGACAGACCGGGACGAGGGGTCGAACTGGTCGACACCCTTCGTCTGGGAGCACGACCTGCGGACCGAGATCGTCACGACGGGCCACGGTGGCGTCCGGTCCTACGGGATCGACGGCGAGCTGCTCTGGCACCTCACCGGCATGTCGACGCTCGTCATCCCGACCCCCTTCTCCGAGCATGGGTTGCTGTACATCAACTCGGGGTATGTCGCCGACCAGAACCGTCCCGTCTACGCCATCCGACCTGGCGCCAGCGGTGACATCACGCTGGGCGAGGGCACGACCAGCAACGACTACATCGTCTGGTCGCACCCGCAGCTCGGCTCCTACAACCCATCGTCGCTGGTCTACGGCGACTATCACTACACGTTGCTCGACCGTGGCATCCTGATGTGCTACGACGCGCGCACCGGGCAGGAGGTCTACCCGCGGCAGCGGATCACGGCCGGCACGCTCTTCACCGCGTCTCCGTGGGCCTACAACGGCAAGATCTTCGCGCTCAGCGAGGACGGGGACACCTTCGTCATCCAGGCCGGGCCCGAGTTCGCGGTGCTCGGGCGGAACTCGCTCGACGAGATGACGCTGACAACCCCGGCGGTGGCCCATGGGAGCCTCATCATCCGGACCGCGACGAAGTTGTATCGGATTGCCGGTGGCGGGAATTAGGGCAAGTGCTCAAGGAGTCAGAAGTCAGGAGTCAGAAGGCAGAAGTCCGGAGAAAGCCGGAGGGCTTCGCCACCTTCAGCTCTGGCCACGGCCGTGGCTCACGTGGGGATTGCCGGCGACGAAGAACCTCAACGGTGTATTCTGCCACTCTTCGGCGTAGGCGATCCCGACCCGTGGCGCTGCCACGATTGTTGCGGCTCGCGGCGGCCGTCGGTGCGGGGACTCGACATAGAGGCGGTCGCTCGAGGTCAGGTCCTCGCCGTCGAGGCCGAGGTCGATGCCCAGAGCCAGGCACAGCTTGGCCGGTCCCGAGCAGAGGTCGGTGGCTCGGCGCGCCGTGTGACGACGCTCGAACATCGTGTCGATGCCGGCATCGGGTTCGAGCGCTCGAATGAGCACCGCGACGGGGTCGCCCGTCTCGCTTGCGACGACGTTGAGGCAATGGTGCATGCCGTAGACGAAGTACACATAGGCATGGCCGGCGGCTCCCCACATCGTCTGGTTGCGGCGCGTGCGGCGGCCCCCATACGTGTGCGCCGCCTTGTCGGGGATGCCCAGATAGGCCTCGGTCTCGACGATGATGCCGGCGGTCCGGGTGCCGCCGACGCCGCTGACGAGACGATGCCCCAGGAGCGCCCTGGCCACCGAGGCGGGGTCGCGGCGGAAGAACGAGCGGGGAGGGCGCCGCCGGGGCGGGTGCGGTCGGAGCATGTCGGTTGTCGGCATCCGTAGTGGTCCCGGTCATAATTACGGTAACGCACCGAGGGTGGCGAGGCGCTCCAACATGGGAACGTATTCTTGCGCGGACCCTTAGATCATCGTATACGTCACTGAGCCGCCGCATCTGTGCCGCGGACGGTGGGCCCGATACCACGGGTCGCCGACCCGTGCCTGGGCGTCGACGCCGTTGCTCCTGCGACAGTGGCCTCCTCCGCCAGGTCTCGCGCCCCGCGGCGCTATAATCGGCCACGGAGCGTCGCGGCCGGCTGCCGAGCGCGGTTGGCCCGAAAGGACGCGGATCGGGGATCAGGGAAGGAACGCACATGTACAGGGGAATGATGGCGGTGTGGGCGGTCGTCGTCGCGGCGCCGGCGGTCTCGGTGGCGCAGCAGCCAACTGAAGCGACGGTGGTCACGCGGGAGCAGATCGAAGCGGTCCGGACCGCGCCGGACGGCGGCGTGGATCGGCAGGTGAAGGTGGTCGACATCGGCAAGTCGAACGTCGCGGTCGGTATCCTGCACCGCAACCGGGTCGAGAACACCGGCGGACCGGTCCGGGGGATCGTCCACACGCTGGTGACCGAGGTCTACTACATCACTTCGGGTGGCGGCACGCTGGTCACCGGGGGGCGGCTCGTCGAGCCGCGGGACATCCCATCGGATAGCCCCATCGTCACCGAGCTGGTGGGGGCGAGCATCTCCGCGGCCACCGACGGTGGACAGAGCCGGGACGTCAAGGAGGGTGACGTCGTCATCATCCCGGCTGGCGTGTTCCATGGCTGGCGGCAGGTGGACGACCATGTAACGTATCTGAGCATCCGGCCGGACCCGGACAAAGTGCTGCCGGCGGGGTATGTGCACCCGGTCCTGGAGAAATGACGCGATGGCTCATCACCAGCATGTCGGCGGCTCAAAGCAACCCGACGTCGACCCTGCGCGTGCCGGACAGGTCGACGAGACGTCGACCTGGACACGCCGCGCCTTTCTCGGTGCGGCTTTTGCGGGCAGCGTCGCGGCACCGGCGTGGGCGCGGCCGCAGGTCCCGCAGATTCCACCCTACGAGCCACGCGACTGGTCGGGGCTCGACCCGATCCGCTATCCCGACCGCGACATCATCGCCCTGGATCCCAGGTTTCGGCGGTACGTCCTGTTCAACACGCCGATCACGCGGCTACACGTCGGGACACTGTGGGCCGAGGGGCCAGCGTGGAACGGGGTTGGACGCTATCTGGTCTGGAGCGACATCCCGAACAACGTGCAGCACCGGTGGATCGAGGACGACGGACGCGTCACCGTGTTTCGCGACCCGTCAGGCTATAGCAATGGCAACACGTTCGATCACGAGGGGCGTCAGATCTCGTGCGAGCACGGCGGGCGACGGGTCGTGCGCTACGAACCGAACGGTGACGTCACCGTCATCGCGGACCGGTACGACGGTAAGCGGCTGAACTCGCCCAACGACGCGGTCGTGCACCCGGACGGGGGCATCTGGTTCACCGACCCGCCCTATGGCATCCGCGGGAACTACGAGGGGTTTCGCGCGGACTCGGAGACACCGCCGGCCGTGTATCGGGTCGACCCGCAGAGCGGTCAGGTGGCGCTCGTGACCGACGACCCGGGCGGCCCCAACGGCCTGTGCTTTTCGCCCGACTACACCAGGCTCTATGTCGCCGACACCGGGTCGGGGCGAGACATTCGCGTCTGGGACCTGGACGGGCCACGCCTCCGGAACGGGCGACGTCACGTCGAGCTCCGCGCGCCCGGCACCGACACGCTGGTCGCTGCCGACGGGATCCGGTGCGATGTCGACGGGAACGTGTGGGCCGGGGCAGGAGAGGGGGTGCTGGTCATTGCGCCCAACGGCGACACCATCGGGGCCATTCGTCTCCCGGAGCGCTGTGCCAATGTCTGCTTCGGCGGCGCCAGACGGAACCGCCTGTTCATGACCGCCAGCCAGTCGCTCTATGCGGTATATGTCGGTGTCCAGGGAGCGGGCATCGCCTAACGGTGCGGAGATGTCGGTAGTAAGGCCCTTCATGCCTTCGCCGAGGCTACGGCAGGCAGGCAGGGCCGCTGTGATTCCACCAACGCCGGACCAGCCGGGGAGGAGCATCCATGCGATCGCACGTCATCATCGCGGCCGCCGGACTCGTGTTGGCTATCGGTCTGGGTCTTGGAGGCGCGGCCTCCGGGCAGCAGAGCGCAGACACGGACGACCCGGTCCGCGAGCTCGTCAGCCGGTTGCAGCTCGAGCAATACAAGGCCACGATCAAAGGTCTCACGCAGTTCGGCGACCGGCGTCAGGGGACCAGGCGCAACCGGGACGCGGTCGACTGGATCGAGGCCCAGCTTCAGGCGGTGGGGTGTACCTCCACCGAGCGGATCAGCTACACCCACGACCCGCCGCCGCGGACCGGCCGCCGTGGGCGTGGCGGGACCCGTCCACCGCTGAATCCCACCGAGCCGACGCCGACCGGTGGGCGCATCGGCCGCAACGGAAACGGACCGGGTGGCAGCTCCATCTTCGGCTATCGGCGACCGACCGGTGTCGTGCGTGACCCGATGGCGCAGCCCGACGAGGCGCTGCGCGCCCTCAACAGCGAGGAGCCGACCAACGGGGAGCGGACCGAGGTCTTTTGCACGAAGGTCGGGACGACCCATCCCGACGAGATGTACATCATCGGGGCGCACATGGATGGTCACGGCTTCGGAGAAGCCGCCAACGACGACGGGTCCGGCACCGCCATCGTCATGGAGCTGGCACGGATCTTCAACGCGCCGGATGTGCAGACCACACGTTCGATCCGCTTCGCGCTGTGGAACAACGAGGAGACGGGGCTCAACGGGAGTGGCGCGTACGTCGAGCAGCGCCGGGAACGACAGGGCCTCGAAAGCCCGCCCGGGTCCGGGCGCTACCCGGAGCCACGGTGGCTCGGGATGATCCAGCACGACATGATGCTGTTCGACCATGGCGCGCCGGGCCCGGATGGCATCGTCAGCCGCGACCAGCGTCGAGAGGCCGATGTGAACATCGAGTTCCAGTCGAGCTCCGACCTGGCCGACGAGTCCCGGGATCTGGCGTTCGTCTTCAAGGCGGCGAGTGATGCCTATGCGACCGACTACCCCGCCATGGTCGGCCCGCATATGACCAACACCGATTCGACGCCGTTCATGAACCTCGTGCCGTCGATCAGCCTGCGGGAGAACGAACGGGGGATGCACATCGGCGCCGGATGGGACCCGCACTGGCACCAGCCGACCGACCTGTACCGCACCTTCACCGACGACGACTTCCGTCTTGGTCTCAGCGCGGCGCAGACGACACTGGCGGCGATCGCGCAGCTCGTGGGGGCGACGATCGAAGGACGCTAGGTCGGAGCGCCCTGGTGTAGACATCCGTGGGGCACGGCTGTCCGCCGCCAGTCGCGCGTGCTGCGGGCGACCTATGGCGAGATCGTGCCGTCGCTTCGGCGGAGGCGGACAGGGTTGCCTCGCAGGCCTGAAGGCCCGCGCCACATCGGCACGCCATCAGATGTGGGTTCGATCGGTCGAGCCAGTCCTACGCGCGAGATGTCGGCATCGGGCGCGCCCGCTGCGCGTACACGCCTTCCGCACCGAAGAGGATCAGCGCTCCCCAGACCAGCCCGTACCCGATGAGTTGGGTCCGGCTCAACGGTTCGCCGTAGATCAGCACCCCCAGCAGGAACTGCAGCGTCGGCGCCAGATACTGAATGATGCCCAGAAGCGACAGTGGGATCCGGCGCACCGACGCGGCGAACAGCAGAAGCGGCAGCACCGTGACAAGGCCGGAACCGGCCAGGAGCAGCAGCCCGACGCCGTTGTCCAGGGCGCCGGGCGGTGTGCCGTCAGGTCCCCAGAGGAGGAACGCGGCGGCCGGCAGGCACAGCAGCCCGGTCTCGGCGGCGAGCCCCTGCACGGCGCCGAGCGGCGACGTCTTCTTCACCAGGCCATAGAGGCCGAACGTGGCGGCCAGTGCCAGCGCGATCCAGGGCAGACCGCCCACGGAGGCCGTCAGATAGAGCAGCCCGATCGACGCCAGCCCGACGGCGGCCCATTGCCCGGGACGCAGCCGCTCGCGAAGGATGAGGACACCGAGACCGACGCTCACCAGCGGTGTGATGAAGTAGCCGAGGCTGGCCTCGACGATGAAACCGGTGGTGACGGCCCACACGTAGATGAGCCAGTTGGTGCAGATCAGGACCGCCGCGAGGACGCAGACACCCACGATACGGCGCGCAGGTGGTCGCCACTCGAACCGGTAGCGGTGGCGGAACAGGAGGAACAGGACACCGAGCGTCAACACGGACCAGAGCACCCGGTGGGCGACCAGCACCGGCGCCGGCAGCTGGTCCAGCTGTTTCCAGTAGATCGGGCTCAGGCCCCAGGCGACGTTCGCCGCGATGCCGTACCAGACGCCCTTGCTCACACCGTGTAGATGCTCATCGATCGCGCTGTCGGTCTGAAGATGCTGCTACCGAGTCGGGGTTGTGGCGGTTGGCCGGCCGCTCACGGGCTCGCGACACATATCGCTCGGTGGGTCAACCGTCTGGCTGACGCGTCACGCACGGCGGTAGACCATTCCGGCGCGTACAGGGGGGAGTTGGTCACCCACAGTCGGTTCGCCTCACCGAACGGCCGGTCGGCGCTCCACAGGGTGAGCCCCCAGGGATATCGCCCTGGGTCGAGACGCTGCAGCACCGAGTCCAGCTCGTCTCGGGTCGGGAGCCGCCAGTCCGAGGAACCCCCGAGGCTGAGACTCTCGCAGTAGCTGTTGGCGTCGGTCCAGAGCAGTCCCGCGGGCCCTCGGGTCGGCGTGCTCGAGGCGGTCCACCGGAGCCCGATCTGCCTGTCGAGAAAGATGCCGTCCCCCTGGTCCGGGAACGGATCTCGCGCCGCTGCCGCGGCGTCACGGCGACGGCGGTTCTCCTCGGCGTCGGCCATGGCCGCGAGCCGTCCGACTTCGGCTGCGAGCTCGAGCACGACCACCTGCCGGGCCCCATCGCTGAGGTCCACGACAGCCTGGACACGTGTCGCGCCATCCTCGGCGCTGGCGATGACGAGGTGCTGGCCGACCGGGACGGTGATCGGTTGCGGGACACCGGCCTCGAAACGGCCGACCGCGTTGCCGTCGACGGTCACCGAGCTCGGTGTGTCGACCGAGATCAGGAGCTCACCGGTCGCGGCCGTCGCAGGCGCGGGATCCGGCGCGCCGCCCGCGACAGCGATGGCTGCATCGGGTTGCGCAGTCGATGCCGGCGGCGTCGGGTTGGCCGGCTGCGTGCCTGCCGGCTCGGACGCAGGCGAGGCGTCGCCCGACGCTGACGCCGTGTCACCGATCTGCGGTGTGGTCTGGTCCAGGGTCTGTGTCTGTGCGGGCGACGGGTCGTCTCCTTGCATGAAATCGGCTTGCATGACCCAGAACAACAGTGCGAGCACGACCAGAGCGGCGGCGCCGATCGCGACCGGTCGTCGCATGCCGGAGGTCTCGCCAGTGGCGACCGCCGGCTGGTCGGAGTGGGCGACGCCGGTTGTGGTCGCCGCGGCGGCATCGTGTGCCATGGCTGGCGGTGCGGCTCCCGTGGCCACGGTGTTGGGCACCGTCACGTCGTCGACGCCGCTGGAGCCGTCCATCGCCACGGTGGGGAGGGGGATGCCGTCCATCGGTACTGTCACCGCCGGCTCGGCCGGGGACGGGGCCGGCGCGAAGGTCATCGCTGACATCGCGTCAACCATGGCGCCCGCGGTGGCGAAACGCTCCGACGGTTCCTTGTGCATCGCCCGGAAGATCATCCGCTGCAGCGGCTCCGGAATATCGGGGTTGACCAGGCTGGGCACCGGGAGCGGGTCGCGGATGTGCTTGACGACCACGGCCAGCGGCGTCTCCGCATCGAACGGGACCTGGCCGGTCGCCATCTCGTACAGCACGACACCCAGAGAGTAGACGTCGCTGCGACCGTCGATCGCATTGCCCAGCCCCTGTTCGGGCGACATGTACTTCGGTGTCCCGATCAGGCCACCGGTCGCTGTCAGCGTGTCCGCCCCTTCCAGGATCTTGGCGATCCCGAAATCCGCCAGTAGACAGTTGCCGCGCTCGTCCAGCAGGATGTTGCTCGGCTTGACGTCCCGATGGACCAGCCCCTGGGCATGGGCACAGTCGAGCGCGTCGCCGATTTGCGTGATCACGCGCTTGATCTGGTCGAATGGCTGCGGGTGTCCGGTGAGCGTGGCGGCCAGTGTTCCGGTCTTGATGAACGGCATCACGATGTAGGTGAACCCGTCCGATTCGCCGAAGTCGTGCACCGGTAGGATGTGCGGGTGCTGCAACTTGGCCAGCACCTTCGCTTCCTGTTTGAAGCGCGCCAGAAACTCAGGGTCCTGGGCCAGGTGACTCGGGAGGACCTTCAGCGCGACGTACCGGTCGACGGCCGGCTGATACGCCTTGTAGACCGAGGCCATCCCGCCCCGACCAAGTGGCTCGACGATGCGATAGACGCCGAACGATCTTCCTGACAGGTCTTCCATGGCACATGTCCCGGATGGGCGGCAGGCTGGCGAGGCCCGACAACGCAACGTCCGAGCCAGCCACGTGGTAGCCGTGGCCCGTCCGTCGCGTATGCGGGGTGGCGTTCGCCGGTCCCTGCTGTCATCATAAATGACTGGAGGGTGATGATATGCCTGCTCGACAACAGATGCTCCGCCTCGTGACTACCCTGGTCCTTGCCGTGTGGTGCGTCCTCGGTCCGGCAGTGGCCGAGGCGCAGTCTACGGAGAAGGTGCGAATCGCGGTGATGAACTTCGAGAACAACAGCACCTGGTCATACTGGGGCGACAACCTGGGCAAAGCGGCGGCCGACGAGCTGGTCACACAGCTCTTTCGGCTCGGGTCGTTCTCCATCATCGAGCGGGCCCAGCTCGACGCGCTGCTCGCCGAGCAGGATCTGGGAGCGAGCGGCGCGGTCGACTCGGCGACCGCGGCGACGATTGGTGAACTGCTCGGGGTCCAGCTGATCCTCACCGGTTCGATCACGCAGTTCTCCATCGAGCGTACCTCCGGCCGGTTTGGACGCCTCGGGGGATCGGTGTCGCGGGCCGAAACCGTGCTCGATGTGCGGCTGGTCAACACCACGACCGGTGAAATCATGCTGGCGGAGAGTGGCGAAGGTCGAAAGACATTCGGCGGCGGGTTTTTCGGGAGCACCAACTTCGAACGTCAGTTCGACGCCGGTGTTGCCCAGGAAGCGCTGCGTCCGGCTATAGAGCAGGTGACCGAGAAGATCGCGAGCCAGGCCGACAGGTTCGCCTCGCTGAAGCCGGTCGCTCCGCCCGCGCAGATCGTCGGGGCTCGAGACGGCTCCATCTACATCAACCAGGGGGAGAACTACGGGGTGCAGGTGGGGCAGCGCTTCGAGGTTGTGCGGGTGGTGGATGAAATCCGAGACGCGAACGGCAACGTGCTGGACCGGATTACCGACACGGTCGGAGTGCTCGAGGTGACCCGCGTCCTGTCGCAGTCGGCGATTTGCCGGGTGGTCGAGGGTGAGGCCACCGAGGGCGATACGATCACGGGTCTGTGAGGCGCGTGGGGAGACGACACGGTCGAACTGACAACAGCAGTGTCATCGGGCGGCAGCTGCGGCGCAGATCGGCCCCGCGTTCGTGGTAGCCGGCTCTCTCTCCGCGGGCCCTTACGGCCCACGCAAGAATAACTTCCCCTGTTCGGCCGCCGATGCATCCCGTCTGGCGGCGTTGCTCGTCGGTCGAATACTGCCCGTATGCTCCCTCCTCGCGCCGTGCC
>JADFPE010000302.1 GCA_022562495.1 Acidobacteriota bacterium
CAACGGAACGCAGCTTGGCCCGTATGAGATCGTCTCTGCCATCGGGGCTGGCGGCATGGGAGAAGTCTACAAAGCCCGCGACACCCGCCTCGACCGCACCGTCGCCATCAAGGTGCTCCCCGAGCACGTCGCCTCGGACCCCGACCTGAAGCAGCGGTTCGAGCGCGAGGCGAAGACCATCTCCAGCCTGAACCACCCGCACATTTGCACGCTGTATGACATCGGAAACCAGGACGGGATCGACTTCCTGGTGATGGAGTACCTGGAAGGCGAGACGCTCGGCGAGCGGATCGGGCGGGAGGCGCTGCCGCTTGCCGAGGCGGTGCAGCATGGGTTGGTGCTCCTCGGAACGCTGGAAGCGCTCCACGGCCTCGGCCTGGTGCACCGGGATCTGAAGCCGTCCAACATCTTTCTCACGCCGAACGGGCTCAAACTGCTCGACTTCGGGCTGGCCCGCTCCGTGTGCAAGGACAGCGAGTCGATCGAAGGAGCCGACCTGACGCAGTTGACGCAGACCGGCATGTTGATGGGAACGCCGCGGTACATGGCGCCCGAAGCGCTGCAGAGGACGTCGGTCGATGCGCGGGCCGATCTCTTCGCGATGGGCGCGATACTCTACGAAATGTTGAGCGGCAAGCCCGCGTTCGACGGCCCGTCGGTGGTGGACATCGCGCATGCCGTACTCCACGACAAGCCGCCGCTCTTGACCGGCTCGGCCGCCATTGTCGCAGCCGACCGCGTGATTCATCGGGCGCTCGAGAAGCGAGCCGACGATCGATATCAGAGCGCCGCGGCGATGGCACGCCACCTGCGTGACGTCCTCACGACCACCGACGCCGTCGCCGCGACGCCGGCCCATCAGGTGCCACGGCTCATCGTGCTGCCGTTTCGGATGTTACGTCCTGACCCCGACGCCGAATTCCTGGCGTTCAGCCTGCCCGACGCGATCACGACCTCGCTCGCGGGACTGCACTCGCTCGTCGTGCGGTCGCCACTGGCCGGCGGTCAGTTCGCGACTGACACCCCCGACCTCAGAGCGATCGCGACACAGGCCGATGTCGATCTCGTGCTGGTCGGCACGCTGCTCCGCGGGGGCGACCGGCTGCAGGTCAACGCGCAACTGCTCGAAGCACCGGCCGGCACGGTTGTCTGGTCACAGCGATCGCAGCTCGCGTGGCAGGACATTTTCCAGCTGCAGGACGAGCTGACCCGACGCATCGTCGACTCGTTGGCGGTGCCCCTCAGCGCCGGGGAGGCACAGCAACTGGGGCACGACGTGCCGGCCAGCGCCCCGGCGTACGAGCACTACTTGCGCGCCAATCAGCTGGCGCACGCCCCGGCCGAGTGGCAGCTTGCCCGCGACCTCTATCTGCGGTGCGTGGACGAGGACCCGAAGTACGCGCCGGCGTGGGCCAAGCTGGGACGCATGCATCGAGTGATCGCCAAGTACGCGGACGACCTGAACGAGCAGCGCCATGCAGAGGGATATCGGCAGGCGGAGGCGGCGTTCGAGCGAGCCTTGGCGCTCAACCCCGACTTGCCGGTCGCGCATAACCTGTATACGGCGCTCGAGCTCGAACGCGGGCGGTCGAAACAGGCCATGCTCCGGCTGCTCGCGCGGGCACAGGGGACCTCGGCCGATGCGAACCTGTTTGCGGGGCTCGTTCCCGCGTGCCGCTACTGCGGGCTGATGGACGCCTCGCTTGCGGCGCACAGCCGCGCCCGCCAGATCGATCCGAGCATATCGACCGCCGTCATGTTCACGCTCGTCTATGCGGGACGCTACGACGAGGCGGTCGAACGGGCCGAAGAATCGCTCGACCTCGGGGTCAAGGCCGAGTGCTTGATCCGCCTGGGTCGACACGCCGAGGCGATCGCCGTCATTGACCAGGCGGCCGGCACCGCCGGGCCGGCCGCACCCTGGTTCGTGCTGCTGCGCGCATTGGCCGAACCGGACGCCGACCGGGCCGCCGTCGCGTCGCAGGTGACCTGGCCCTTGGTACAGCGAGGCTTCGACCCGGAGGGGCACTATTTGTGGGCACTCTACATGTCGCAGCTGGGTGACCACGACGCCGCGATCGCGATGCTGACCCGAGCCGTCGAGGGCGGGTATGTCTGCTTCCCTGCGATAGCCCAGGACCCGTGGCTCGACCCGCTGCGGACCAACGCCGCGTTCCGTCGGCTGCTGGGTCTTGCCGAAACCGGCCACCGGGAGGCGGTCGCCGCCTTCACCGAGGCTGGAGGCGACCGGCTGCTGGGCATCAGCCTCTCATAGTTCGTGAGCCTCCAGCCAGGTCAGTCGATCGGTCCGTACCGAGTGGTGACCCTCATCGGCCAGGGCGGCATGGGCGAGGTGTATCAGGCCCGCGACACCACGCTGGACCGGGACGTGGCGCTCAAGGTGCTGCCAGAGGCGTTCACGTCCGATCCTGACCGCCTGGCCCGCTTCGAGCGGGAAGCCAAGGTCCTTGCCTCGCTGAACCATCCCAACATCGCACAGATTCACGGGCTGGAAGACGCAGACGGCGTCAGGGCACTGGTCCTGGAGTTGGTCGAGGGACCCACGCTGGCCGAGCGCATCGCTCGAGGTCCGCTCCCGCTGGAGGAAGCGCTGCCGATCGCGAAACAGATCGCGGCAGCGTTGGAGGCCGCGCACGAGGCCGGAGTGATCCATCGGGACCTGAAGCCCGCGAACATCAAGGTGCGTTCAGACGGGACCGTCAAGGTGTTGGATTTCGGGTTGGCGAAGGCGCTCGGCGACGCACGACGCGCCGATCCGGATAGGGCGCCGACGGTCGTGGCGGTGGAGACTCGGGCAGGTGTGATTTTGGGGACACCGGGCTACATGTCGCCCGAGCAGGCGCGTGGGAGGTCGGTGGACAAACGGACAGACATCTGGGCCTTCGGGTGTGTCCTGTATGAGATGCTCACGGCGGCTGGGCCATTCGGCGCCGAGACCGCGTCTGATGTCGCCGCCCGGATCCTGCGTGACGAACCAGACTGGACGCGCCTCCCCACAACGGTTGGACCTGACCTCCGTCGGTTGCTGCGCCGCTGCCTGGAGAAGGAGCAGACCCATCGACTCCGTGACATCGGCGACGCGCGGCTCGATCTCCGCGAAGCGCTGTCGGCGACCCGTGGTGACGGCGACGCCCGCTCGCCGAAGTCGGCTGACAACCTGACGCGTCATCCCCAGGTCATACGGCTGGTCGTGCCACTCAGCGTGCCGCTCGCTGCCAGTGGACAGAAGTCGATCGCGGTCTCGCCGCGCGGCACGCATATCGTGTACGTGGCCCAGGAGCAGGACACCACGCGGCTGTATCTGCGAGCACTCGATCGACTGGCGATAGAGCCGCTCGTGCAGTCCGAAGGGGCAACGGCCCCGGTGTTCTCGCCCGACGGAGAGTGGGTGGCGTTCTTTGCCGATCAGAGACTCTGCAAGATCTCGGTGTCGACCGGGACGAAAGTAGCGATCTGCGATGCGGCAGGGGAGAGTCGAGGCGCCAGTTGGGCCGGAGACGATACGATCATCTTTGCTCCGACGCCGGCCGGGGGACTGTGTCGCGTATCGGCCGGCGGGGGCGACCCTGAGCCGATCTCGGTCGTGGACTTCGAGAGAGGTGAGCGGACGCACCGATGGCCGCACGTCCTCCCGGGCGCACAGGCGGTCGTGTTTACGGTCGGGACCTCGGGGATGACCTCCTTCGATTCTGCGGCCATCGTGGCCCAGTCGCTTGGGAGTGGAGAACGGACGCAGTTGACCATCGGCACCGACCCTCAATACGTCCCGACCGGCCACCTGGTGTATGCGCGCGGCGGGTCGCTGATGGCGGTGCCGTTTGACTGTCGAACTTTGACCATTCGTGGATCGGCCAGACCGATCCTCACTGGCGTGTGGACCGAAGCGACAGGTGTGGCACAGTGGGACTTTGCTCAGACAGGGCTGCTCGCCCATGCGCCGGGCGGGGTTCGCGGCATGCAGCGGCGCCTCGTCTGGCTCACTCCCGATGGCACGTCGGAAGAGGCCACGTCCCAGCAGCAGCCGTTCGAGGAGCCGCGGCTGTCGCCGGATGGCGACCGCGTGGTGGTGGGCATCCGCAAGGGCAAGAGCGACCTCTGGATGCTCGATCTCACGCGTGGCACACTGACTCGCTTGACCTTCGATGGGGACAATTTTGCCCCCATCTGGAGTCCCGATGGGCGATGGATCACGTTCAGCTCCAACAGGGAGGGGCCGAGCAACGTGTGGCGCGTCGCCGCCGATGGCAGCGCCGAAGACGAGCAGTTCATCGTGAGCCCGTTCGAGCAGGTGCCGGGTTCCTGGTCGCCCGATGGTCAGACCCTCGCGTTCACGGAGTATCATCCTGACACCGGGGCCGACATCTGGGTGCTGTCGTTCAGCGGGGACCCGACGCCTCGACCGGCGGTGCGGACGCCGTTCAACGAGTACGGACCGATGTTCTCTCCCGACGGAGCCTGGATTGCCTATACCTCG
>JADFPE010000303.1 GCA_022562495.1 Acidobacteriota bacterium
TGGACCAAGGACGCGTCCAGGGTGCCCACCGAGACGACGTGGACGCCGATCAGGCGGCGCTTGGTGTTGAAGTGCAGGGCGAGTACCCGCTCGACGTCAGCCCCGGCCAGGAGAGCGCCTGCCAGCTTGGCGGCGTCTCGTGGGCCGGTGACGGTACCCTCGACGGGCAGCTGACACCGGAACGGGCGGTAGCTGATCAATGTCAACTATTCTTGCCGGTTGGCGACAATTATTTTGGCCGGTCCCAGTTGTGGCCGAGGCTGCGACTCGCCTCCGGCCGGTTGATGTAGCAAACGGGTCGCTGCCGTCGGTGTCGCGTTCGTGTTTTCTTCGCCTTTCATGAGATGAGTATCGGCTGTGGGAATGTGGGAATCTCGCGCTGTCGGCGAGATTTCCAAGTCCCTGTGGAAACCGTTGTATGGTTTCCACAGGGACGACATTTCCACAGTCGTGTGCACACTCGGCGGCCCGGGGCCAGGTCGGGGCGTCCGCGGCGGTGCTGTCGGGGACATCTGATTGACCCACTCGCTCATGTGGTCGATGCCCGGCGCCGTCGAGGCAGCAAGGGCCCTGGCTGGCGCCCGCGTCGCGCCGCTGGTGGCCCTGCGGGCGGCGTCGGTCGGGACCGGTCGGTACGATAGCTCGGCACCTCGAACTCGAGCAGCACCGCGTGGTGCACGAGACGATCAATCGCCGCGGCGGTGGCCATTTGGTCGCGAAAGATCCGGTCCCATTGGCTGAACACCAGATTGCTCGTCACCATCACCGAGCGGCGTTCATACCGTTCGGCGAGGAGCGTGAACAGCACCTCGGCCTCCTCTGGGCTCTGCTGCACGTAGCCCAGATCGTCGAGCAGAATGACCTCGAAGAGGTCGAGCTTCCGGAGCGCGCGTGGCAGCTCCAGGTCACGCTTTGCGCTGAGCAGCTCCTGCACGAGCGCGTAGACCGGTGTGAAGAGCACGCGGTGGCCCGCCTCGACCAAGGCGTGTCCCACGGCACAGAGCGCGTGACTCTTGCCGACGCCGGGCAGGCCGAACGCTAAAACATTGGTTGCCGTCTCGAGAAAGGCTCCTGTGGCGAGCTCCTCCAACCGCTGCGCCAGCGGCGGCGGGAGCCGCCCCGTGTCGAGCGTCTCGAACGTCTTGCCCAGCGGGAGCCGGGCGACGCGGCGCAACCGGGCAATCCGGCGCTGGCGTCGGGTGTCGGCTTCCGCGTCGAACACCTCGACCAACACCGCCACCGCGGCCTGCTGCCCGGCCTGGGTCAACCGGGGCACGATCTCCTCGGCGGCCGTCGTCAAGCCAAAGCGCAGCAGCAACGCGGTCAACTGCGCGGTGGGTGGCAGCACGGGGGGCGTCAGCATCGGCCACCTCCCTCCAACAGCGCATCGTAGTGCGCGAGATCCGGCGGCGGCAGGTGGATCACCGGGACCGAGGGGAGTGTCGGGGTCACCAACGCTTGGACACGTGCGTAATCGAACGCGTGGCCAGCCTGCAGCATGTCTCGCAGGGTCGTCTCGACCTGGCGCTCGCTCGTCGTCGCGGCGAGGTGCAGGAGGCGCACATACTCGACATCGGCGCGCTCCCCATGTGTGTGGCCGAGCGCGTCGTACGCCTGGCGAAATGTCAGCGAGGGAAACAGCTCCTCGCGATAGCGATACCGTGCGAAGGCGCCCGGCTTCCGGACCAAGCTGCTGATGATGTGGCGGTAGTCGATCCGCTGTCCGGCCTCGCCCCGCAACCGCGGCATCGTCTCGACGACCTGGCCGCGATAGCGGACCTCGACCGTTGTCGGATGCTGCCGCGCTTCGACGGTGTGCCCGATCAACCGCGACGGCACCGAGTAGGTCCGTCCGCCCACGCGGATCGTGCTCCAGCGGCGCACCACGCACGTGAATGTCGTGTAATTAGGCACCGGGCTCGCTGGCAGCGGGCGCAGGTACGGCCGTTCCTCCGCCAGCCGGGCCGCCGCCGGCGCATTTCGCCGCCGCTCGACCACGTCCCGCACGAAGGTCTCGTAAGTCGCTTCATCGACGAAGTCGGCATGGCCGCGCAGCAGCAAGGCCTGCTCCACGGCGGTCTTCGTGCGGAAATGGGCTTGCTCGACGACGCCGTTTTCGTGGGCCTTCCTCGGCTGGATTCGCGACGAGCGCACCCCGTAATGCTCGAGCACACTCCGGAACCGCGTGGTGAGCTGCCGCCCACCACTGCGCTTCAGCTCGTGCGTCGCCGCCGACAGATTGTCGTGCCGAATCACGGCCGGGATCGCGCCGAGCGTCCACACCGCGCCCTGGAGCCCAGCGACGAGCGCCTCAAAGGTCTCGCTCGCCGCCAGCGCGACATAGGTCCACCCGCTGAAGCTCAGCACAAACTCGAACAACAGATGCGGAAAGGCGGCGCCGTGAATCGTGACGCCCAGATCGTGTGCGTCCGTGAAGTCGAGCGCACCCTCGCGGCCTGGGACCGCGACCTGCTCGAAGTACACCTCGACGTCCGGGCCATGCAGCGCGCGCCAGTCGCGCACCCGCCGCTGGAGGGTCCGCAGCTGGCCCGGCTGAAAACGGCCGGGATACCGCGTCCCGAGCCACTCGAACAGCGTCAGCGCCTGCAGCCGCCCCTGCGCGTCGGCGGCCAACCGTGGCACCACCTCCGAGGCCCACACCTCCGCGAACGGGTCCGCCCGGGTCCGCCACGTCCGTGGCGCGGTCGCTGCCGACGGCAGGGGCCCGTCCTGCCAGCGCCGCGCCGTCCGCTCCGACATGCCGGCCGTCACCGCCGCCGTCTCTACTGTCTTGCCGTCCATCCGCTTCTCCCGCAACCGCCGTACCTGTGCATCCGTGACCACGCCGTCCTCCCAGGGGAAAACAGACAGTCTCGCATGCCCCGCCAGCGGTCAGCGGACCGGCCATTCTAATTGTCGTCGGCCGGCAATTCTAATTGTCGTTGATCAGGTAGCTGACGACCAGCTCGCGGACCCGCTGCACAGTGGGTGTCGGTGCGGGTGCGGGAGCCGTCATGGTCGCACCCCCTTCCGCACGGACTGGAGGGCGGTCACCGCCCGTGACACGGCCTGATGCAGGGTGTCGGTCTCCTGCACGTGCGCCCGGAAGTCGCGCCGGAGCTGATCCGTCACCAGCGTGACCGTCTGCAGGGCGTTCGCCAGCTCGTCCAACAAGGCCGGGAGCCGAGGATCGAGTGGCGTCATGCGCGCACCCCCTGATCCGTCCCCGCCTTCGCGTTCGTCGTGCCCGCTTCGGCCTCCGTCGTCCCGGCCTTGAGGATCTGATCCGCCGCCTTGAGGATCCGCTGGGCTGACCGTTCGGGGATCTCGTTCCCCTGGCCCCACCAGCGCTGCACGTAGCCGCGACACTCAGCGACCCCCGGCAGATCCAGCGCCGCACAGCAGAGCAACGCGACGCTCTCGGCCTCACACTCGCGCAAGTTACGCGGGGTGACCTCCGAGTCGGTCTGCACGCCCGCGGACGTGTGGCCGAGCAGCACATGCGCCAGTTCGTGAAAGCGCGTCTTGTGCGGCATCGGGTTGATCGGGCTGACCGCGATTGAGCGAGCACGGGCGAACCCGAGCACGTTGCCATCTGTCGCGTCGAAGGGGACCTCCACGACCTCAAGGGCCGCAAGGGCTCGGGCGCGGTCCCACGATGGAATCGGCGCGGGCTCGATGTCCTGGCCCTCGGTCTGCGCCAGCACGAACCAGCGCGATCGGTAGATGAACCGCGTGAAGACCGCGACGGAGTCAGCCTCCGGATCTGCGTCGGTCGGTCGCTTCACGGTCACCGGCATGCACAGCGTCAGGGCCTTCTCGCCCTTGCGGACATGCCGGCCGAGATCCTTCCACTTGGGGAAGGTCGCCATCGGGCCGGGCGGGATCCCGCGCTCCAGGCACTGCCCCCAGGCGAGGAGCTGATTGCCGAGGGAGTACCGGTGGAACTGGGAATACGCGCTGGCGATGATGCCGGGCTCCGTGACAGCAGAGCGGAGCAGATCGGCGAACGATGCGGTCGGGGTCATGGTCCCTCCTGACTGGAGGGCCAACGGGCTGCTGCGATAATGGCAGGAGCCGTCAGCCAACTAGACTTGGTTGCCGGTTAGGGGCGTTCGCGTGGTTACACACGCGGGCGTCCCGCTTCTTCTACTTCTTCCGCTTCGGTTTCAACACTCCTTTCTGCTCGAACCACATCCGCAATCCCCGGCGAATCTGCTCCGATGCGGGCACGCCATCCCGTTCTCGAATCTGCTCAAGCAGCTCAGCGTCCGCCGGGTCGAGCCTGAGGGAATACACAATCTTGTTGGCCTTCGTTGTTGATGGCACGCCTAAGTATGACGTGTATTACGTCGCTGTCAAGCGCAATGTTTACTCAGTACTGCCAGGAACGCGCCATGCTCCGTCAGGACGCGCGCCGATAATCGACGCGTTGGCTTGATCGCGGACCATATCGATGTCGCCGACCGAATTGTCTAAGG
>JADFPE010000068.1 GCA_022562495.1 Acidobacteriota bacterium
GACGACACCGCCGATCTCCCCGGTGTTGGTCTGCGCCGACGCACCAGCGCCGATCGTGATCAGTCCGGCGAGCAGCAAGGCCCACCACCGCTGTTGGGTCCCGCGCGTCATGTGCGCTGTGTGTCGTCTGGAGATTCTGGCCGATCTGTCCCGTGCCCAGACGCGCTCACAGCCCGTGGTGGACGTTCCGTGTCGCACCGAGAACGGCGATGCGCCCGGCGGTCCGCTGCGTTTCGATGCGGTCGTGACGCTCACGCCGCCCGTCAGGACCGTGCGCCCTGCGAGTACTCGTGCGCCTCTCGCGGCTCACGCTGAGCCTGTTTCCCTCCGGGTCATGACACGCCTACCTCCCGCGCGAGCAACCGCGCCAGGGATCCGGCCAGCGCGTCCAGCGCCGACGAATCGGGCAGCGTCACCGTCAACTTCAGCCGCCCTTGCTCGTCCTGCTCCATGCATTCGGCCAGCCGACTCCGGAAGAGCCCTGCCAGCTCCCTGGACTGCTGCGTCTCTCCCTGTGACGGGATCATTTCACCGAGAAACGTGAAGGCGGCGCTCAAGAGCTGTCCGCCGGCCCGGGCCACGTTTTCGCGCCGCACGAGCCGATCGGCTTCTTGCCCCCGATCCGCCTTCTGGCTCTCGTCCACCGACGCCTCGGGCCGGGCGCCGAGCAGGACCTCGAGGCGCCGTTTCAACTCGTCAATGCCCGAGGAGAGGTCGACCGAATCGACGTCGGACTCCGCATCGAGGGCGGCGAGCGCGAGCTGGTGCTTCGCCGACAGCGTCGCCAGCAGGTTCTCCTCGATCGTCTCCTCCGTCACCAGCACGAAGACCTGCACGGGCCGTTTCTGTCCCATCCGATGCGCGCGGCTAATCCGCTGCTCCAGGATGGCCGGGTTCCAGGGAAGGTCCACGTTGATGACGGTGTTGGCCGCCTGCAGGTTCAGGCCGGTCGCCCCCGCGTTCGTTGTGATGAACACCGTGCAGCGGGGATCGTTCTGGAACTCGTGGACGAGCTGCTGGCGCTTCTTCTGGGGCACCGAGCCATCGAGACGCACGAAGCGGACCCGTCGCTTCTTGAGAAGCGGCTCGATCAGATTGAGCATCGTGGTCCATTCCGAGAAGAGCAGGATTTTCCGTCCATCTTCCAGGATCAACTGCCCCAGCAGGTTGTCCAGCTCCTCCAGCTTCGTGGAATAGCCCGGCGGCTGCTTGTCCACGAGGAAGGTGCTGTCGGCGGTCATACGGCACAGCAGCAGCGCCTTCTGCAGCCGCAGGAGATCCATCTCGCTGATGAATTTCTTGGAGACGATGGTGCTGACGATCTGCATGTTCGCGCCATGAAGCTGCAGCTGCTCGTCGGTCGGCGTGATGCGGATGATCTCCGTCGTGCGCGGGGGAAGCTCCTGCATGACCGAAGCGCGCGTCCGACGCAGGAGGATGGGCTCGAGGTTCTTGCGGAGCTCCCCCAGGCTCTTGTATCCCAGCACCTTGCCCCTCTCATCCACGACGCGGTGCCGGTTGAAGAAGCGGAAGGCGGGCCCCAGCCGGCGGTCGTCGATGAACTCCACGACCGAAAAGAGATCGTCCAGGCGATTCTCCAGGGGCGTACCCGACAGCACCAGGGCGAAAGGCGACTTCAGACCTTTGATGACGCGACTGGTCTTCGCCTCCCAGTTCTTGATGCGCTGGCCCTCGTCCAGGATGATCAGGTCCCACGTCGCCTGCTCGATCGCGAGGATGTCGCGCAGCACCTGCTCGTAGTTGCACACGGTGAAGAAGCTGCCGTTCGCGTACTGCCGCGCTCGCGCCTCGGCGCTTCCCAGGACGAGCTGGCAGTCGCGGTCGGAGAATCGGTGGATCTCGCTGCGCCACTGCGACTTCACCGACGCGGGGCAGACGATCAGCACCTTGCGCGCGCCGGCCTCGCGCGCGAACATCTCGGCGATGCCGATACCCTGGATGGTTTTTCCCAGGCCCATGTCGTCGGCGAGCACCGCCCGTCCGGCGCCCACGGCGAAGGCGATGCCGTCGAGCTGGTACGGAAGCAGCTCGGTCTTGAGCAGGGTCTTGCGCAGTGCATGGTCCTTCGGCTGCGCGCGGATCTCCGCCACCGTCTGCTCGATGCGCTCCTGGAAGAGACGCTGCTGGATGTATTCCTCGGCATCCGGATAGATCGTCACGTCGCGCCCCGATTGCTCCAGCCGGCGAATGCGGAGGAGCAGGTCGTGGATATCCGTGATCGCGCGATCCCGGAGGGGGCGGACAATCCGCTCGGCCTCCCGGTCGAGCCTCTCCGGCAGCAGCAGGCGCAGCTCCGTGTCTGTCCCGTACCGAAGATGGAGCGAGATCTTCGTGCGCCTGTACGGCCGCATGCGGGTGGAGGCCGGAAAACGGCGCTTCAGCTTGTCGAGGGCGTTCAGGACATGCTTGCAGGTGCCGAGCGTGTTCTTGGCGAAGTCCGGGCACGAGCAGTACGACTCGCCGGGCTCCCATCCCCGCACCGCCACACGGTAGCTCTTCCCGGACAGGGCGCTGGTGATGACGTAATCCGTCCAGAGCTCTTTCGGGTTCACGGATCTCAGGATCATCTTCTCGTCGCGCGCCCTCGCCTGGCGCTGGTCCATCGCCTGGCGGACCAGCTCGCGCTCGCCCAGGTTTTCCACCGGTGCCCGCTCCGGCGGCGGGGCGGCCAGCCCCAGCGCCGTCTTCTCTTCGAGGATGGTCGAGAAGGCCGCCCCCGCGTGCTCGCAGGCGGTGGAACAAGCATTGCAGGTCCAGTGCAGGCGCCTGCGCGCATCGTCCTTCAGCGAGATCGTGACCGTCGCCCCCAGCAGCCGCAGCTCGAATCGGTCATGGCTGAGCAACACCTGTCCGGGAAAGTCCACGATCTCGAATTTCCCGCCCATCCGGATCAGCTGGTGCCCCTCGGGACCGAGGAGCTTCGCCGCCTGAAGCAACGTCAGGCGGGAGAGCTTGTCTCTGAGCGTCAGCTCGGCCGACTTTTTCGTGTGCATGTACGATGCTCCGTTGTGGCGTCCTCGATACTGCGCGTGCCGACTGGCGTCCAGTGACGTCGCGATCGAATATGTCCAGGTGCCGTACCGGTCGTCGTGGTTGACGGCATCGACCCAGCGCTTCGTCGCGTCCTCCGTAACCTCTCAGAGATCGTCGACATCCTTGGTGTCAAGGCTCACGTGTCTCAGGAGGGGAACTCTGAGGCGCAGGATGGACCCTGGTGCGGGGCGAGACACACGTCGAGGATGTTCGCGGATGGAAGCGACAGCGTCTTTCGAGCAACGTACCGGCGTCCAAGGCTTGACACCAGACGTCCACCGAAGCTGTGGCGAGAAAATGTATCCTGTATCTCGCCATGGGCTCTGACCGCCATGGGGCTCGTCAGCTCGGCCGATGTTAGCCGCACGTCCGCTTCCAGGCGGTCTGGCGCCCCCCGGGAGAGAAGCCGCACGTCCACGAGACACCCCGAGGTGACGCTTCCGATCTCCGGATCGAGCGCGCCGACCCGCCCGGGCAATGGGGACGTCAGGTTCTGACCGTACGCCCGCCGCAGGCGGGGCGACCCCGATAAGATTTCCCTGCAACGTCCGGACGCCGATGTCCGTCTACCGTGGAATGAGGAGGTACTCGTGTATCGCAGCCCAATTCGTCGGATCAAGTTCCTGTTCATGGCGCCACTGATCCTCGTCCTCCTGGTCGTCATCAACCTGATGACGTCGCCCGGAGAGTGGTGGGTTCAGTGGGCCGCGCTCGGTCTCGGGATCGCCTGGGTGATCAACCTGATGAAGCTGCTGCGCGCCGCGGTGCTCGTCGGTGGGCTGGCGGCCCTGACCGCCTATGTCACTCACCGTCGCCGTCCCTGACACCGAAGGCCGCCTGCGGCCCGTTGCACGGGGCCGGCGATGTGGTGCAGGACTGTAGCGAGGCAAGACTGCAGCCTGGCCCCCACGGGTGTCTACAGCGTGCGCTCGCTCCACCGGTCCAGAGAGTACCGCGCTACTGCTCGTCTGAGGTTCGGCCCGTCTGGTACAGCAGCAGCTTCTGCACCCGCCAGTTGTTCATGTCGGCGACATACAAGACGTTCTCGTCCCGGCACGAGATCCCGTGAGCCCAGTTGAACTGCCCGGGCCCGCGGCCCGACTCGCCCAGCCACCCGAGTATCTCCCCGTCCAGCGTCATCTTGTAGATCCGGCCAGGCTCGGTGTCGGAGGCGAACAGATACTGCGTGTCGCCGGCGGAGATGCACAGCGTCCACGGCGCGGTCTCATCCGGTGCGTTCGGGTTCACGTTGCCCAGCACCGGGTGCCGCATCTTGTCGTACGGCACGTTGAGCACGATGGTCTTTATGAGGGTGCCGTCGGAATCGTACTTCTGGATCCGCCGGTTGCTGCGGTCCGCCACGTAGACGTTTCCCTGCCGGTCCACCTGCAGGTTGTGTGGCAGCCGGAGCTGCCCGTCCTCGCGCCCATACGACCCCCAGGACGTGATCCAGTTGCCCCACTTGTCCATCTTGGCGACACGCGAGTTGATATAGCCGTCGCTGACGTAGATGTTGCCGTCGGCGTCCCACCCGACATCGGTCGGGCCGCCGAAGTAGCCGTCGACATGACGGGCCTCGCTCGCGGGCAGGTGCTCGGGCGGATCGAACCCCTCCGGCCGGCGCCCGAGGTTCAGCACGACATAGCCGTCCGGGTTGAACTTCGTGACGGCGTTCGTCCCCTTGTCGACGACCCACAGGTTGTCCTCGTTGTCGAACCGGACCGAATGGCCGTAGCCGAGGGCGTAGACTCCCTGACCGATCTCCCGCACGAAGTTCCCCCGGTCGTCGAACTCCAGCAAGTTCGTCGTGGCGTTGCCAAACAGCGGCCCCGTGGTGGCAGTCCCCGGATGGTTCAGCAGGATCAGATGGCCTTTGGAGTTCTCCGCGATCGCGAGCGTTTCGCCGAGGTTCATCGTCGGCGGGTACTTCAGGTAGTTGGGCACCGACACATACGGGATTTCCGGCGCGTTCGACTGGGCGAACGCGGGCGCCGCCAGCAACACCAAGGTGACGGCCGTGGTGGCAAGAATGAAACGTTTCACGAGAACCTCCTTGAAGCCCGATCGCCAGACCGGGGATGGGTCGCGGTGCGATGCGCGTATCATAGCGCACTCGGCCTCAGACGTGCCGACAGGCACAGCCGGAAGATCGACTCTGATACACTGACCGCGAGCCGAGAAGGATCTGCCACATGCGCCAGCACATGACCATCTCCTGCTCGTGATCGGTCCGACCTTCGGGTAGTTCCGTCAGATCCGCGTTTGGGACCACGCGTCCCGCTCTTCACCATCTGCTGATGTGTCGCCACGAGCCGCCCCAGGGCTCGTGCTTCTGCTCACCGTAGCGTCACGGCGGGGAGTGTTTCACGTTCGTCACATCGCGCGCCGTGGCGCGCACGAGGTGCTGCCATATCGTTCTCCAGCGTCCAGGCCCGGTCCGCCCAACGGACCGGACTCTGGGCCAACGTTCGAGACTCCATCCGAGGGGTGCCGCGCGACTACACCACCGGCACGATCGGCCGCGCTGTGGTGCTCCTGGCGATCCCGATGGTGCTCGAGATGTCGATGCAGTCGCTGTTCGCGGTGGTCGACGTCTTCTTCGTGGCGCGGCTCGGCCCGGAGGCGGTCGCCATCCTGGGTCTATCCGACTCGCTGCTCGCGCTGGTCTTCGCGGTCGCGATCGGGCTGGCCATGGGCACCGCGGCGATGGTGGCGCGTCGGATCGGCGAGGGCTCGCCGCAGCAGGCAGCCGTCGCAGCCGTACAGGCGATCGCCACCGGCGTGGCCGTCTCGGTCGTGCTGGGCACCGTCGGGGTCGTCTTCGCGCCGGAGCTGTTGCAGATGCTCGGGGCGACGCCGGAGCTGGCGACCCACGGCCGGCTGTTCACCTCGATCATGCTCGGCGGCAACATCACCGTCATGCTGCTGTTCCTCATCAATGCGATCTTCCGGGGCGCGGGCGACCCGGCGCTGGCGATGCGGTCGCTCTGGCTGGCCAACCTGATCAACATCGCACTCGACCCGGTGTTGATCTTTGGACTCGGCCCGATTCCGGCGATGGGGCTGGAGGGCGCAGCGGTCGCGACGACGTTCGGGCGCGCCATGGGCGTGCTGTATCAGCTGCGGCAGCTGAGCAACCGTCGCGGGCGCATCGTCGTCGACTGGCGCAGCGCGTCGCTGGATGTCGCGGTGATGGTGCGGCTGTTCCGCGTCAGCGGCATCGGGGTCCTGCAGTATCTGGTGAGCACGGCGAGCTTCCTGGGGTTGATCCGGATCCTCGCGCCGTTCGGCGAGTCCGCGCTGGCTGGGTACACCATCGCGATCCGGATCATCATCTTCATCCTGCTCCCGGCCTGGGGTATGGGGAACGCGGGAGCGACCCTGGTGGGTCAGAACCTGGGTGCCGGGAACCCGGACCGGGCCGAGCGGTCGGTCTGGTTCACGGCCCGATGCAACACGGTGTTCCTGGGCACCATCGGGGTCGTGATCCTGGCCTTCGCGACGCCGGTCGTCGGGCTGTTCACGACCGAGCCGGAGGTGGCGGCGGTGGCGGTCGCCTGCCTCCGCACGGTCAGCTACAGCTACGTCTTCTGGGGGTTCGGTCTGGTCACCGTGCAGGCGTTCAACGGCTCCGGCGACACGACGACGCCCGCCTGGATCAACTTCTTCGTGTTCTGGCTGGTGCAGCTCCCGTTGGCCTGGACGCTCTCGGGTCCGGGCGGTCTCGGGCCGGGCCGTGTGTTCTGGGCGATCGCCGTCTCGCAGAGCCTGCTCGCCGTGGTCGGCGTGCTCGCCTTCAGGCGGGGGACATGGAAGCGGCGGGAGATCTAGTACCTAGACGGGGCTACGCCCCGAACCCCCGCGACCGCTCGCGGGGCCCCACCACCCCACTCCGCGTCCGCAGGGCGCGCACGTGCGCGCCCAGGCCGTTTTCGACTGCAGGTTTCGGGCGGGGCGCCCGCTCTGGAAAACCGACCCGCGTCCTTGCTAGAGTCCCGCTTACCGTTACTTCCCTTTCTTCGGACGCCGGTTGGCGGCCAGGATCCGTTTGCGGAGCCGGATGCTGCCGGGGGTGACCTCGACGAGCTCGTCGTCGTTGATGAACTCGATCGCCTGGTCCAGGTTGAGCAGCCGCGGCGGGACCAGCCGCAGCGCGTCGTCGGCGCTGGCGGCGCGCATGTTGGTGAGCTTCTTCTCCTTGGTGACGTTCACGTCCATGTCGGCCGTACGGGCGTTTTCGCCGATGACCATCCCCTCGTAGACCGCGGTGCCGGCCTCGATGAAAATCTCGCCACGCTCTTGCAGATTGTAAATCGCATAGGCGGTCGCCTTCCCCACACGGTCCGCCACGAGCGCGCCGGTCGGCCGGCCGGCGATCGGCCCGTGCCACGGCTCCCACCCGGCGAATAGATGGTTCATGATGCCGGTGCCATGGGTATCGGTGAGGAACTGCGACCGGAACCCGATGAGCCCTCGCGTCGGAATCCGGAACTCGAGCCGGACGCGGCCGCTGCCGTGGTTGACCATCTTGGTCATCGAGGCCCGCCGGGTGCCGAGTTGCGCAATGACCACGCCCTGGTAGTCCTCGGCCACGTCGATGACCAGCTCCTCGACCGGCTCCTCGGTCCGGCCGCCGGTCTGCCGGGTGACGATCTCCGGTCGCGAGACCTGGAGCTCGTAGCCCTCGCGACGCATCATCTCCACCAGGATCGACAGCTGCAGCTCGCCGCGGCCAATCACCTTCTGCTGTTCCGGCGCGTCGGTGTCCTCGACCCGGATCGACACGTTGCCGACCAGCTCCCGCGCGAGCCGCTCGCGCAGGTTGCGTGAGGTGACGTATCGCCCGTCCCGTCCGGCCATCGGCGAGGTATTGATCCCGAAGATCATCGAGACGGTCGGCTCGTCGATGTGCTGCGGTGGGATCGGCCGTGGGTCGTTCGGGTCGGTGATGGTCTCGCCAATGGTGATGTCGTCAATCCCGGCGAGACAGATGATGTCGCCGGCGGCCGCCGTATCCACCTCCACCCGTCGCAACCCATCGAACAGATAGAGCTTCGTCACACGGGTCCGCTCCACCGAGCCATCCAGCTTCGCGACCGCGATCTGGTCGCCGATCGCCACCCGGCCGTTCACGATCCGGCTGATGGCGATGCGACCCAGATAGTCGTTCGAGTCGAGGTTGGCCACCAGGGCCTGTAGCGGGGCCTCCGGGTCTCCTTGGGGTGGAGGTATCCGGTCGACGATTGCGTCCAGCAGCGGCTGCAGCGTGTGGCCCGGCTCGGCGGGGTCCAGACTGGCGGTGCCTACCTTCGCGTTGGTGTAGACCACCGGGAACTCGATCTGGTCCTCATGTGCGTCGAGATCGATGAACAGGTCATAGATCTCGTCGAGCACCTCCGCGGGACGCGCGTCGTGGCGGTCGATCTTGTTGATGACGACGATCGGCGGCAGCCCGTGCTCGAGCGCCTTCCGCAGCACGAAGCGGGTCTGCGGGAGCGGTCCCTCGGAGGCATCGACCAGCAGCAGCACGCCGTCGACCATCGTCAGCGTGCGCTCCACTTCGCCGCCGAAATCGGCGTGTCCCGGGGTGTCGACAATGTTGATGATCAGGTCGCGATACGGGATGGCCGTGTTCTTGGCCATGATCGTGATCCCGCGCTCGCGCTCGAGGTCGATGTTATCGAGGGCTCGTTCCTCGACCCGTTCGTTCTTGCGGAACACGCCGCTCTGGTGCAACAGGGCGTCGACCAGCGTGGTCTTGCCATGGTCCACGTGCGCGATGATCGCGATGTTGCGTCGGAGGGGATTGGCGACACCGGCGGCGGCGGTCGCTGTCATGGGCGTGGTCGCTCCAACGGACGTCATCGTCCCATTATGAGTGAACAGGCGGATTCTGGGTACGCGAAAGCGCTTGGCGGTCTCACCCGACCCCTGACATAATCCCTTCCATCGGTCAATCGAGTTGGGCGTCACGATGCATGGTGCTGGTGTCCCGGAACAGAGATGCGGAGCGGCGGGGCTGCAGACCCGCCGGTGACGGCGCGCTCACGCGTGCGAAAAGGCACGGCAATGATCACGACACAGCTGGCGGTTGCCTCGTGTGTCGCGGTCGCGCTGGGGGGCGGCCTGACCGCCGGCGTACTCGCCCGGCAGACCGAGTCTCCGGACGTCGAGCGACACGTCGCTGCCGCGCGTGAGGCTGCCGGTACCGAGCACACGCGCTTCTTCGACTATCTGTGCCGCGCCCCGCGGCGCCCCGCAGCGCGGCCGGCCGCGAGCCGGCCACCGGCGCAACCGACCCGGCGGCAGCCCCCGCCGCAGTCGGAGTGGTACGCCGAGCCGGCCAAGGTGTTCGACAACCTGTATTTTCTCGGCACCCGATCGCTCAACGCCTGGGCCCTCACCACCTCCGGGGGCATCGTCATCATCGACCCGCTGTATGACTACAACGTCGAGGCGGAGATCATCGAGGGGCTGCGGACGCTTGGGCTCGACCCGGCCGACATCACGCACGTGCTCGTGAGCCACGGGCACGGTGACCACTACGGCGGCGCGCAGCAGCTCCAGCGGCAGTTCGGCGCCAGCGTCCTGCTCTCGGCGCCCGATTGGGACATGATGCTGGCGAACCCCGGCCGCCAGCCGCAGCCGACCCGCGATATCGAGGTCACCGATGGCCAGCAGCTCAGTGTCGGGGACACGCAACTGACCTTCACGCTCACGCCCGGTCACACGCCCGGTACGATCTCGACGCTGGTGCCGGTCCGTGACGGCGGCCGGTCGCACATCGCGGCGCTGTGGGGCGGCACTGCGATGCGGCACACTGAGGAGTTCTACACCCAATACATCGCCGGTGCGCAGACGTTCGCGGCGATGGCCGCCGACGCGGGCGCGGACGTCGTCATCTCGAACCACGCGATCTTCGATAGGGCGGACGAGAAGATCGAGGCGCTCGCGCGCCGCGACGCCGGCGACCCGCACCCGTTCGTCATCGGTGAAGCGGCCACGCAGAACATGTTCGAGATGATCCAGCACTGCGCCCAGGCCGGTCTGGCCCGGCTCGGGCAGTAACCGGTCAGGGCGCCATCTCGGGATGACGGCCCTGCAGGGCCGCCAGAAGCCCCGGGAGCGAGGCGATGGCGGTCGAGAGGCTACGGCGGACAGGGTAGACACCAGGAGCAGACACATGAGAACCAGCCTCATCGTGCGAGGCCTCGCCGCGCTGACAGCCGTCTGGCTGGCCGGCGGCTGGACGCTGCACGGGCAGGAGCGCGCCGAGATCACCAAGGCGCAGGTCGACCAGTGGATGGAGGATCTGTCGAACTGGGGCCGCTGGGGCGCCGACGACCAGCTCGGCGCCGTCAACCTGATCACCCAGGCGAAGCGGAGACAGGCGCTGGCCTTGGCAACAACCGGCGAGGTCGTGTCGCTGTCGCGACCGATCAGCATCGTCTCGCCCCCGGACGACCCGGACTCCACCGCCGCGTTCACCAGCCTGCGTGTCACCAACATCCAGTCCGGCTTCCTGATGGAGCGGCAGCAGGTGGCGTTCCACGGGTCGACGGTCAGCCATCTGGATGCACTGTGCCACGCGCACCACGAGGGCAAGATCTATAACGGCATCGCGCTCGACGCGGTCTTCACCGAGACCGGGTGCACGCAGATGGGGATCAGCGGTCTCGCCGGCGGCATCGTCACCCGGGGTGTCCTGCTCGACATCCCGCGGCTCAAGGGGCTCGACGCACTCGAGACCGGCACACATGTCTATCCGGAGGACATCGAGGCATGGGAGCGCCAGACCGGGGTCACGGTCTCGGCCGGCGACGCCATCTTCCTGCGCACCGGACGCTGGGTGAACAACAACCGGTCCGGCTACGACATCACCGTCGCGCCCTGGCTGAAGCAGCGCGACGTCGCCCTGGTCGGTAGCGACGGCACCCAGGACGTCGGTCAGATACCGGGCACCGTCCTCCCGTTCCACAAGCTGGTGCTGGTCGCGCTCGGCGCGAACATCTTCGACAACATGGATCTGGAGGCACTGGCCGAGACCGCCGCCCGGCTCAACCGCTGGGAGTTCCTGCTGGTCGCCGCGCCGATCCCGAATCCGGGCGGCACCGGCTCGCCGCTCAACCCGTTGGCGATCTTCTGAGCGGCTGGAGCCCGTTCATCGCCGCAGAGCACGACCCTTGGAGGTGTACTCGTGACACTGAATCTTGATCGGCGGTGGTTGTCCGTCATCCTCCTCGCCCTTGTCTCGGCAGCGTGCACGACCACCGCCGACGGCCTGGCGGAAGACGTCGCCGGGGCGCGCGACCTCGCGATGGTCGCACCGGAGACGGTCGGTATCTCGTCTGAACGGCTCGAGCGGCTGGACGCCGGCATGCGGCAGTTCGTCGAGGACGGCCGGCTCGCAGGGGTCGTGACGATGATGGCGCGTCATGGCAAGACGGTGCACTTCAGCGCCGCCGGCACCATGGACATCGAGAGCGGCGCCCCGATCACCGCAGATTCGATCTTCCGCATCTACTCGATGACCAAGCCGATCACCGGGGTCGCCATGATGATGCTCTATGAAGAGGGCACGTGGCGGCTGAACGACCCGGTCACAAAGTTCATCCCGGAATTCGAGAACCTGCAGGTCTACGCGGGTGACGGACCCGATGGGGAGCCCCGGTTCGAGGACGCCACCCGCTCGATGACGATGCGCGAGCTGATGACCCACTCGTCGGGGCTGGCCTACGGGCTCGGCGCCTCGAATCCGGTGGACCGGATGTATCGCGAGTCGCGCGTGCTCGACTCGAGCACACCACTGCAGGAGATGATCGACACTCTGGCGACGCTGCCGCTGCTCTATCAGCCGGGTGCGCGCTGGTACTACAGCATCGCGGTTGACGTGCAGGGCTATCTGGTCGAGCAGCTGTCCGGCCAGCCGTTCGACCAGTTCCTGCAGGCGCGCATCTTCGACCCGCTGGGCATGGCCGACACGGCGTTCTACGTGCCGGCGGACAAACTCGACCGCCTGGCCCTGATTCACACCCAGGATGAGGACGGCGCGCTGGTGCCGCCCCAACGGGGTGGGGACGTCACCACGCCGCCGACCCGCGCCTCGGGTGGCGGCGGGCTGTACAGCACGACCACCGACTACATGCGGTTTCTCCAGATGGTGCTGAACGGCGGAGAGCTCGACGGGGCCCGGCTACTGTCGCCACGCAGCATCGAGATGATGCGCACCAATCACCTGCAGGAGCAGGCGCTCAGCACGATGCGCCCCGGTTCCGGCTTCGGGCTGGACTTCGGCGTGATCATGGACCCGGCCGCCGCCGGCGAGCCGTACTCGAAAGGCTCATTCCAGTGGGGCGGCGCGGCCGGCACCTGGTTCTGGATCGACCCGGTCGAGGACTTCGTCTTCGTCGGCATGATCCAGCACCGGGGACGCACCGTCGGCGAGGTGCAGGGCGCCTCGCGGAATCTGGTGTATCAGGCGATTCTGGACTAGGCGACGGAGGCTCATCGTGCGTGCACAAAGACCCGTTCCACTCTGTGTGGCCGCCACCGTCGCGCTCCTCGCCACCGTCGCGGTCCAGCACGGACCGCTCACGGCGCAGTCGTCCTACCGCCTCGTCGACGACTGGCCGCATCTGCCGGACGACTTCGAGTGGGGCCAGCTGCCCAACGTGACCATCGACCACGACGGCAACATCTACGCCTTCCACCGCGCCGAGCCGCCGGTGCTCAAGTTCAGCCCCGAGGGCGCACTGCTGAACACGTGGGGTGCGGGCATGATGGTGCGGGCGCACGGCTTCCGGATCACCCCGGACGGGAACATCTTCGCGACCGACCAGCGAGGGCACCGAGTCTACAAGTTCAGCACGGCGGGAGCGCTGCTGCTGGCGCTCGGTGAGACGGGCGTGCCCGGCGAGGACGCCGAGCATTTCAATGGGCCCGCCGACGTCGCCGTGGCGCCCAACGGCGATTTCTTCGTTGCCGACGGGCACGGCAACAACCGGATCGTGAAGTTCGCGGCTGACGGCACGTTCATCACGGCGTGGGGGACGGAAGGCAGCGCCCCCGGCGAGTTCGACCTGCCCCACACGGTCGCCTTCGATTCCCAGGGCCGGCTCTTCGTGGGTGACCGCGGCAACCATCGGATCCAGATCTTCGACCAGAACGGCACCTTCATCGACCAGTGGACCCAGTTCGGCTGGCCGAGCGGCATCTACATCAGCCCGGACGACACCATCTATGTCGCCGACTATCAGTCGAAGCTGGGGATCACGATCGGCAGCGCACAGGACGGCACCGTCACCGGGTTCATCGAGGGCACCGAACCCGAGGGCGTGGTGGTCGACGCGATGGGCAACGTCTACGCGGGTGAAGTCGGCGGCCGTATGTTGAAGAAGTTCGTCAAGCCGTAAGTGCGTCGCGCAGTCAGCTGGTCGACCAGGCCGCCCTGCTGCCTGACACCTCGGTCGTCGTCTGTGGTCCGGCCGAGGCATCAGCAGCGGCGGATCTGTATCGAACCCTCCGCAGTCCACGCGGCCGCGCGGCCGCCCTCGCCGTCGCTGCGACCGTGCTGACACGCGGGGCGGTGCTGTGGACGCGCACCCGGCGTGACTTCGCCGACGTGCCCGGCCTCGACCTGTATTCGCCACGGGCAGCTGGAGGAAGGCCTGTGTGTTCACCGTTGCCGTTTGACACGTTCTACCACGCAGAGGAACATCTGCCGTACCCGACGACGCTCGGTTCCTACCCTCCAGGAGAACGGCAATGGCACTCTACGCCTTCGACGGCACCGGCAACGAGGACGAGGACGAGGACGATCTCGACTCCAACGTTGTGGATTTCTTCAACGCCTACGACGACCCGTTGAAGAACATGGACCCCAAGGAGGAACGCGGCAGTCTGTATCTGAAAGGGATCGGGACGCGGGCCAAGACGAAGCTGGGGAACACGATTGCCAAGGCGTTCGGCATCGGAGGGCACCGGCGCATACGTCAGGCGCTGGACCGGATCGAAACCAACTTCGAGGCGGGAGACGAGACGATCGACATCGTCGGCTTCAGTCGCGGCGCGGCAACGGCCATCTCCTTCGCCAACGCGATCGCAGAACAGCTCGAGGACCTGCCTGTTCGATTCATCGGGGTATGGGACATCGTGGGGCAATTCGGCCTTCCGGGCAGGCACCTCAACGCCGGGCACAATCTCACGATGCCCCCCAACGTCGAGCACTGCTACCATGCCATGGCGCTCGACGAGGCACGGTTGCTGTTTCCGCTGACGCGGCTCAGCGGCACCGGGGATGCCGAGGGGCGGCCCCTCGTGGAGGTCTGGTTCCGTGGGGTCCACTCGGATATCGGCGGCGGCAATGGTAACCGCGGCCTGAACTGGATCTCGCTGAACTGGATGTACGGGAACGCGATGCGGGAAGCGCTGCCGATCAACGCGGCCGCGGTCGAGGTCAACCTGAGGGACAAGAACGAGCCGCAGAAAATCCGTGCGCAGTTCGACGTGGGACCGCCGCGGAAGGTCCTGTCAACCGATCTGTTGCACGCGAGCGTCCGTCTGGAACCGGGCGGGCCTGATCGCCCCCACAATAATCCGCCATTCGAGCTGGCGCGCATCGACGACGCCGGGGCGGTGTCTTCCCCGACGGCGTGACCCGGTCCAGGAGGCGTCGTGGCTGTTGACCCAGGTGTGGTCGAGGCGTACTACGCGACCGCCCGCGGTCGCCTCGACGATCTCGATACGACACTCCAGACCCTGGCGAGATGCCTCCGACGAGCATCTGGTTTCTCTGACGACGAATCGGTGACGCTCGAGGCCTCGGGCGTAGCGGCACGGGAGGCAATTGCCCAACTGCTCGCGACGCTCGACATTCTCGAGCGCACCGGGCTCGGTGTCGTCGACCTGCAGGGTCGGATGAAGAAAGAGACCCGACAGCTCGTGACGCCGCTCAGGCGCATCGACGCGCTGGCGTCGACAAGGGCCAAGACCGACGGGACACTAGCGCGGCGTCTGCATGAGCTGGAAGAACACACCCAGTTCGCCGCCGGCGCCTTGTTCCCGTCCAGTGTGCACGGACTGGATCAGGTCAACGACCTCATCCTGTTCAAGCTGCGTCCGCTTGTCCTGCCACGCTTCAATCGCGAGGTGGACCGCCAGACGCAGAAGGGCACGTGGAACGACGAACGCAGGAGCGCGGTCGAGGCTGCGCACGAGGAGATCGAGAAGCCGTTCCGGAACCTCACCAGGTTTCTCAACCGACTTGCGGTCGAGCCGGTCGACGCCGCGACGATTCGACAGGGTGTCAGATCGCATCGTGCGGTGATGGCGGCCGTTGCGAAGATGGCCCGCACCCTGCGCCAGCGTCCCCACTTCTCCGGGTTCGGCGGGATCCTCGGCGATGTCCGCGCAATCGCGTTGGCTGCCCGCAAGGGACTCCTCCGGCTCGAGGTCCCGCTGTTTCCCGCGTGGGAGAAGCTGGGACCCCTTCGCCCACTGATCACCAAGGACCTCTACGACCACCTGGCCGGAGTGCAGAAGTTCGCGCTGCTCAACATCACCGCACGGATGCTGGCAACCGGTCTTGGTGACCGCAATCTCCTCGCGTCGGACTTCAAGATTGTGATCTGGCAGGTCTTTCCAGACCGAATTTATCTCCAGGCTGACGCCAAGCTCATCAGAGAGGTGAGAAAGAACACGGCGCTGTTCAAGACAGCGCCAGCTGGCCTGCACCGGTTCAGCGCGGGTAGCTACAAGCAGCGGCGGCCGTCACGCGGAGGGCTCCAGCTCAGCTACGCGCCCGAGGTGGAGGACAGCACCACGACGGTGAACATCGATGCCGACATCGACCTCTTCAAGCGCCCGTTCAGCCATTTCTTCGCAGAAGTGCTCGTGAACCATCTGACCGGCTCGACGACCAGCCAGTATCGGGTGCATGACATTCTTGCCGACCAGCAGGTTCCACCGATCGGCGGCTTCGAAGTGCTGCACACCGCGGCGCTCGCCTGAGCCGCGGGTTTCGACGCGGTGCTGCGCACCTTGCGCCTGGGTTGGTCTCGCGACGATTGGACTCGCTGATGGCCGCGGCGATGGCTCTCTGATGCATCGTGGGGCCGTCGCTCGAGTGAGCGATGATTCCGTCAGGGAGCGCGGTCCCATGTGTCCAGGCGTCGCTGTGGCACCCGATGAGCGTCGCTCGTCGTCGTGCATTCGATCTCCGAGTCAGAGGGTTTTGAGATACTCGAGCAACGCCGCCTTGTCCTCAGGCGTCAGATCCGCGCCGTAGACGTGTCCCGCGTTGCCGTTCCCCGGCAACGCCGTGTCGAACGACACACCTTCGCGCTCGGCATCCGGACCGGACGCAATGAAGCCCACGTCGTCCCAGTTGTACACGTCATAGGCACGAAAGAAGAGCGAGGGCCGCTCGTCGGGAGACAGCAGCGCCCGCAGAGTTGGGACCGACCCGTTGTGCAGATACGGCGCTCTCAGCCACAGACCATCGAGCGGCATGGTGACATAGCCGTCCGTCTTGCGGAAATGGCTGAACTGCCACGGATAGCCCTCGCCGATGGTCAGCATCCCCTCTGCCAGCTCGGCCGAGAACGAATCCAGCCGGGCGCGGTCGGTCCCGATCTCCGCCACCGGAATGACATCGCCCATCCGGGTGCCGTCGAGGTCGTGGCAGCTGGCGCACACGGTCACGTAGACCTCCCGTCCGGCCGCCAAGCGCGTGGGGTCGATGCGGTCCTCGGGAAACGCCGGCGGCGGCAGGTCCAGCACCCACGCGGCGATCCGATCGAGCGACACCACGTCAAGCGACTCCGGCGTTGCCCCCGCCCCGATGGCCGCGCTCTTGTGGCGCTCGTCGAGCGAGTCGTTGTTGCCGTCCCAGTGCAACGGCAGCCCCTCGCGTATCCGCTGGTTCCACAGCGACGGCAGGTCCGCGGTGCCGACCGTGTCGTCCATCGGGACTCCCACGAGCACTCTGTAGGGGTTGAAGGTATCGACGCGTCCCGGGCCCTGGTCCGGACGTGCATCGAACCAGGCGGTGTCTTCGCCTCGCTGGAGAATGCCCGCTTGCACCCTGCCGATGACGAAAAACCGGTAGAACAGGCGGTCGAAGAACCCAAAGTCCGGGTTGATCTCCCGGATCGCGGCGATCAGGGTGCCAGCGGTGAACCGCGGGTCCTTGGCGCAGGCCGTCAGAAAGCGTGCGTACGCCTGAAGATCCATTTGATTCGCCGGCATCCCGAGCACGACCTGTCGCGGTGCGGACGGCGACTCGCGATATGTCCCGGCGTGACAGGTGGCGCAGTTCAGTCCGACCAGCGGAACCCGGTCGACACGATACGACGTGCCGATCGGACGGCCGTGGCTCGCGCCGTCGTCGATGAAGCCGATCTTCTCGTAGCCCGTGCCGGGCCGGTCAGGCAGCTTGTCGGCGAATACCGTCGGCAGGACACGCCAGAGCCAGTAGGGCAGCCCGACACCGACCTCGGTCCCGACCGATCCGTACTTGAAGTGCTCCTCGATGTCGGGGAACGCAGGACCGTCGTCGGGGGCCTGTGATGCAACGCCTCCAACCGCTACCGTGCTGAAGAGCAGTGCGAGCAGCCACACCCTGGGACGGAGTTTCATCGTGACCGCCTAGCTAGCGAAAGGGTGGTGGATCGAAGACGGTCATGATCTCGTGCACCATCTCCTCTCGCGAGCCGAACCTCGACTCCTCGTAGCATCCGAGCGGGTTCTCGGGAGCGTTGGCCAGACACTTGTTGCAATAGGTGCACGGCACCGGTGGGGAATCGACGCCACTCGCGAACATCTTGACGAGATCGTTGTTGGCGATCAGGGGCCGTGCGATGCTCACCGCATCGCACGACCCTCGCTCGAGGGCCTTGCGAATGACCGGCGCATCTTGAAAGCCTCCCGTGCACAGCACCGGGATACCGACGGACTGCTTGATCTTCCGGGCGTCCGGCAGGTTCATCCCCTGGATCTTGTCGAAGTCTCCTCGCGCGCGGTCCCAGCGCCGTGTGAAGAGCTTGCCGGTGACCCGGCCCCGCAGGAGCAGAAAGTTCCGGAGGGTGAGCAAGCCGCTCGAGATCAGCGTGTCGTAGGTCTTGACGAGCTCCTCGATCGGAAACTCACCCGCCGGATTCTTGGGGTGGGGAAAGAAGCTGCCGGTCGACGCGTGGATCGCGTCCACACCCTCGGCCTCGAGCATCTGGCAGACCTTCCGCGTGTCGCGGATCGTATTGCCGGCGCCTGCCGTCCTGCTGAAGGCGTCGTTATGGTCGGTGACGCTGATCTTGACCTGGAGGTGGAAATCGCGACCGACTTTCGCTCGGATGGCCCGCACGATGTCCAGGAGAAACCGCGCGCGGTTCTTGAGCGTCCCGCCGTACTCATCGGTCCGGTCGTTGATGGCGGAGCTGAGGAACTGCGTGATCAGGTAGCCGTTGGCCCCGTGGAGCTCCACACCGTCGAGACCCGCCTCTCGCGCCCGGCGTGCGCCCTCGGCGAACGCCTCCACCGTCTCCTGAATCTGCTCCACCGTCATCCGCTCGCATTCGAACCCGTGCAGCGGATCCTTCTTGTTGGTCGAGCTCAAGCCCTTGTCGTACTCGATGCCAGGCACATCGCGCTGTCGACCGGAATGGCTCAGCTGCAGGATGTATTTGCAGTCGTGCTTGTGGACCTGCGTGCCGAGCTTGCGCCAGAACGGGATCCGCGCGTCGGTGTCGATGGTCGCGTAGTTCGGCATGATGCGACCACGGATCGTCACGGGCACGAACGACGAGATGATCGCGCCGACCCCGCCCCTGGCGAACTTCACCTCCCAGTTGATCCGTGTCTGCGTACCGGACCCGTCATAGTTGTCGAACCGGCCCGAGACGTTCGACCGGAAGATCCGATTCTTGACGGTGAGATTGCGGAACGTCAACGGCTGAAAAATGGGGTCCGACATGGGTCAGCTCCTTCGATAGATGTGCGCCGACAGCCGCCTGGACCACACTGAGCCAGTCGATCGCGCACGCGCCGAATCGACCACCAGGCCAGCAGGGTAGCGCTCGGTCATTCACGGAACTTCAGGATGTTCTCCGGGTCGTTCCAGGGCTTGAACGCGTTGGCATCGGACCGCAGACGCGTGTTCAGCGCTGGAAAGTGCCGCAGGATGACGTCCGTCATCGTCGTGTTCTCCACCCAGGCGATCCCGAGCGTCGTGTAGATCTCCGGTCGGTAGTCATCGGTAAAGAAGCGGTCGCTCTGGAGACGTCTGGAGGCCATCAGGATGAACAGCCGAAACGCCGTATTGCTGAACCCGAATCCTTCCGGCAGCGTCTCCGCGAGCATCCCGACCAGCGCGTCTACCTTGTCGATGTCATCGTCGTAGACGTCTCTGAGCTCATCGGCCCACTCCTTGTTCTCCGTGAGCTCGTCGAAGCTCTTGAACCGCGGCAGATGGAGCAATTCGCGAAATCGATTGTATCGAGGCACCCCGCGTTCGCGGTCCCGGACGATATCGACGGCGGCAACGTCCACCAGCCGGCCGTCGGGCCGCTTCAGCTCTCGGAGCCAGTTGGGATAGTTGTGGAGCTGGATGGCGCCCGGGTGGCTGATGCCGAACGAGTAGAACACGTCCTGCATCGACACCTGGTTCAGGAGCTCACGCGCCTTGCGCTCCGCCACGTCCGGAAACGGTATCTTGTCCTTGCCGGGGATCACGTCGCCGGTCGCGCTCGACCAGAAGGAGAGTTCCTCTGGCAGCAGCGGGTGCATCCGATAGACCGCCGTGAACTCTTCGGTCATCGCGTACGGCGCTGGGCCGTGGTCGACCTTCGACCCAACGATGCCCGAGACCGCGACCGATCGCTCCAGCAGGCTCGTCATCGAGGCCTTCCCCTTCAGCCCCCACCAGTTGGCTTCCATCGCCACCCGGATCCTCGGATTCGGGAGAATGGCCGGTGTCCATTCCACGGTGTGAATCTTGGCCATGAGCGCCGCGTTGACGAGTCGAGCCACGTCATAGAGGCGATCATCCGACCAGTCGTCGTGATCGTCCTGCAACGCGTCGCAGATGGCGTTGTGCTCCAACGTGAAGAGCGTGTGCAGCAGGCTGAGACCGACCCACCAGTTGTCGTTGACGCCGGTGCGGTCGACACCCTTGGTCGGATCGAGCGGGAGCAGCCCGTCCTCCCCGAT
>JADFPE010000069.1 GCA_022562495.1 Acidobacteriota bacterium
TTCGACCGAGGAACAACGCAGGCAGGGCGGATGCAGCGCCAGCCGAATGCCGGGGGACTTTCACCACGGGCTGCTAGAGCATTCGTGTGTGTCGCCGTCGACCTGCCCAAAGTCCCTGCATGTCCCTGGCTCGAAACGACCGGTTGGCTGTCAAGATGCGCCGGGTCGTGGTCTTGACCGCGGTCGGTTCGGCTGTCGGTCTCGTCCTTGCGGTGGGGGTCGCGCGGCTGTTCGACCGCCTCGTCTTCGGGGTGACGCCACGCGACCCGGCAGCGGTCGTCGCCGTCTCCGTGATGATGATCGTGGTGGCCATCCTGGCCAGTTTCCTGGCGGCGCGTCGGGGGATCCGGGTCGATCCGGTAGTGGCGCTCCGGGCCGATTAGAGGCATGATCAATGCGTCAGAGACTGACCGGCTACTCTCGCGTTTTCAGTGCTCGATGGACGCCCTCATGGTTGAAGTTGCGAAGGGAGTACTGGTGCAGAGCCCGCACGCCCTCGCGCAAGGTCAACGAAGCTGAGGGGGGATGACTTCGTGGAAGGCACAGCGTGCTCGATTCGACATGTTGTGGCGAAGGCGGTGCCACACGTTCTCGAGGAGGAGATTATGCGCACGAAAGTATTGACCGCCGGGTTCGTCATTAGTGCCGTCGCGGTGCTCGGCGCCCACGTCACCATCGGTCCGACCGAGTCGCGCCAGGGCGCCCGCGAGCGCTACACGGTCCGTGTCCCAACCGAAGGCGCGGTGGCCACCGTGGCTGTGGATCTGGAGATTCCGGAGGGTGTGCGGGTGACCAACGTCCTCGCCGGCGGCTGGTCGACCGAACTCCGTCGAGAAGAAAACCGCATCGTGGGCTTGACCTGGACGATGGAGATCCCGGCCGCCCATTTTGCCGAGTTCGTGTTCAACGCCCGGAATCCGGGCGAGGCCATCGAGATCGCGTGGAAGGTCACACAGCGCTTTGCCGACGGCACGAGCCGGGAGTGGACGCCGACGACCAGTCTTGTCGCCGGAGAGCAGAGCAGATAAGCGGGGCCCCTGCGGTCGGCCGGTGGCTGAATCCCCCGGAGGGAGGAGCCCACGCCCGGGCGCCAAGTGTGAGAGGTGCCATCGACGCCGTCCCGGCACACGCTCCGCCATATCAGTACCACAGCCGCAGGCCGGCCACGACCCGCTGGCCTCCCGGCGTCTCACCCGCGGCCCTCGCGACGTCGATGGAAAAATCGCGGGGACCCGGTCAACGATGACGCGGCGGACTGCCGTCGGCGCATTCCTGGGATTTAGTTGGCCCGAGCCACTCTAGAAATTCCGACAGGAGGGGTCGATGGCTCTCAGCCTGCGTCGGCGCGCCGTTCGGCTTGGATCAGGTCACTACCTGGTGTGGCTCTTCGTCGCCTACGGAGTCGCCGTCGTGTCCCTGAGTGCGCACTCCTTGGTTGCCGAGGCTCGCGGGGGATCTCCAGCCGCTCACCCCCAGCGCCAGGTCGTGTCGCCGCAGCCACTTCCCGACAACCCGTCTCCGGATTACCCGGTCCAGGCCCTGGCCGCAGCGGTGGATGGGGATGTTGTCTTTGTCGCGCGCGTTTCAGCCGAGGGGCGCGTCGATGCCGTCCAGGTGCTCGACGTGCCGAAGGCAGGGATGGGCTTTGAGGACGCGGTGCGTGAAGCGGTCCTGCAATGGCGATTTGAGGCGGCGCGCAATGACCGCGTGGCAATACCTTCCGCGTACGTCGGCAAGGTCAACTTTACAAGGCAGCTGTCGTATGCGCACGCCAGGATGTACAGCGAGTCGTCCCAGGCTGTGTGGCGAGAGGCCAAGGACATTGTCACCAGTCTCGAGCGAACGCAAGGTATTACCTATGCAGTATCGCAGGTCTTGATCACACAATGGCTCCGCTTTGATACGGCTGATGTCGGTCAACCGCCCGCCGAGTCAGCCGGAGCGGGCCAAGGCCTCCCACAGGAATTCCAGCTTCATGTGTTCGTGTCGCCATTTGTCGAACCGGCGCGGGTCCACGTCGGGTCGGTATCACGTGGACCGAACAACGTGCAGTACAACCTCGGAGTTGCGGAGCGATGGTTTTTCGAGAAGCTCGAGAGACGGCTCGGCGAGGTTGGACTGCCAATCCCCCTGGAGAGTGAGAGGCACAGAGCGGCGGCCAGCAGTTTGTTGGACGTACCCGATCCGTGTCTCGGCACGGTGCCGACCGACGCGAGTGCCGTGGCCGTTCCCACGCGACTGACGGCCGTGGCGCCAACCTACCTCGGCCTGGTAGCAAGCGGAACGGACGCGACGATCACGGTTAAGATCGCGGTCTCCTTGGATGGTGCGGTCGTGTCGTCGCAAGTTGTGGGGACTGAGGCAAACGCCGTCGAGGAAGACATGGCCACCGCTGCAGCCGGTGTGGTCTCCCTGTGGCGGTTCAGTCCGAGCACCTCGGAAGGATGCCGTGTGCCTTTCACGGGAAAGGTCAACGTGACCTTTCCGCGTCAGTGAGTCCGCACGACGTTCGCAGAACTAGCTCGTGAGTGAGTGACAGATGGCGCTGAACCCCGGCATCCGCGTCGGTCCGTATGAGGTCACCGCCGAGATCGGCGAAGGCGGCTACAATACCCACGGCCACGCGAACTCGAGGAGATTCCCATGGGTAGTCGAATCGCAATCTGTCTCGGCGGGCTGGCACTGCTGTGTCTGACGCTCGTGCCGGTGGCCACGGGGCAGAACGGCGACATCCCACGAACCCCGAGTGGTCGTCCCGACCTGTCGGGCACCTACGACGTTGCGACGTTGACGCCGATGGAGCGGCCGACCGAGCTTGGCGAGAAGATGGCCCTCAGTGAGGAAGAGGCGGCCGAGATCGCCGAAGGCGCGCGGCAGCGGAACGAGCGCCGGCACCGGTCCAGCGACCCCAATCGGGGCGCGCCGCAAGCGGGTGGAAGCGTCGGCGGCTACAACGGGGTCTACTTCGACAACGGTGACGACGCGTTCCAGATCGACGGGCAGTGGCGCACGTCGATTCTCATCGACCCGCCCAACGGCCGGTATCCGCCACGGGTCGACGGCTCGGACGGCGTGCGCTCGCGCACCCCGAACCCCGGGACCGCGTTCTGGCTCGAGGCTGGGCTCGACGCGCCGGGACCCTACGACAACATGGAGCAGCGACCGTTCGGCGAGCGGTGTCTGCTCGGGTTTGGCTCCACTGCCGGTCCGCCGATGCTGCCGGTGCTCTACAACAACCACAAGCGGATCGTGCAGTCCGAGGACACGGTGCTGATCCTCATCGAAATGGTGCACGATGCCAGAATCGTCCGGATGAACGCTGCGCATGCACCACCCGAGATCAAGAAGTGGCTGGGGGATTCGATCGGGTGGTGGGAAGGCGACACCCTGGTCGTCGAGACCACCAACTTCGTGGATCGTCCGGCGTTCCGGCGGGGCACCGGGAACATGACGGTGAGGGAGCGCTTCAGGATGGAGAGCGCCGACACGCTGATCTACAGCTTCACCGTCGAGGACCCGACGGTGTGGACGCGGCCGTTTCGCGGCGAATATGCGTGGCCGCGGAGCGACCATAAGGTGTTCGAGTACGCCTGTCACGAGGCGAACTACGCGCTGGAGGGCATCATGCAGGGTGCGCGGTTGCTCGAGGCGGAGTTCCGCGGCGAGGCGCCTGAAGGAATCGCCAACCCGACGCGGTAGACGGCGATCGTCCTCGACCGAACAGATCAGGCCCTTGTCCGCCGGCACCACGATCGGCCACCATGCCGTGACCGCCTTCATCGGAGAGGGGGCAGAAGACAGGTCTGGCAGGTGCTGAACGAGGTGAACTACGATCTCGAGCCGCAGATGGCCCGTTCTTCGATGTCACTGTTGACCGCCCATTGACCGAAGGCGGTAAACAATGACAGTTATGGCATGGCGAGTGGCGCAGGACTCCGTTGCCACGGTAATTGAGGGAGGTTGACATGCGCGATCGGATCACGATGTGTCTCGGCGTGTTGGCGGTCATGTGCGTGGCGCTGGCGCCGGTGGCGGCGGCACAGAACGGCGACTTTCCGCGGACGCCGAGCGGTCATCCGGATCTGTCCGGCACCTACGACGTCTCGACGCGGACACCGATGCAGCGTCCGACCGAGTTCGGTGAGAGAAAGTTCCTGACCGACGAGGAAGCAGCCGAGATCGCCACGGAGGAGCTGCAGCGGAACATCGAGCGGCAGCAGCCCAGCGACCCCAACCGGGGTGCGCCGCCCGAGGGCGGCGATGGGTCGCCCGGCGCTGCCGGCAACGTCGGCGGCTACAACTCGTTCTGGATCGACCGCGGTGCCGGCGCGTTCAAGATCGACGGGCAGTGGCGCACCTCGATCCTTATCGACCCGCCGAATGGCCGGTTCCCGCCCCAGACCGAGGCGCGGAGAGACGCCCAGCGTGCCCGGCGCGAAGCCCGGACCGGTCAGGTCCGGAGGTTTCAGAATGACGGTACCGCGTACTGGCTGGAGGCCGGTCTGGATGCGCCGGGCCCGTACGACAACATGGAGCAGCGGCCCTTCGCCGAGCGCTGCCTCCTCTCGTTCAGCTCGACGGCGGGTCCGCCGATGATGCCGGCGCTCTACAATAACCACAAGCGGATCGTGCAGAGCGAGGACACGGTGGTGATTCTCGTCGAGATGGTGCACGACGCGAGGATCGTCAGGATGAACGCGGAGCACGACCCGCCCGAGATCCAGAAATGGCTGGGTGACTCGATCGGCTGGTGGGAAGGCGACACCCTGGTGGTCGAGACGACCAACTTCCGTGACCGCCCGGCGTATGCGCAGGGCTCGAAGAACATGAAGGTCACCGAGCGGTTCAGCCGCATGGACGCCGACACCCTGCTCTATAACTTCACGGTCGAGGATCCGACGGTCTGGTCGGCGCCGTTCACCGGCGAATATGCGTGGCCGCGGAGCGACAACAAGGTGTTCGAGTACGCCTGTCACGAGGCGAATTACGCGCTCGAGGGCATCATGCACGGCGCACGGCTGCTCGAGGCGGACTTCCGTGGCGAGGAGCCCGAAGGGGTCCCGAACCCGACCCGGTAGGCGGCGTCATCGCGTGGCAAGCACGGTATCACCACTGACTGTCAGGAGACGTGCGATGCGCAATCAGACCGAGTGAGGGTGAAGGTTGGTGTGGCGATGCTCGCCCTGGCGGGTCTCGTCGTGGCGGTCGGCGCGATGATCGTCGTCGACGGCTACCAGAGCAAGGACCGCACCGCCCGGGCGAACGGCCGGGACGTGCCCGTCGAGGACGAGCGGAAGTTCTTCATGAGGTCGTCGGGTACAGGCGCGCCGCGCGACGGCCCTTGACGTGACCGAGCCGCCAAGGTAGCTCACAAGAAGAACTGATTGATGTCCGGTACACCGCCGTCGGTCTCATCCCTGCGATCATGCTGAACCACTGGTATCACCACCGCGGCCAGCTCTCGGTCTACCTGCGTCTACTCGATGTGCCGGTGCCGTCGATTTACGGACCGAGCGCAGATGAAAACCCGTTCGCATCGGCGGCGTGTATCGCCTAGCATTGTCGCGCAGGTGTTGATGACGAGACGCGCAGGCTTGCTGGCGGCAGCGGGGGTAGCCCTCATGGCGGGCGGCCTCCAGGCGGTCGGCCCGCAGGCGCAGTCCGCAACCGCCGCCGCGTCTCGTGCGCCGCAGCGCACCTTGTTCAACCGGTATTGCCTCTCCTGCCACAACGAGACCCAGTCTGCGCGCGGTGCGGTTCCGGTCGCCTTCGAGCGTTTGGACATGGCGCAGGTGGGGGCGGACGCCGAGATCTGGGAGCAGGTCGTCCGAAAGATGCGCGCCGGTGTCATGCCGCCGCCCGGCCGGCCGCGACCGGATGCGCCCGCCTCGGAGAGCTTCGTGTCCTGGCTGGAGACAGAGTTGGACGCGGCGGCCGCGTCTCGACCGCACCCCGGCCGTACCGAAGCCTTTCATCGCCTCAATCGGGCGGAATACCGGAACGCCGTGCGCGACCTGCTGCATCTCGACGTCGACGTCAGCGCACTGCTCCCGGCCGACGACGCCAGCTATGGGTTCGACAATATCGCGGGTGTGCTCAGGTTCTCGCCGACGCTGATGGAGCGGTATCTGGTGGCGGCGAAGAAGGTGAGCCGCCTGGCCGTGGGCATGCCTCCGCCGTCGCCGAATTTCGACGTGTTCCGCCTGGCCGACGACTTGCCGCAAGACGATCGGTTCGAGGCGCTGCCGTTTGGCACGCGCGGTGGCACGCTCATTCACTACAACTTTCCGACCGCCGGCGAGTACACCATCCGCGTCAAGCTCGCGCGGCAGGTGGGCACCTACGACCGGAACGTGCCCAGTTTCCATCAGCCACAGCAGCTGGAAGTCAGTGTGGGTGGCGAGCGGCTGACGGTCTTTACCTTGGCCGCATCGGTGCCGCGAGCGCTGATGCAGCCGGAGGAGCGGAGACGCATCGACCGCGCCACCCTGGACCAGGACTGGGTGGTTCGCTTCCAGGCCACGGCGGGTCCCCAAGAGGTCATGGCGACCTTCATCAACCGCACACCCGCGCTGCTCGAGACGTTGATCGAGCCGTACCAGCGGCCCCATCCATCGGGTGGCCACAACTGGGGGTCCCGCAGAGGGGTGTATCTGCGCAGTGTCGAGATCAGCGGCCCGTTCCCGGTCAGTGAGACGCCGGCCGGCTCGAGCGCGTCCGTCACGACGCCTGCGGACGAGGCGGACGACACGCCCAGTCGTCGCCGCATCTTCATGTGTCGCCCGGCGGACGCCTCCCAGGAAGCCGGTTGTGCCGGCACGATCCTCTCGGCCCTGGCGCGGCGCGCGTATCGACGACCCGTGACCGATGCGGACGTGGCGGGGCTCCTGAGTTTCTATGAGGCGGGTCGGGTCGAGGGTGGCTTCGAGTCGGGCATCGAGTTGGCCATCCGGCGACTCCTGGTCAGCCCCGAGTTCCTGTTTCGCACCGAAGCCGACCCGGCGACCATCGCCCCGGACACCAACTATCGGATCAGTGACCTGGAGCTCGCCTCGCGTCTGTCCTTCTTTCTGTGGAGCAGTATTCCCGACGACGAGCTCCTCGACCTGGCCGGACGCGGCACCCTCCACCAGCCCGAGGAACTCGAGCGGCAGGTGCGGCGGATGCTCGGAGACCCGCGGTCGCACGCGATCGTGGACAACTTCGTGGGGCAATGGCTGCTCTTGCGCAACATATCGGCCCTGGGCCCCGACCCGTACAAGGATCCCGACTTCGACGAGAGCTTGCGGTGGGCCTTGCGCCGGGAAACCGAGCTGTTTTTTGAGGCCGTCATGCGCGAAGACCGCAGCGTGGTCGATCTGCTGAGCGCGGACTATACGTTCCTCAATGCACGGCTGGCCAGGCACTATGGCATCCCGTTCGTGTCTGGCGACCACTTCCGGCGCGTCACGCTGCCAGAGGGGAGCGTGCGGGGCGGGCTGCTGGGCCAGGGGAGCATCCTGTCGGTCACCTCGCAACCGAATCGGACGTCCCCTGTCGTGCGTGGCAAGTGGATCCTCGAGAACATTCTCGGGGTGTCGCCACCGGCGCCGCCGCCCGATGTACCAGAGCTCGACGAGCAGGAGCACGTGGCCACGGCGGTCACCATGCGCGCACGGATGGCCACCCACCGCGCCAATCCGGCCTGTGCCAGCTGTCACCGGATGATGGATCCGATCGGGCTGGCGCTCGAAAACTTCGACCAGGCGGGCCGGTGGCGGGTCGTCGAGGAATCGTTCGACAGTCGGTCGGCGTCGTTCGTGCCGATTGACGCGTCGGGGGTGCTGCCCGACGGCACCACCTTCGAGGGCGTTACCGGGCTCCGGAGCGTGTTGGTCAGCCGTGCCGATCGCTTTGTCGCCACGATGACGGAAAAGTTGCTCACGTATGCCTTGGGGCGGGGGCTCGAGTTCTACGACATGCCGGCCGTGCGCGCGATCGCCCGCGAGGCGGCCCGCGACGACCACCGCTTTTCGTCGCTCATACTGGGCGTCGTCAACAGCATGCCGTTCCAGATGAGGAGGTCAGAGTCATGATCATCACCAAGATGGCCCTGCCGCGGCGGACGTTCCTGCGCGGCATCGGAGCCACACTGGCCTTGCCTCTTCTGGACGCGATGGTCCCGGCCATGTCGGCCATGTCCCGCACCGCGGCCAATCCCGTGCATCGGCTCGGCTTTCTCTATCTGCCCAACGGGGTGGCGATGAACCACACGGGTATCAACTACTGGAAACCGGCGGGCGAGGGAGGAGACTTCGTACTGTCGCCGATTCTGACGCCGCTCGCACCCTATCGGGATCAGATGGTCGTCGTCAGCGGCCTCAGCCACGGACAGGCCGAGTCGCTGGGAGACGGCAACGGGGACCACACGCGCAGCACCGCGACATGGCTGAACGGCGTGCACCCGAACTTCACGCAGGGTGCCGAGGTGCGGGCGGGGGTCACGGCCGACCAGGTCGCCGCGGCCGAGTTCGGGAACGAGACGCCCCTGCCGTCGCTCGAGCTCGCCGTCGACCTCAACTTCCTGGTGGGCAACTGCGACAACGGCTACAGCTGCACCTATCTCAACACCCTGTCGTGGCGGACGGCCACGACACCGCTGCCGACGGAGAACAATCCACGCGCGGTGTTCGAACGGTTGTTCGGCGACGGGGGCACACCGGCCCAGCGGGTCGCGCAAGTACGGAAGGACCGCAGCATTCTCGACGCGGTGGCAGCGGACATGCGACGGCTGTATCGGCGGGTCGGGTCGAGCGACCGCGCCCGAGCCGACGAATACTTCGACGCGGTGCGCGAAGTCGAGCGGCGCTTGCAGAAGGCCGAAGAGGCCCCGGTCGAGAGTGATGCGGGGTCGGGGTTGGAACGTCCTCCGGTCGGTATCCCGGACAACTTCGGGGATCATGTCCGGTTGATGTTCGACCTGCAGTGGCTGGCCTTTCAGGCGGACATCACCCGGGTCTTCACCTTCATGTATGGCCGCGAAGTCGGCAGTCGCACCTACCCGGAAATCGGTCTGACCGGTGGGCATCACGCCATGTCGCACCACGGGGACCGACCGGAGAATCTCGAGCGCTACGCGAAGCTGAACACGTATCAGATGGATCTGTTCAGGTATTTCGTGGACAAGCTGGCCGCGACGCCGGACGGCGACGGGAGCCTGCTCGATCATTCGCTGCTTCTCTACGGCGGCGGCATGAGCAATCCGAATATCCATTCACACAATGACCTCCCGCTCGTGCTCGTGGGGGGGGCGTCGGGCAACCTCGAGGGAGGACGTCACCTGGCCAGCCCGCTCGAGACCAAGACGCCGATGACGAACCTGCTGGTGAGCATGCTGGACAAGTCCGGGGTGCATATCGATCGTCTGGGCGACAGCACGGGACGGGTCGATCTGGGCACACCGCCCGAACCGCTGACCGGCGTGTGAGAGTGGGCTCGTATGACGCATCGAGCAGCAGGGCACCCGGACCGGGACACTAGACCCGAGGCTCACGTGGGTTGCCTCTGTGGCGCAGGCCTTCAGGCCGGCGTGGCCAGGCTGTCCGCCGATGCTGAAGCTCCGGCGAGATCTCGCCGGAGGTGGCAGTCGACCGGGGCGACTGCAGGCGGACAGCGTTGCCCCACGGATGTCTACACACACAGGTTCCAGCGTAGAGGGTGGGTCGTGCCCGTCGTGGCCCTCGTCGGTGTCAGCCTGTTCGCCGACGTGGTGGCAGCGACGGGGCCGGCTCGTCGCCCGGCTCCGGCGGCCGTCGTCGAGGCGCGGCCGACCCAACCGGCACCGGGGACCGACACTGCGGGCCGCAGCCTGATCGAGGCAGTGCAAGCGGGGAACACGGCGGCGGTACGCGCGCTCCTGCGGCAAGGGACCGATGCCGACGCCCAGGCGGTCGACGGCACCACGGCGCTCCACTGGGCCGCGCACCGCGACGATCTGGACGCGGCCGACCTGCTGATTCGCGCCGGCGCCAACGTGGAGGCGACGAATCGGTATGGTGTCGCGCCGCTCGCGCTGGCGTGCCTCAACGGCAACGCGGCGATGATCGAGACCTTGTTGAACGCCGGTGCGGACCCCAACGCGACGCAGCCGGGCGGAGAGACGGCGCTGATGACCGCGTCGCGCACGGGGCGGGTGGGGGCGGTGCAGGTGCTGCTGGACCGCGGCGCGGACCCGAACGCGAGGGAACGCTCGAAAGGGCAGACGGCACTGATGTGGGCCGCGGCCGAGAACAACGCCGAGGTCCTGCGCGCGCTGGTCGCGGCCGGCGCCGATCTTCACGCTCGCTCGAACACGAGTCTCGACCTGACACCCAACGAACCGGGAGACAAGGGGTTCACCGCGCTGCTGTTCGCGGCCCGCGCGGGACGGATCGAGGCCGTCAGCGCTCTGCTCGAGGCAGGGGGCGACGTGAATGACACGCTGTCAGACGGGACGAGCGCGCTGGTCCTGGCGACGCTGAGTGCGCAGTACGACATGGGCGTCTTCCTGCTCGAACAGGGTGCCGACCCGAACGCGGCGGAGCAGGGCTGGACGGCGTTGCATCAGGTGGCATGGACCCGCCGGCCCAGTCGCGGACCCACCACCGTTGGCCCGGTGGCGCGCGGCGCCGTCGACAGCCTGACCCTCGCAGCGGCGTTGGTAGCGCATGGCGCCGACCCGAACTCGCGAATCACGAAGGAGGCGATCGAGATCTACGTCGGCCGGAACCGGATGAACCGGCTCGGCGCGACCCCGTTCTTCATGGCGGCCAGCCGGGTTGACGTTGCATACATGCGGCTGCTCGCCCGCAGTGGCGCAGACCCGTTTCTGCCGAATGACGACGGGACCACGCCGCTGATGGCGGCTGCGGGTGTCGGACTGTGGTTTCCCGGCGAGAGTCCGGGCACACCGGAGGAGGCGGCTGCCGCGGTCGAGTTCTGTTTGGAGTTGGGTGGTGACGCGACGACGGTCGACGCCAACGGCGACACCGCGTTGCACGGCGCGGCCTATTGGGACTCGCCTCGAGCCCTGGAGTTGCTGGTTGCCGCCGGCGCCCGGCTCGACGTCGAGAACGACAAGGGATGGACCCCGCTCCGGATCGCCGATGGCGTGGCCATCACTGCCAGTATCCATATCTCGGCGGACGCCGCGGACACGCTGCGCCGGATGAGGAAGGAGCGTGGACTGCCGGTTCCCGAACCGACCCTCGGGGTCGCGAAGTAGTGTGCTCCGAGACAGCGCCCAGGGGTGACATAACAGCATGACGGTCGCGCGCGGCGGCGTCCGGTCTCTCGGCCAGGCAGGAGGGGGTTCGATGACACGGCTCACGTCTATGTCAATCGCGGGGTGTGTGGTGGTCCTGGCGGCCTCAGGACTGCTGCACGGGCGTGTCGGCGCGCAGCAGCCACCCGCCGCCGGCCGCGCACCGTCGACCCCGCAGGAGCCGCGCGCGTTCCTCGACCGGTACTGCGTCACCTGTCACAACGAGGGGTTGGCCGCGCGGGGCACCGTGCCGGTGGCGTTCGAGGATCTCGACATCGGGGACGTCGGCGCCCACGCCGAGGTCTGGGAACAGATGGTGCGGAAGCTGCGTCTCGGCATGATGCCGCCCGTCGGCCGGCCACGGCCCGACCAGGAGACATCGGACGGCTTCCTCACCTGGTTGGAGACCGCGCTCGACCGTGCGGCGGCGGCCTCCCCGAATCCGGGCCGTCCGGCGGTGCGCCGGTTGACCGGGCCCGAGTACAGCAACGCCATCAAGAGCTTGCTGGCGGTCGAGATCGACCAGCGCTGGCTGCTGTTTCCTGCCGACAATGTGGACGAGCAGGGCTTTGGGACCAATGGCGACGTGCTGTCGATCTCGCCGGCGCTGTTCGAGCGGTATCTCTCGGCGGCAAATCGGATCAGTCGTCTGGCCGTGGGCGATCCGACCGTCGGGCCGGGCTTCGCCGCGGCGACCTACGAGACGCCCAGGCTGCTGTATCAGGATGACCGCCTGAGCGACGACCTCCCATTCGGGTCGCGCGGGGGCATGGCCATCCGTCACTATTTCCCGGTCGACGGGGAGTACGAGCTCACGATCCGGCTCCGCCGGATGATCTACGACTACATCGTCGGGATGCGCACGGCACAGCAGCTCGACGTGCGCCTCGATGGCACGCTCCTCGAGAGTTTCACGGTCGGTGACGCCGAGCGGTCCGGGTATCCGTCAGCCTACAGTTTCTTCGGCACGATCCGGGGCGACCCCGAGTGGGAGGAGTATGTCTCCAGGGGTGCGGACGCGCATCTGACCCTGCGTTTCCCGGCGAAGGCAGGACTGCATGTGGTGGGGGTCTCGTTTGTCGATAGCCACACCGAGACGACCGGGATTCTGGAGCGTCGGTTGTCCGGCTTTTCCCTCAGCGGTCTGGGCTTCTATCACGGGAACGCCGCGATCGCGCGGGTGGATATCATCGGTCCCCACAGCGTCACCGGTCCGGGCGACACACCGAGCCGCCGGCGGGTCTTCACGTGTCGGCCAGCGACGCGGACGGACGAGGAGCCCTGCGCGAGGCAGATCCTGTCTGCGCTCGCCCGGCGCGCGTATCGCCGGCCATCGACCGATGACGACGTCGAGACGTTGATGCGCTTTTACGAGACCGGCCGGAGCCAGCGGGGTTTCGAAGGCGGGATCCAGAAGGCGATCGAACGGCTGCTGGTCGCGCCGGAGTTTCTGTTCCGTATCGAACGCGACCCCGTGGACGTCGCGGTGGGAACAGCCTATCGCCTCAGCGACCTGGAGCTGGCCACCCGGTTGTCGCTGTTCCTCTGGAGCGACATTCCGGACGACGAGTTGCTGACCCTGGGTGAGCAGGGACGGCTGAGCGACCCGGTAGTGCTCGAGGGGCAAGTGCGTCGTCTGCTGGCCGACGCGCGCTCGACGGCGCTGGTCGACAATTTCGCGAGCCAGTGGCTGCAGCTCAATCGCCTGGAGGGCGTGACGCCGGATGGGGACGTGTTTTTCGAGTTCGACGAAAACCTCCGGGCCGACATGATGCGGGAGACGACCCTGTTTCTGGAGAGCCAGTTGCGCGAAGACCATAGCCTGATGGACCTCCTGACGGCGGACTACACGTTCGTGAACGAGCGTCTGGCGGGCCACTATGGCATACGGGGTATCTACGGCGAACGGTTCCGGCGCGTGACGCTCGACGGCGACCGCGGCGGCTTGCTCGGACATGCGAGCCTGCTGACGGTCACCGCCTATCCGACACGGACCTCGCCCGTGCTCCGGGGCAAGTGGTTGCTCGACAACATCCTCGGCATGCCGCCGCCGCCGCCGCCGGCCGAGGTCCCGGCCCTGACGGAGAACCGGGGCGGTGCTGAGATACGGTCGCTGAGAGAACGCATGGAACAACACCGGCGAAATCCGGCGTGCGCCGTGTGTCACCGGATCATGGACCCCCCCGGTTTCGCGCTCGAGAACTTCGACGCGATCGGGAGGTGGCGAGCCTCCGACGAGGCCGGCATCCCGGTCGATGCGTCAGGTGTGCTCGGTGACGGGACCGTCGTGGACGGTCCCGCGTCGTTGCGGGAGGCGTTGCGCAACTACGAAGAGAGCTATGTGAGGACCGTCACCGAGAAGCTGTTGACCTACGCACTTGGCCGTCGCATCGGATACCTCGATCAGCCGGCGATCCGCGCGATCACGGCGGCGGCGGCCTCCGACGACCACCGCTGGTCATCGATCATCCTCGAAATTGTCAAGAGCATCCCGTTTCAGATGCGGAGATCCGAATCATGATGATCACCAAGAAGGCGATTCCTCGGCGGACGGCGCTGCGAGGCATCGGCGCGACCCTCGCCTTGCCGTTGCTCGACGGCATGGTGCCGGCGCTCAGTGCGCTCAGCACGACAGCGGCGAAGCCGGTCGTGCGCTTTGGCGCGGTCTACGTGCCGAACGGGATGGTGATGCAGAACTGGACGCCGGCGGCCGACGGGACCGCGTTCGAGCTCACGCCCACGCTGCAGCCGCTGGCGCCGTTTCGAGACCAGCTGCTCGTGCTGTCGGGGCTCAACAGCACGCCGCCCGGTGGGGTGCGTGGCGGGGTGCATTCACGTGCCGCAACGCGGTTCCTGACGGACGAACAGCCGAGAGACCCGAAGCAGTGGGCACGGCGGGAGCCGATCTCGATGGACCAGATCGCGGCCAGGGAGCTGGGGAAGCACACGCAGCTGGCGTCGCTCGAGCTGGGCCTGGAAGGCGCCAATTTCGCCGGCTCGTGCGACAGCGGCGGCTTCAGCTGTGCCTTCTCGTACACCATCTCCTGGCGGAACGCCTCGACGCCGTTGCCGATGGAGCACAATCCGCGGGCGGTCTTCGAACGGCTGTTCGGCGATAGTGAGAACACGGACCCTGCGGCGCAGCGCGCCCGCCTGCGGGAGCAACGCAGCATTCTCGACTCGGTGAGCGAGGATGTGGAGCGGCTGCGACGCAGTCTCGGGCCGAGTGACCGCGTCAAGGTCGGCGCGTATCTCGATGCGGTGCGTGATGTCGAGCGACGCATCCAGAGGGCGGAGGCGCAGGGTGACCAGGAGGTGCCGCTGATGGAGCGTCCGCTGGGCGTGCCGGCGGATTTCGTCGACCATGCGACGCTGATGTACGACCTGTGGCTGCTGGCGTTTCAGATCGACCGCACGCGCATCGTGACCTTCATGAAGGGCCATGAATTGAGCGGTCGCACCTATCCGGAGATCGGAGTGCCCGACGCGCATCACCCGCTGTCGCACCATCAGGGAGTGCCGGCCGCACTGGAGAAGCTGACGAAGCTCAACACGCATCACGTGTCGCTCTTCGCGTCGTTCCTCGAAAAGCTGCGGGCGACGCCGGATGGTGACGGCTCGTTGCTCGACCACACCGTGATCGTCTACGGCGCCGGCATGAGCGACAGCAACGCGCATTCGCCCTACAATCTGCCGATCCTGTTGCTGGGTGGCGGGGCCGGCCAGCTCGAGGGCGGGCGGCATCTCGTGTATCCGTCTGGCACGCCGCTGGCGAACCTGCATGTCTCGTTGCTCGACAAGCTGGGTGTGCCCATTGAGGGTATGGGTGACAGTAGCGGACCGTTGCCGCACCTCTTCACGAAGAACGCCCAGCGGCTGTCCGGTGTCTGAATCGCGGTCGCCAGGCCGCTGATGCGATGAGGGAGCAAGGCCCTTTAGGGCCGTAGTCGGAGGTTATGAAGCAGATGCACACGCACAGGACGAGCGGGGCTCCGTCATGGGGCTGGTGGGTCCTGGCGACCGCCAGCCTCGTGGTCTCGGCCGGGAGCGGCGTACGGGCACAGGGTGATGACCTGCGGCTGCTGGAGGCGGTCAAGGGGCAGGACACCGAGGCCGTGGGCGAGCTGTTGGCTCGACAGGCCGACGTCAATGCCACGCAGCCGGATGGCGCGACCGCACTGCACTGGGCGGTGTATCGAGATGATCTGGAGATGGCGGGCCGGCTGCTCGACGCCGGTGCCAACGCCGGCGCCGAGAACGACTATGGCGTCACGCCGCTCTCGCTGGCCTGCACGAACGCGAATGCGGCGATGGTGGAGGCGCTGCTGGCGTCGGGCGCCGATGCGAACGCCGCGGTCTCGTCGGGCGAGACCGTGCTGATGACCTGTGCGCGCACCGGCAGCGTGGACGCCGTGAACGCGCTCGTCGCCCACGGCGCCGACGTGAACGCCCGGGAGGCAGCGGAGAACCAGACGGCGTTGATGTGGGCGGTGGCGCAGGGTCATCCGGAGGTCGTGCGGGCATTGGTCGAGCACGGCGCCGACGTCGACGCGCGGTCGCGCGTGTCGCGCCATGTCATCAGCCGGCGGCTGCAGTCGGAGCTCAAGTACGGCGAGCTCGGCAGACGCTACGGCACCGACGCCGAAGAGACGGACATCGGCGGGTTCACGCCGCTGCTGTTCGCGGCCCGGCACGGCGACATCGAATCGGCGCGTCGGCTGCTGGCCGCCGGCGCCGCCGTCAACGACGTCGCCCCCGACGGTGCCAGCGTGCTGGTCGTCGCTACGTTCAGCGGGCATGGGGCGCTCGCACGCTTTCTTCTGGACCAGGGTGCCAACCCGAATGCCGCCGCGGCGGGCTATGCGGCGCTGCATGCCGCGGTGCTGACGGGGGATCTGGAGGTCGTCGCGGCGCTGCTGGCCCACGGCGCTCGTCCGGATGCGCAGGTGACACAGGCTACCCGCGTCAGCCGTAACGGGCAGGTGCTGATGCTCAACGAGCTGCTGCTCGGGGCCACGCCGTTTGCCCTGGCGGCGAAGTTCACCGACGTCGAGATCATGCGTGTGTTGGCCGAGGCCGGTGCCGACCCGCGGCTTCCGCTCAAGAACGGGTGGACCCCGTTGATGCTGGCGTCGGGCGCCGGCTGGCGCTACGGGGTGTGGGACCGGCGGGACCGGGTCCTGCCTCACATGCTTGCGACGCAGGCCGAGCTCGTGGACGAACGCGGCACGTTGGCCACGGTCCGGTTGGCGGTGGAGTTGGGTGCCGATGTCAACGCGGTCGATGAGGACGGCAACACGGCGCTGCACTATGTCGTCGACAAGGAGTTCGACCGGGTCGTGACATTCCTGGCAAAGAGTGGCGCGAATCTGAACGCGACGAATAGGCGGGGCCAGACACCGCTCGCGATGGTGTCACGTCGCCGGGGCGGCTCGGACGCGGCGCAGGCAACAGCGGCGCTGCTGCGAGAGCTGGGAGCGGAGGCCGAAGGGACCGGGGTTGCGAGAAGGGTTCCACGGTGAACACCTCAATGTTGCCGCCTCGTTGGGTCCCCGCCGTTTTCGCAGTGAGCTGGAGGGCGTCCGATGCCGTCGAAAGACCCGACATCCAAGCCCCGGCGTAGCCGCCGTGGCTTTCTGAAGGTTGCCACCCTCGGTTCGGCGGCGGCCGTACTGCGGCCATCGACGCTGGTCGGGCAAGAGCGGTCTCTGGGCGAGGGTGTCGCTGCCTATGGCGAACGGTCCCCGTTCGTAGCGGCGATGCGTCGGGTGCGCGAGTCGCGCTGGGACCAGGCGGCCGGGAGCCAGACGCCGCTCCAGGACCTGCGGGGCAGCATCACGCCATCGGCGTTGCATTTCGAACGCCACCACGCCGGGATTCCCGAGATCGATCCGACGCAGCATCGGTTGCTGATCGATGGCCTGGTGAACCGCCCGCTGGTCTTCACGATGGCCGAGATCGAGCGGTTGCCGGCGGTGTCCCGTATCTACTTCCTCGAGTGCTCCGGCAACAGCCGGGTGAAATGGTCCCCTGCGCAACCGGACACCGATGCCCAGGCCGCGTTCGGGATGACCAGCTGCAGCGAGTGGACCGGGGTGCCGTTGTCGGTCCTGCTGCGGGAGGCGGGCGTCCGCGCCGAGGCCCGCTGGCTGGTGGCCGAGGGCGCCGACGCCTGCCGCATGACCCGGAGCGTGCCGCTCGAGAAGGCGCTGGACGACACGCTGGTCGCGTATGGGCAGAACGGCGAAGCGCTCCGTCCCGCCCAGGGGTACCCGCTGCGGCTGCTCATACCGGGGTGGGAGGGCAACATCAGCATCAAGTGGTTGCGACGTCTGCAACTTGTGGATCGGCCCTACATGACTCGCGAGGAAACCTCGAAATACACGGACCTGATGCCGAACGGCGAGGCACGCCAGTTCACGTTCACGATGGACGCCAAGTCCGTCATCACGCGTCCGTCGGGCGGTCAGCGGATCGGCGCGCCAGGGTTCTATCAGATCTCGGGGTTGGCGTGGTCGGGGCGCGGGCGCGTGCGGCGTGTCGAGGTCTCCACCGATGGCGGCAGATCGTGGGTCGAGGCCCAGTTGCAAGCGCCGGTCTTGCCCCTGGCGCATACACGATTCCGTGTCGACTGGGTCTGGGATGGCTCGGACACGACGCTGGCCTCACGCTGTATCGACGAGACCGGCGACGTGCAGCCGACGCGTGCGGCCCTGATCGCCGTGCGGGGTACGCAGTCGAACTATCACAACAACGCGATCCAGGGCTGGCGCGTGCGTCCGGATGGGGCGGTGGAGAACGTCGATGTCTAGCGGTTTTCCTGGCGAGGCGTCCGCCTGGAAAACCGGCCTTGTCATTTTTCAGCAGCCTGCTAGTGGTGTGAGACACACCACTGGAGTGCCGGTAGCGATTGGTGTGTTCATGCTCGCGATGGTGTGCGCCGGCGTGGCCGCCGCGCAGCCGACACGCACCGGTCTTGGACGCCCGGCGACACCGGTGGAGATCGAGTCGTGGGGACCGATCATCGGACCCGACGGCGCCGGGTTACCGCCCGGTCGCGCGACGGCGGCCGACGGCCGCCCGGTCTACCAGCGCCGGTGCGCGCGCTGTCACGGCCTGACCGGGCGCGAAGGCCCGGACACCCGGCTGGCGGGTGGCCAGGGATCTCTGGAGGGGGACCAGCCGCAGAAGACGGTGGGGAGCTACTGGCCCGCGGCCACGACGCTGTGGGACTACGTCAACCGCGCCATGCCGTTCGATCGGCCGGGGGGGCTCACCGCGGACGAGGTGTACGCCACCGTCGCGTATGTCCTCTACCTCAACGACATCGTCGCCATCGATGATCCGATTGGCGCCGCCACCCTCCCGGCCGTCGAGATGCCGAACCGCGATGGCTTCGTCACCGATCCTCGCCCGGATATCGCCCCCACGGCGCCGCCCGGTCTCTAGCAGCCCGTTGGCGACGGACTGCTCGTGGCCCGCGTGAGCATGCCATCAGTGCCTGCCTGGCTGCCGTCCCACCGCGAGCTCCAGGGGCTGGGGCTTGCGGTGGGTCTGGCGCTCGTCGCGCTCGCCCTCACACCCGTCGCCTTTTCAGGCTCGCCGTGGGCGTCTCCCGTTGTCGTGGCCATCGGTCTCGGCGCCCTCGTGCTCAACTCTCCCGTGGCGGGCTGGATCGGGCTGAAGGTCGATAGTGGCCGCGAGGGCGACGCGTACGAGCGGGGGCTCCGGTACACCGGGAAGTGGGTGCTGCGTCTCGCCATCGTCCTGATGGGGCTGAAGGCCAGAACGGATCTCATCGAGCCGCAGCTGCTGGCGCGGGTCCTCCTCGTGCTGGTCGTCACGTTGCCCACGACCTTCTTCGTCGCGCATGCCACCGCCGGGTTGCTGAAGCTGCGGCGGGAGATGGCCGATCTGGTGGCCATCGGCACGATGATCTGCGGCGCGTCGGCCATCAACGCGCTGGCGCCCACGGTGTTCGCCCGCCGTCGCGACCAGGGGCTCGCCGTGACGGCCATCTTCCTGTTCAGCGTGGCGGCGTTGATGGCGTTGCTGCCGATCGGGACGGCGCTTGGTCTCGACACCGAATCGGCGGGGCTCTGGGCCGGCCTCGCGGTGAACGATCTGTCCTCGAGCGTCGCGGTGGGCGGGCAGTTCGGGGAAGACGAGAGTGTCTTGGCCGCGATGGCGAAGACGGTGCGGATCGTCTTGCTGGGTCCCCTGCTGCTCGTCTTCAGCCAGTTCCGCCGCCGCGCCCCGGCCGAGGACAGCGTGCGCCTCCGCCTGACGGCGCACTTCCCACTGTTCGTCGTCGGGTATCTCTTGCTGTTCGGGGTGCGCGCCCTCGGGGACCGGATGTTTACGGCGGCGGGGCCAGCGGGCGGCGCGTGGGCGGCGCTGTTGGCGGTCAACGACGGCGTCGTGAGCCTCGCCATCGCGGCGGTGTGCGCGTCGATCGGCTTGCAGATCCACGTTCGCACGCTCGTCGATGTAGAGTCCAACCGTCCAGTTGCCTTCCGCGAGCGGCCCGGGAATATCCATCAGCGCGGCGACCATGAGTCCGTCCAGCGACTCTTTTCCGGCGTGGCCCTCGTGAATCTTCAGGCCCCACCAGGTATGGCAGGCGCCCTGCGTGGGCCGGGCTTTGCCGAGCGAGATCACGCACGGACAGAAGACATCGCAGTTGCAACTCAGTACGAGTTCTCCGCCGATCTTCCAGGATTCCATCCCTTCGCCTCCAGTACTCATTTTCAGCTCCGCCGCGTTGAACGGCTGGAGTCCTTTGATTCCTCAGCGCGAAGCGCGCAAATTCTCGATTCTATCAGAGGCTTGTTTCGCGATGGGTATGGCGGGGTGGACGCGGTCAACGATGCGCCTGTACAAGCCGAGCGCCTTCTCATGCTGACCCTCCTGTTCGTACATGAAACCCCGAACCATCAGCGCTTGTAGATGGATCGGATCGAGC
>JADFPE010000070.1 GCA_022562495.1 Acidobacteriota bacterium
GGTGATGACACGCACACGCACGGCTGTCATGGCGGCGGTACTCCTGGCCGTCGGGTCCTCGCTCGTTGCCCAGACATCAGTTCCGGAGATCGCGTTCGACACCGACGCCGACTTTTTGAGGACGCCGCCCGACATCCACGTCGGTGAAGTTGCGGGGGTCGGGACGAATTCGCGGGGCCACATCTTCGTCTATACCCGGACCGGCCATCCCTACGCGACGCTGGGCGACAACCGGACGTTCTATCGCGGCGGGTCGCGGCTGTTCGAATTCGACCGGAACGGCACGTTCGTGCAAGAGCTCGGGCAGGATGTCTACGGGTTCAACGCGGCGACCGGTCTGCGGGTCGATCCCGAGGACAACGTCTGGACGATCGACGCCGGTGCCAATCAAGTGGTCAAATTCGACTCCGACGGTCGCGTCGCGCTGGTCCTCGGGAGAAAACCGGAGACGATGAGCGTGCGTCCCGCCGAGCCCAGAGGCGGTCGTGGCGGCCGCGGGGGCCGTGGTGGACCTCCGCCCGGGACCGGCACCCCCGGCTCGAGCTTCAGAGGACCGACCGATGTCGCGTGGGATCGGGCCGGCAACATCTACGTTGCCGATGGCGTCGGCACCAACAACCGCATCGCGAAGTTCGACCCGGAGGGGCGTTTCATCACCCACTGGGGCTCCACGGGTTCGGGGCCGGGTGAGTTCAACGGCGTGAAGGGTCTGGCGATCGACGCCCAGGGCAACGTCTACGCGGCCGATATCGGCAACAAGCGCATCCAGGTGTTCGACGCCGACGGGACGTTCAAGTCCGAGTTCGGCAATGTCGGCACGCCGATGGCCATCTGCATCAGCCCCGGCCCCACACAGTATCTGTATGTCTCGCACTCGGGCGACCCCGACGGCATGGAGGATGCGGCCATCTACAAGGTGCAGCTGGACGGCCGCGTCGTGGGCACGTTCGGGTCGGCCGGCAAGCTGCCAGGGGAATTCGGAGTGGTCAACTCGATCGACTGCCGCACCCCGAACGAGCTGTTGCTCGGAGAGATGACGAACTGGCGGGTGCAGCGCGTCACCTTCACGCCCTAACCCGGCGCGTTCACACAGCCGCAAGGCACACGAAGCCAGCTGCGGTAGCACGGGCCTTCAGGCCCGCCGGGGGCTGGTGCTGTCTGCCGACAGGAGGGACACACGATGCGACACCGAACACTTTCGGCGCTGACGGTGGCGGCGTGCCTCGCCCTGGTGCTTCCGGCGCCGGCGCACGCGCAGCGGGGCCGACAGGCGGTCCAGTTGCCGGACGGGGCGGGACGGGCGCTGGTCGAGACGGCCTGTACCGAGTGTCATCGGCTCAACCTGATCGCCAACTCGTGGGGGTATACCCGGGAGGGCTGGACAGCGCGGTTCGCCTCGATGGTGGCGCTCCCTGACGATGACGCTGACGTGATTGCAGGCTATCTGGCCGCCCACTTCCCGATGAAGCCGGTGCCCGAGGCTGTCCTGATTCCTGGAGATGTCGACGTCACCATCAACGAATGGCTCCTGCCGACACTCGGCTCGCGCCCGCACGATCCGCTGGCGGCCCGGGACGGCTCGGTGTGGTGGACCGGGCAATGGGCCAACACGCTGGGACGGCTCGATCCGTCCACAGGCACGATGGTGGAGTACCCGCTGCCGGCCGACTCCGGGCCTCACGGCCTGACTGAAGACGCCGCTGGCAACGTCTGGTTCACGGGCATCTCGCAGAATTACATCGGGATGCTCGACCCACAGACGGGCGAGGTCACGCAGTACCCGCTGCCCGAGGGGCGCGGTCCCCACACCCCCGTCTTCGACCGGCACGGCACCCTCTGGTTCACCCTGCAGTCGGGGATGGTGGGCCGGCTGGTCCCGGCGACCGGCGAGATAACCATCGTGGCGACGCCGAGCGCCAATACGTATTCGTATGGCATCGTCTCAAATTCCGAGGGTGTGCTCTGGTACGTCGATTTTCGCGGCAACCGCATCGGTCGGGTCGACCCCGACACGATGGAGATCCGCGAGTACGCCCTGCCGGATCCGGACGCGCGCCCCCGGCGGATCGCCATCACCCCGGATGACGTGCTCTGGTACACCGACTACGCGCGTGGATATCTGGGCCGGTTCGATCCGGAGACCGGCGAGGTCGAGGAGTGGGCCTCTCCGGGGGGGCCCGAGTCCCGCCCTTACGGCATCGCCACGGTCGGCACCGTGGTGTGGTACAGCGAATCGGCGGTGAGACCGAACACGCTCGTGCGCTTCGACACCGAGACGGAGCGTTTTCAGACCTGGGCGATTCCGTCCGGCGGCGGCGTGGTGCGCAACATGATGGCCACGGCCGACGGCAACCTCGTGCTGGCCTGCAGCGCCGTGAACCGCGTCGCCCTCGTGGACATCGGCCACTAGCCCGGAGCGGACACCGGGAGACATCCGTGGGGGCCAGGCTTCAGCCGTGCCGCCCAGGCCTGACAGCCTGCGCCACGGAGGCAACCTGGGTGAGCGTCAGGTTGAGTCCGCCCGTGCCCGGCCCGGGTCAGTCCCGCAACCCCGACGGCAGCCGCGGCGAGGTGAGTAGATCGGCGAAGGCCTCCCAGCGTTGCTCCGGCCGGCCGCCGCTCCGGGTGTCGATGAACGCCGCGACCAGATCCCTGCCGAGGTTGTAGTTGATGACGTAACTCCGGTACTGGTCGAAGAACCGGGTGCGCTGCTCGGCCCGCTCCGGCGCCATCATGGCGTAGCGTGTCAACCAGTCGGCGGCGGCAGCCCGGTCGATTTCACCGTTCAGGTACCGGCGCGCCGCTTCGTTGCCCGCGTAGTCGAGCTGTTTGACAAGTGCCTGCACCTGGTAGTACTCGGCGGTGCGCGAGGCGTCCAGCCCCGCGGCCGGGAACAGCACCGCTCGCTCGAACCCCAGCCGCTCCTCGTTCGGGAACGCCACCTCGATGCCGTAGTTGGCGGTGCCCTCCGCAATCAGCGACTGCGGGGAGAAGAGCGCGTAGACGGAGAATTCGGGCCATCCCCGCGTGCGGACGAGGTGCTGCTCGAGCAGCACGTTGTAGACATGATGTCCGGGGTAGCCCTCGTGACACGCCAGATCGATCGCGCGGTCGATGTAGATCGGCAGGTCGGTGTTGACCTGGATCAGACTCCGGAAGTCGCCCTGATACCAGTTATAGCCGCTCCACGATTTGTCGGTGACGTACTCGACGGTGAAGCTCTCGCCGGCGGGCAGCTCGACGTGCTCGAGCGTCCGCCGCCGGCACTCGGCAATGGCGACGTCGAACACCTGGTCGAGCCGGTCCGGGGGGATGACGAAGTCGGCGCGGAACACGCCATACCGCTCGATCAGCGTGCCCTGCCCCGGAAGCGCCCGGGCGAGTCTGGTCAGGGTGTCCTCGAAGTACGACTCGGGGTGGCTGGGCGCGACCGCGTCGTAGAGCGCGCTCGATTCGTCGTCGAACGCGAGGGCCCGCCCGTCCAGCATCCGGACCCGTGCGCGCAGCGCCTCGAGCTGCCGCCGCAGATACTGCCGCCGCAGTCGCACCAGTTCCTCGGGCTCCGGGGCGGTCGTGGTCCGCTCCAGCTCCGTGATCAGCGCGTCGGCCTCGGAGCCGATCTCGTCGAGCGTCAGCTGTCGCCGTTCGGCGTCGGCGCGCCACTCCTCCGGACCGTAGTACGCATCGACGTAGTCGCCGTCGTGCTGCCCCATCGCCAGCACCAGCTTCACGTAGCGTTCGGCGAGGTCGTTCATGGCGGTGTCCGACTGGGTGCGTCCCACGGCCGACAGCGCCAGCATGGCCATGGCCGCCACCAACACGGCGACCGGACGGCGTCGGCGAGGTGTCGTCCCTGCATGGTCGATGGCTGTGGTGCCCATGTCTCGAAGCTTAGTGGCCCCGGTCATAATTACGGTAGCATTCGGCTGGCGATGCATCCCGCCTGGACGGCGTTGCTCCTGTCACAAATCCCCCAAATCCCCCAAATTGCTCCCTCGTCGCGCCTTGCCAGCTGGGCGCCTCGCCACCCTCGGTGCGTTACCGTAAGTATGATCGGGACCACGTAGCAGAGAGATGCCGAGGACCCGCGTCAGGGTCCTTCATGCCTCGATCGTGTCTCAGGAGGCGACGGGCTGCGGGCGGCGTGCGTGCGGGTGACTTGATGCCACCCCGGGTGTTTGGCTAATCTTTAAGTTTGTTTCGTTGTGTCGGAGCGGCATCCATCCGAGCTCCGGGCGTGTAGCCGTGGGCCCGGATGGGCCCCGGGGCCGGGTGCCGTCGAGGTCATCCGGCCTTGTGCGTCTGCGGCGCGTCCAAAGAGTGCTGGTGAACACGGCGTTCCAGCTACTCCCTCTTCCTGTGGGAGAGGGTCGGGCCGAGGGCGGAGGGTCTGGAGACATCACCGGCCGACCGGGAGCAAGGCCCGTCCCGCCTTCGACGAGGCTTCGGCGGGCAGGCAGGGCCGTCAGGAAGCAGGGCAAATCGACGTGGAACAGGGTACCGCGGTGAGTACGGATCCGGAAGTCCAGCCGGCGCCCGCGCCAGCGCAGCCGGTCATGATGATCGAGGCGCACGGCCTCAGCAAGTACTACGGCCCGTTCGTCGCGGTCGAGGACGCCTCGTTCACGATTCCTCAGGGGCAGGTGGTCGCGTTTCTCGGGCCGAACGGGGCCGGGAAGACCACGCTGATGCGGATGCTCACCGGGTTCCTGGCGCCCAGCGCCGGCCGGGCGACGATTGCCGGCTTCGACATCCGCGAGCAGCGCATCGAGGCCTCGAAGCGGCTCGGCTACCTGCCGGAAAGCGGACCGCTCTATCCCGATATGACCCCGCTCGAGCTGCTGCGGTTCTTCGGCGAGGCGCGGGGGCTGCCGCCAGCCATCCTGACACGGCGCATCGACGAGGTGGTGGAGATCTGTGCGCTGGAGCAGGCGCTCGAGAAACCGATCGGGAAGCTCTCCAGGGGCTACAAACAGCGGGTCGGGCTGGCGCAGGCGCTGCTGCACGACCCCGACGTGTTGATCATGGACGAGCCGACCGCCGGGCTCGACCCGAACCAGATCAGGCAGTTCCGCGACAACATCACGCGGCTGGGGCGGACCAAGACCCTGTTGATCTCGACCCACATTCTTCAGGAGGTCGAGGCGGTGGCCGACCGGGTCCTGCTGATCCATGCCGGGCGTCTGCTCTACGATGGGCCCCGCGTCGACCTCGAGGAGAACGGGTCGCTCGAGGAGCCGTTCTACCGGTTGACACGCGAGCTGGCGGCGGACGCGGCGCCTGGCACTGACACCCGCACTCCGCCGGCCGCATCGGGCGATGCGACGCCACCGGACGACGCCGACGCCACCGCGAGGTAGGCTGTATGCGGCCCGAGACGATGTTCTGTCCTCGTTCGGAGTCGTCGGTGACGGCCAAGGCGCGCGACAATGCGCGCCTCGCGGGCACGGAGTGGGGCCTTGGGGGTCCCCGCGTAGTGCCAGCGGGGGTTCGGGGCGTAGCCCCGCGTAAATGATGAACACCAAGATCAACTTTGCGTTCGTGCGGGCGCTGGCCAAGCGGGATTTTTTCCTGTACTTCAGTAGCCCGTCAGGCTACGTCTTCATCACGCTGTTCATCTTCCTGAGCGCGGCCGCCGCGTTCTGGCAGGACCGGTTCTTTCTCGACAACCTGGCCAACCTCGACCAGCTCAACCGGCTGTTTCCGTTCTTGCTGCTGCTGTTCATTCCGGCACTGACCATGTCGGTCTGGGCGGAAGAGCAGCGACTCGGCACCGACGAGCTGCTCTTCACGCTGCCGGCCACCGACCTCGAGATCGTGCTCGGCAAGTATGCCGCGACACTTGGCATCTACAGCGCGGCGCTCGTCCTGTCGCTGAGCCACGTGTTCGTCCTGTTCTTCCTCGGCAGCCCCGACCTCGGGCTGATGTTCGGCAACTACGCCGGCTACTGGCTGGTGGGCGCCGCGCTGGTGCCGGTCGGGATGCTGGCGTCGATGCTGACGGCGAACATGACGGTGGCCTTCATCCTGGGCGCCGTATTGTGCGGCGCCGTCATCTTCATCGACACCGTCGTGGGCTCGTTCGGTGTCGACGCCGGCCGGCTGGTCGCGCCGCTCAGTGTCTTCACCCCGTTCTGGGACTTCTCGAAGGGCGTGCTGACCTTCTCGGGCCTGCTCACGTTCGTGTCGGTGGCCGGGTTCTTCCTCTACCTGAACACGCTGATGGCCAGCCGGCGCCACTGGCCGCGCGAGGCCGATGGCTACCCGATGTGGTCGCACCACACGGTGCGCGCGGTGGCGCTGGCGGTGGCGCTGGTCGCGGCCAATGCGGTCGTGGCGCGCGTCACGTTCCTGCGACTCGACGTGACCGCCGAGCGGTTGTCGTCCCTCAGCGACGAAACCCGCCGGCTGCTCGCCGCGCTGCCCGACGACCGGACGGTGTTCATCCAGGCGTTCCTGAGCCCGGTGGTACCGGAGCCGTTCGTGCAGGCGCGGTCGAACCTCATCGGCATCCTCGAGGAGATCGACGCGCAGGGGGGGACGAAAGTCGAGGTGCTGATCCTGGACACCGAGCCGTTCACCGACGCCGCCGTCAGCGCGCGCGAGAAGTTCGGGATCCAGCCGCGCGCGATGCGCGACCTCGGTGGCGGGCAGTCGTCGATCGTCGAGGTGTTTCTGGGGGTGGCGTTCACCGCCGGCGCCGAGCAGCAGGTGATCCCGTTCTTCGACCGCGGGTTGTCGACCGAGTACGAGATCGTCCGCACGATCCGGGTCGTCGCCGGCAGCGAGCGGAAACGGGTGGGCGTGGTCGACACGATGGTGAAGATCTTCGGCGGCCAGACCCTCGTCGGCAATCAGCAGTTGCCGCAATGGTCGGTGGTCAACGAGCTGCGCAAGCAATACGAGGTGGTGGAGGTCGACGCCGAGTACCCGATTCCCCCCGACATCGACGCGATCCTGGTCGCGCTGCCGTCGTCGATGCAGACCGACCAGTTGACCAATGTTGCCGAGTACATCCGGCAGGGCAGGCCGGCGATGATCCTGGTCGACCCGCTGCCCGCAGTGAACCCGACCCTGTCGCCGACCGAGTGGGTGGGCGACGGCAACCCGTTCACCTACCCGCCCGGCAGCCCGCGCCCCGGTCCGCGCGGGAACGTGCGGCAGTGGATACGGGATCTGGGCGTCGACTGGGAGCCGACCCGGATCGTCTGGGACAGCTACAACCCGCATCCGGAGCTGTCGCACATGCCGTTCGAGGTGGTGTTCCTCGGCGCCGGAAACGAGAACGAGGCGACGTTCAACCCGGACGTGGACGTGACCAAGGACCTGCAGGAGCTGGTGTTCCTGTATCCGGGGTTCCTGCTGCCGGTGGATGACGACGACACAGACGTCGAATTCGAGCCGCTGCTGCGGTCCGGTGTCGTCTCGGGACAGAGTGGCTACTTCACGCTGGTCCAGCAGAGCTTCTTCGGGCCGAGAATGGTGCCCGACCCGAGGCGGCAGCAGGACGAGCTGGACTACATCCTCGCTGCGCGGGTCCGCTCGGCTGGCCCGGTAGGCCCGGTAAGCCGTGACGAGCCACCGACCGAATCGGTTGAGACCGAAGCGGACGACACCGAGGCGGACGACACCGAAGCGGACGACACCGAAGTGGACGACACCGAAGTGGACGACACCGAGGTGGACGAGACCGCCGCCGCGGAAGAGACCGCAGACGAAGAGACCCAAGACGAAGAGTCCCAGGAGGGTGAGGACGACACGCCGGAGTCGCCATGGGCCACCGAGGGCCCGCTCAATCTGGTGGTGGTTGCCGACATCGACTTCATCAGCGAGCAGTTCTTCCAGATTCGGGAGGTAGCGCCCGGCAACCTGAACTTCGACAACGTCACCTTCTTCCTCAACGCGATGGACTCGCTGCTCGAAGACGACTCGTTCATCGGGCTCCGCAGTCGCCGTGCCCGCCACCGGACGCTGGAGCGGGTCGAGGCGCGGACCGCCGAGTTCGTCGAGCAGCGAACGCTCGACGAGGAACAGGCGGAGGAAGAGGCGGAGCAGGCGCTGACCGACGCGCAGAACCGACTGAACGAGCGTGTGGCCGAGGTGCAGAACCGTACCGATATCGACGCGCAAGCCAAGCAGATCATGGCCCGCAACCTCGAAGAGGTCGAGAACCGGGTCCTGAGCGTGCAGTCAGCCAACATCGAGAGGGAGAAGGACACGAAGAACCAGGCCAGTCTCGAGCGGATGGAGACCCAGATTCGGCAGATCCAGAACAACATCAAGACCTACGCGATCCTGCTGCCGCCGGTCCCGGTCTTCGCGTGGGGTGTGTGGATCTTCGTGCGACGCCGGCGGCGCGAACGCGAAGGGGCCGCCGCCGCCCGCCGTCTCAGAGCGTAACAAGGCCCTTTAGGGCCGCCGGGAAACGTAGCAAGGCTCTTCGGGGCCGCTTGGGAAGACCATGAGCGAACTAAGGAAAACCACGGTGTTCGGTGGTGCGGCGATACTGCTGGTCGCGCTGGCGTTGGTGACCGTGCCGCGACGCGCCGTCCCCGAAGACTTCTCCGACGTGGGCGAGACCTTCTTCCCCGAGTTCACCGACCCGAACACCGCCACCAGCCTCGAGGTGGTCGAGTTCGACGAAGACACCGCGGCGGCCGCGGTCTTCCGTGTGACCAACCGGAACGCGCTGTGGACGATTCCGACGCACCATGACTATCCGGCCGACGGCGAGGAGCGGCTCGCGAATACCGCCGCCGGCGTCATCGCGATCATCAAGGACGAGTTCCGCTCCGACAACGTGACCGAACACGAGTCGTTCGGCGTGATCGACCCGCTCGACCAGAGCGTCAGCACGCTCCGTGGCCGCGGTCGGCGGGTGACCTTCAAGGGCGCAAGCGAGCAGGTGCTGGCCGACCTCATCATCGGCAACCGGGTGCCGGACCGGCCCGGCTACAACTTCGTGCGGGTGGCGGACCAGAACCGGGTCTACGCCGCGCGCACCGACATCAACATCTCCACCCGGTTCAACGACTGGATCGAGACCAACCTGCTCGGGGTCGAGCGCGACGACGTGAAGCGCACCGTGCTCAACGAGTATCAGATCGACGAGCGGACCGGCGCTGTGCGGCGGCAAGGCGAGTTCATCGTCGATTGGGTCGAGGACTATGTGTGGACCGCCAACGACCTGCCGGCGGGGATGGAGGTCGACTACATCCAGATGAACCTGCTGATCGGCGGCATCATGGGGCTCGAGATTGTCGGTGTGCGGCCGAAGCCGGAAGGGCTGTCCGGCAACCTGCGGCAGGCGTTCCAGGAGCGGACCATCACCAACGCCGACCTGCAGACGATGCAGTCACGCGGGTTCTACCCGACCCAGGCCGGCGACATGCTGTCCAATGAGGGCGAGCTGCTGGTCCGGACCGAAGAGGCGGTGCTCTACACCCTCCGGTTCGGCGAGATCGTCTACGGCAGCGGCAACGCGGTGGCAATCGGCGACGAGACCAGCGACGACGAGGATGCCGGGGTCGGCGAAAACCGCTACGTGCTGATTACCGCGGAGTTCGATCCGACCGGTCTGCCCGAGCCGTCGCGGCCGTCCAACCGCGACTTCGAGAACAAGGCGGAGGGGCAGTGGACCGACGGCGACCGTGAGAACAAGGAGCGGGCGGACCTCTACGACCAGTGGGAGCGCCGCACCGAGAGCGGCCAGCGCCGCGCCGAGGAGCTCGCCACCCGCTTCGCCAAGTGGTACTACGTCATCTCCGCCGGCAGCTACAACCGCGTCCACAAGACCCGCGACGATTTCCTGAAGGAAATCGATGCCGACGACGAGGACGAGGAAGAGGAGCTTTTCGAGCTTCTCGATCCTCTCGAGCCGATCGAACCGCCCGCATAGCCCCCCGTAGCAAGGCCCTTCCCGCCTTCGCCACCGCCTCGGCGGACAGGCAAGGCCCATTCCTGTATTGTCCGCTCCAGCCCCTTCCGCCTGCGCCCGGGGTCCTGTCTCGACTACAATGCATTACAATGCACTCGGAGGAAATGTGACTGAACAGCTGACCGTGAGGCTGCCGCGCACACTGCACCAGGACCTGAAACGAGCCGCGAGCCGCATGCAACGCAAGCCGTCGGAGGTCGTGCGGCTCGCATTGCGGCACTTCCTGTATGGGCCATCGCCGACGGCCGGAGCCCCCACGGCCGCCGACCTGATTGGCTCGCTCGAGTCCGGCGTGCCCGATCTCGCGGCAGACCACCGCCGCTACGTGCTGGAGTCGCTCGGACGTGGCCGGTGAGCTGCTCCTGGACACCGGCGCGCTGGTGTCCGTGCTCGACCGCAGCCAGGTGTTGCACGAGCCGTGCGCAGCGTGCCTCCGGGGCTGGACAGGTCCCATCGTCACCACCGAGGCTGTCCTCACCGAGACGACCCACCTGCTGGGTCGTGTGCACCGCGGCCGTGAAGCCTGTCTCGATTTCGTTCTGCGCGGCGGTGCGGTCCTTGTGCCGTCGACACGGGAGTCGCTCGCGCGGTGTCGCGTGCTGATCGAGACCTACGCCGACCTGCCGATGGATTTCGCCGACGCGACCCTGGTCACGCTGGCCGAGGAGCTCGATACCCACCGGATCCTGACCACCGACCGACGCGACTTCGAGGTGTATCGCATTCGCGGCAGGAAGCGGTTCGACGTCCTGCCACGGCCCTGAGGTCGACAAGGGCTCCTCTGTTCCGATCTGAGAAACCTCCCGGCTGATACCGTTCCGCCCTGCGCTACAATTCCAGCGACTCACTCAACCTGACGCGCCCGTCTCGGGAACGCGTGTCTCTCGACGATGTCCACTGACGAGCCACCTGGTCGGCCTCTGAGGATTTTCCTCTCTTCACCCGGCGACGTAGCGGAGGAGCGCCGGCTAGCTCGCAAAGTGCTGCTGCGCCTCCAGCGGACGCCTCTGCTGAAGGGCAAGGTCGACATCGAGGTTGTTAGCTGGGACGACCCGGATGCGCCCGCGCCGATGTTCGCCACCCTGACGCCACAGGAAGCGGTGAACCGTGGTCTGCCCAAGCCCTCGGAGTGCGACCTCACAGTGGTCATCTTGTGGTCGCGCATGGGCACGCCCCTGAGCAAGCCGCGCAAGGCCGACGGCAGCCGGTATCTGTCCGGTACCGAGTGGGAGTACGAGGATGCTGTCAACGCCGGAAAAGAGGTGTTGGTCTACCGGCGAACCGCGAAGGTCACAGTCGACCTCGACCACATCGATGATCCCGAGGTGCAGGAGCAACTGCGCCAGAGAAAGCTCGTCGGTCGATTCTTCGAGCGGTTCAAGTCGCCTGATGGCACCCTGACTGGCGGTTACACGACCTACGAGACGCCCTCGGAGCTCGAGAAACGGCTGGCGCAGGACGTCGAGTCCTATCTGCGGGACCAACTCGACGGCATCGGAGAGGTCCAGGCGCCGCCTGGACCGACTCCTGCGGCTGCTGGTTCGGCGCTGGTTCCGCACAGCCTGCGCGGTCCGGTGAGTCATCCTGTCGTTCACGTGACATGGCCCGAGGCGGTTGCCTATTGCCGCTGGCTGACGGGAAAGCTCGGCGCGTCGGACGAAGCACCTGCCGACCTATCGTAACAAGGCCCTTACCGCGTTCGCCAAGGTTTCGGCATCCGCCATAGCTCGTCGCATATGAATCGGCGAGTGGCGGCGGAACGGTCTCCAGGCCCTTCTCAAGCGCCAATCGGAACCCGCTGCTCCGTTCACGCTGGGCGGAGTACAGAGCGCCCGTGGTGAAGGAGAGCTGGAGCTCCGCTCTTCACGCCAGGAGCAGAGCTCTAGAGAACAGCTCAGTTCGCAGCCGGATGGATGCACTATCCGCGAGAGGACCATGCATGCGGATCTCGATCTTCGTATCTCGTCCGACGAACCTCAGCCCAAGCCAGCGACAATCCCTCGAACTGGTGTTCCGTCAGCTCAGGAGTCTTCAGCTGGAGCCGGTGGCGCTGGGGTCTTCCGACTATCCGGATGAGTTTCCCCTCCGCGAGGTACACGTGCTCGCGAGGCATTGCTCCGGAGGTGTGATCCTCGGTTTCGAGCAATACTCGGCCAAGGCGGTCACCAAGGTCGGGGCGAACGGCCGACGAGTTATGAAGGGATCGGTCAGCTTCCCGACGCCATGGAACCAGTTGGAAGCCGGCATCCTGTTCGGTCTTGGTCTGCCGCTCGTCATCTTCCGCGAGGAAGGGATCAGAGGCGGCGTCTTCGACGAGGGCGTGACCGACGTGTTCGTACACAGTATGCCACCGAGCCCGCTGACGGCTACCGAGAGACGGCCGCTCAAGGAAGTGTTCCTGAAGTGGCATGCGAAAGTGCTAGACCGCTACTACGGCCGGAGCGCGTAGGACCAATCGCTATCATTATGAACGACCGGCCTGAGGTCACTGTCACCCTGCGGCGGCTCGATGAGCAGATCGCATGGTATGGCGGAAAGAGCGCCTGGCACCAGCGATGGTACAAAACGCTCAAGACGCTGCAGATCGTCGCAGCGGCGGTCATTCCGATTGCGTCGCTCGTGGTGCCTGCGTCGGACCTCGCGCTCGTCGCGGCCGGGTTGGGCTCCTTGATCGTCGTGCTCGAAGGGGTGCAAAGCCTGAACCAGTTTCATCATCACTGGGTCACTTATCGCAGCACATGCGAGCAGTTGAAGCATGAGAAGTATCTATGGACCGCAAAGGCCGGGCCGTATTCCGTCGACAGCGACCGCTTACTGGCGGAACGGATCGAGGCCCTGATCTCCCGCGAACACTCGCTCTGGGTTAGCACACAGGAGCAGGCTAAGCAGAAGCTCGACAAGTCGCGCGAGACACGCCTCACGACGTGAGCCATCGCCGAAGCTCTTCCTTGGGCGCGGCGCGACAACGGCGCTCGCCTGTCAATCTGGTACATTGGTGCTCGCATGGGCAAGACACTGCTCCAGAAGGTCTGGGACCTCCACACCGTGCGCCGGCTGCCGACCGGGCAGACACAGCTCTTCATCGGGTTGCATCTGATCCACGAGGTGACGACGCCGCAGGCGTTCGACATGCTCCGGGCGCGGGGCTTCACGGTGGCGTTCCCGGACCGGACGTTCGCGACGACCGACCACATCGTTCCGACCCTCGACCAGGCGCGGCCGTTCCAGGACCCGCTGGCCGAGGCGATGCTGTCGGCGCTCGAGCGGAACTGCGCGGAGTTCGGCATCCCGTTGTGGAATCTCGACAGCGACCGGCAGGGCATCGTGCACGTCATCGGGCCGGAGCTGGGGCTGACGCAGCCGGGGATGACGATCGCGTGCGGCGACAGCCACACCTCGACCCACGGCGCGCTTGGCGCGGTGGCGATCGGCATCGGCACGTCGCAGGTGCGGGACGTGCTGGCGTCGCAGTGTCTGCCGATCGACCCGCTCAAGGTGCGGCGCATCGCGGTGAATGGCGCGCTGGCCGCCGGGGTGTTCGCCAAGGACGTCGTGCTCGAGATCATCCACCGCCTCGGGGTGCAGGGCGGGGTGGGCCACGCGTACGAGTACGGCGGCTCGGCGGTCGACCGGATGAGCATCGACGAGCGGCTGACCATCTGCAACATGTCGATCGAGGGTGGCGCGCGGGTCGGCTATGTGAACCCGGACCAGACCACGTTCGACTATCTGCGCGGGCGTCCGTTCGCGCCGGCCGACGACGCCTTCGACCGGGCGGTCTTGTGGTGGCGGTCGATCGCGTCGGACGGGGACGCGAACTACGACGATGTGGTCGAGTTCGACGCGGCGGCGATCGAGCCGCGGGTGACCTGGGGCATCAACCCCGGGCAGTCGGTGGGTGTCAGTGAACGGATACCGTCGGCCGGCGACGCCGGGTCGTCGTCGATGTCGACCGGCGCGGTCGCCGAGGCGCTGGAGTTCATGGGGTTCACCGGTGGTGCGCCGATCAAAGGGACGAAGATCGACGTCGCGTTCGTCGGCTCCTGCACGAACTCCCGGGTGTCGGATCTGCGAGAAGCGGCGCGCATTGCGAAGGGACAGCGCGTGGCGCCGCACGTGAAAGCGCTGGTGGTGCCGGGGTCCCAGGCGGTGCGGGCGGTGGCCGAGCGCGAGGGGCTCGACCAGGTGTTTCGCGACGCCGGGTTCGAGTGGCGCGGCGCCGGCTGCTCGATGTGTCTGGCGATGAACCCGGACCGGCTCGAGGGCCGCGAGGTGTGCGCCTCCTCCTCGAACCGCAACTTCAAAGGGCGCCAGGGCAGCCCGACCGGACGCACGCTGTTGATGAGCCCGGCGATGGTCGCCGCGGCCGCCATTGCCGGCGAAGTCATCGACGTCCGCGAGGTGATCGCAACGGCGGAGGCACTGTGAAGATGCGGTAGCCGTGGGTCTTCAGATCCGCGGAGGCCTGGCGTTCGACACGGCCACAGGTCGCTGCAAGGCGTATGGGCGACCCTGCCTGTCCGCCGAAGCCCCGGCGGAGGCGGGAAGGGCCGTGCTACCGGACGCCTGGAGCCGAAGAGCGAGAGAGAGAGTAGAGGCCAACACCTGTGCCGAGCCGTGAGATCGACCGTATCGAAGGCACCGGCATCCCCGTGCGCGGGGACAACATCGACACCGACCGGATTATCCCGGCGCGGTTTCTGAAGGCGATTACCTTCGACGGTCTCGGCGACCACCTGTTCGAAGACGAACGGGCGGCGACTGCCGAGCACCCGTTCTCGAATCCGGCGTATCAAGGCGCGCACGTTCTGCTGGTGAACGAGAACTTCGGGTCCGGTTCGTCGCGCGAGCATGCCCCGCAGGCGCTGAAGCACTGGGGCATCGAGGCGTGCGTTGGCGAGTCGTTCTCCGAGATCTTCAGCGGCAACTCGCTGGCCATCGGGCTGGCGTGTGTCACCGTCACGCACGCGGAGGTCGATCGGCTGATGGCGGTGGTCGAGCGCGCGCCGTCCACGCGTCTGGTGCTCTCGCTGCGGGACCGGACGCTCGAGGCGGCGGGTCGGCAGGTGCCGGTCGGCATCGAGGGCTCCGTTCGTGACGCGCTGCTCACCGGCACGTGGGACGCGAGCGGCATGCTGCTCGACGACTTCGACGTCGTTCGCGGCGTGGCGTCGCGTATCCCCTACATCCGTGGGTTTTGACGGGCGGTTCTGCCTGTCCGCCGAAGCCCGGGCGGAGGCGGGACGGGCCTTGCTACGGACGATCGAGAAGCGGCCCGGCGGGGTCTGTTAGCCCACAGCCTGGGAGCGGGCGGGCGCTGGGCCCAAGCCTGACACCCTCACTCCTTCACCGCGTGGACCTGCGCCGCCTTCAGGAACGCACTGGCGGCGTGTGACGACTCGCCGGTCCGGCGATAGATGAGCCGCAGGGTGCGTGGCACCCGCAGCTCTGGGACCCGGACGGCGGCGAGCTGCTTGCGGGCAATCTCCGAGAGTGCGCAGCGGCGCGGCAGCAGCGCCACCCCCAGTTTCATCTCCACCGCTCGCTTGATCCCGTCGAGACTCGGCAACGACATCTGGATGTTGATCGGCGCGTGCTTCTGCTCGAACAGCCGCAGCACCCGCTCCCGTCTCGGCGACGGATCGTTGTGCGCAATCACCGTCTGCCGGCCGAATTCCTCCATCGTGACCTGGCGCCGGCGGGCGAGCGGGTGCGTCGGGTGCGTCAGCATGACGAGCTCGTCCACGCCGAGCGGCACCGAGAGCAGACCACGCTCGCCAGGCGGAAACGTCACCAGCCCGAAGTCGAGACTGCGGTTGAGCACCTCACTGGGGATCTGCCGCGACTGCACGCGTCGCATCTCGACCTGGGCGTGGGGATGTGCGTCGCGGAACTGCACGACGATCGGCAGCAGCACGTGCACCGCCGCCTCGTTCACACCGATGACCACGCGACCGCGTCGCAGTTCCTGCAGCTCGCGCACCGCGCCCTCGGCTTCCTCCGTCAGCCGCGTCAACCGTTCCGCGTAGTCGAGCAGGATCGTGCCCGCCTCGGTCAGCCGGCCGCCCTTGGATGACCGGTCGAACAGCCGCTCGCCAAGCTCATCTTCCAGCCGCCGGATCGCCTGGCTGACGGCCGGCTGCGTGCGGTGCAGCCGGACGGCGGCACGCGAGAAGCTGCGCTCCGCCGCCACCGCCTGCAACACCTGTAGCTCGTTCAACTCCATGGCGATGCATCATTATAACCATCGTTTATCAAGTTGTAATAATTATAATCTTGACTCCATATCCAACTGGTCGTGAAGTAGGGGGGACCGCCGGACCGGCGGCGCCCGGCTGGCAAGGCGCGACGAGGGAGCAGACAGGCGGTCTGTGACCGAGGAAGCAACGCTGCCAGACGGGATGCCCCGCCCGGAAACCTAAAGGAGAGACACCGTGGCGGACGATAGGCTGATCATCTTCGACACGACCTTGCGGGACGGCGAACAGGCGCCCGGCTTCTCGATGAACACTCCCGAGAAGCTCCGGCTCGCGCGTCAGCTCCAGACGCTGGGGGTCGACGTGCTCGAGGCCGGCTTCCCGATCGCGTCGAGTGACGACGCCGAGGCGGTCCGGTTGGTCGCGTCCGAGATCACGGGGCCGGTCATTGCCGCGCTCGCGCGGTGTCACCGGGCCGACATCGAGTGCGCCGGCGAGGCGGTGAAGGCGGCCAAGCGCGCCCGCATCCACACCTTCATCGCGACGTCCGACCTGCATCTCGAACGGAAATTGCGGATCTCCCGCGAGGACTGTCTGCAGGCGGTCGTCGACAATGTGACGCTCGCCCGTGGCTACACCGACGATGTCGAGTTCTCGGCCGAGGATGCGACCCGGACCGACCCCGACTTCCTGTGCCAGGTTGTGGAGACGGCGATCGCGCGGGGCGCCACGACGATCAATCTGCCCGACACGGTCGGCTACTGCACGCCGGAGGAGATCGAGCACTTCTTCACCGACATCATCGGCCGGGTGCCCAACGCCGACAAGGCGGTCTTCAGCACCCACTGTCATGACGATCTCGGGCTGGCCGTGGCGAACACCTTGGCGGCGGTGCGGGCGGGGTGCCGCCAGGTCGAGTGCACGATCAACGGGGTCGGCGAGCGGGCCGGCAACGCGTCGCTCGAGGAGATTGTCATGGTCACCCGGGTGCGGGCCGACCTGATGCCCTACACGACGCACATCGAGACGACGGCGCTCTTTCCCACCAGTCAGCTGCTGACCGAGCTGACCAGCGAGCCGGTCCAGGCGAACAAGGCAATCGTCGGCCGCAACGCCTTCGCGCACGAGGCGGGCATCCACCAGGACGGGGTGATCAAGGACCGGCGCACCTACGAGATCATGCGGCCGGCCGACGTTGGTGTGGCGCAGTCCACGCTGGTGCTCGGCAAGCACTCGGGGCGTCACGCCTTGAAGAAACGGTGCGAACAGATCGGCGTCGAGCTGAGCCGGCTCGAGCTCGACCGGGTCTATCGCGAGATGATCAATCTCGCCGACAAACAGAAGACGGTAGAGGACACCGACCTGTCGGCCATCGTCGACCGGGTGCGCGCCCAGCCGTCCGAGGGGGCGATCCAGGCGGCCGGGCCACGCGCCTGATTTGTGTACTCTAGGTGGAAAGAGGTGAAGCCTTCCGGCGTCACCTGCCTCCTGCTTCCTGTCTCCTCTGGGGGGCTGCTAGAGGTCCCACATGCAAGCGACCATCGTGGTGTTGCCGGGCGACGGCATCGGGCCCGAGGTGACCGGTGCGGCTGAACGGGTGCTGCGCGCGGTCGCCAAACGGTTCGGGCACTCCTTCACCTTCACGTCTCACCTCATCGGCGGTGCGGCGCTGCACGCCGGACAGCCGCCGCTGCCGGACGGGACACGCGAGGCCTGTCTGGCAGCCGACGCCGTGCTGCTCGGCGCGGTCGGCGACCCCGCCTTCGACACCGGCTCGAGCGAGCGGCGGCCCGAGACGGCGCTGTTGCAGCTGCGACAGGCTCTCGGGGTGTTCGCGAACCTGCGGCCGGCAAAGGTCTGGCCCGGTCTGGAGGATGGGGGCGCGTTCAAGCCCGCGGTCGTGGCCGGCGTCGACATGCTGATCGTGCGCGAGCTGACCGGCGGCATCTACTACGGCGAGCCCCGCGGTGTCGCCAAGGACCGACAGTCTGCGTTCAACACGATGCGCTACTCGCGACCGGAGATCGAGCGGATCGCCGAGGTCGCGTTCCGCAGCGCCGCGGCCCGGCGCGGGCTCGTGACATCGGTCGACAAGGCCAACGTGCTCGAGACCTCGAGGCTCTGGCGCGAGGTGGTGACCGACGTGGGGACGCGCTATCCGGATGTGACGCTCGAGCACCAGTATGTCGACTCGTGCGCGCTGCTGCTCGCGACGAACCCGAAGCAGTTCGACGTGGTGCTGTCAGGCAATCTGTTCGGCGACATCCTCTCCGACGAGGCGGGCGCGGTGGTCGGGTCGCTCGGACTCCTGCCGTCGGCCAGCATCGGTGGTCGCGGCGGGCTGTTCGAGCCGGTGCACGGCTCGGCACCCACCATCGCCGGTCGCGGCGTCGCGAACCCGATCGGTGCCATCGTCTCGGCCGCGATGCTGCTACGCCACGCGCTCGGCGCCGAACCGGAGGCGGATGCCGTCGACCGGGCGGTCGGCGGCACGCTCGCCGCCGGGTACCGCACCGCCGACCTGGTGGCCGATGGAGGGGCGACGCCGGTCAGCGGGTCCGCCATGGCGCAGGAGATCCTCGACCGGGTGGTCAAGCCACCGGTGTAGATCGGCGACTGAGATACGTCGCTCCGGTGTCTCCCTCTCGCTCTGGGTCTCGGGGTGAGGGTCGAGGGCCCTCTCTGTAAACGCCAGGCCGGTCTCCGCCGTCATTGGATCCGGTTGTTCCTGAGTGCACGTCGAGGCCCGGCTCGTGCCCAGGCGGTCTTTTCTCTCGACGGAGCCAGACATATGAACGTCCGTGGGGTCGGCGTCCTGATCACGGTGTGTCCGATGCTGACGTGCGCGGCCACCGCGACCGCCGTCGTGCCGGTGTCGGACCGCGCGTGGTCGAGCACGCTTCAGGCACAGTCGGTTCCACCCGCAAGAATCGGCGGCGGCGCCACCGATGACACCGACGTGCTATCCGGGTCGGTCGCGGTCATCCCGTTCACGAACATCTCTCGGAACGAGGCAGACGACTGGATCGGCGACGGCATCGCCGAGACGGTCATGGCGGACTTGGAGTCGCTGGGCAACCTGACCGTCATCGCGCAGGAGCGGATCCGGGCGGTGACGGGCGGCCGTCGCCGGGCCGCGCTCGACGAGGGCGCGACACTGGCGCTGGGCCGCGACCTCGGCGCCCGCTGGGTGGTGACCGGCGGCTACCAGCGGCTCGGCGACCAGCTGCGGATCACGGCGCGGCTGGTCGACACCGAGAGCGGGCTCGTCGCGAGGACGATGAAGGCGGACGGCACGCTCGATGAGATCTTCAGTCTGCAGGACCGGATTGCGACGGAGCTGACCAGCGACGTCCGCCTGAACGCGACGGCCCGGGCAACGCCGCGGGAGTCCGGGGGGCGCGCCGCTCTCGCCGCTATACGAGGTGAAGGGACGGTTCCGGCCGTCGCTGGCCGCGACGGGTCCGAGGGTGCGCCCGGCGCCGGCGATCTCGGCCGCGGTACGGTGACCGGCGGCATCATCCTGCCAGACAGTGACCCGGCGGGCCGCAGCGAATCAGGGGGACGGCCTCGCGCGGGTGCGCCGGCCGCCGGCGGTGCGGGTGCGGCGGCCTCGGCTGGCATCCTCACCGGTCGTCCGAGCGTGACCGTTGTCCGCACCGACGAGCCGCCAAGGATTGACGGGCGGCTCGACGACGCCGTCTGGCAGCGCGCCACGCGGATCACCGAGTTCGTCCAGCAAAGCCCGATCGAGGGCGCCCCGGCGACAGAGGACACCGACATCTACATCGCGTACGACAGCACGCATCTCTATTTCGCCATGCACGCGCACTACAGCGACCCCGGCATGGTGCGCGCCAGTCGTGTCGACCGTGACCGGGCTGGGTTCGGCGACGACACGATCTCGATCTATTTCGACACGTTCCTCGACCAGCAGCGCGCTTATGTCTTCTCGCTGAACGGGTACGGCGTGCAGGGCGATGCGCTGATGGACTCCCGCGGCGGCGGCGGCGGCGGCGGTGGTGGTGGCGGCCGGGGCGGCCGGGGCGGTCGCGGTGGCGGCGGGGGTGGTGGGGGCGGCG
>JADFPE010000071.1 GCA_022562495.1 Acidobacteriota bacterium
TTATAGAGCCATTTAGAGAAGGCACCGAGACTAAGACAAGATTCATACCTTCCACTTACAAGGATAACCCATATCTAAATGTGGAATATCTCGAGTACTTAGAGGGTTTAACCGGAAATCTAGGAAGGGCATGGAGAGAAGGTGATTGGGATTTGTTTGAAGGACAGTTCTTTACAGAGTTTAGGAAGGATATGCACGTTACAAGACCCTTTAAGATACCAGACACCTTCCGTAAGTTTGGAGGACTGGACTTTGGCTCAACTAATCCTTTTGCCTTTTACTGGGTAGCTGTTGATTGGGATGGTAACTATTGGGTATATAGAGAGTATTACAAGACAGGTGAGACAGCAGAGAACAATGCTAAGGCTGTAGCTACAATAAACAGAGAGTCAGGTGACTTCCTTGAGATGGTGGTAGGGGATAGGGCAATGTTCCATAAGCTAGGATATGGTGAGACCATAGGGGATATTATGAGAAGGAATGGGATAGGACAGACTGGAACGAACATACCTTATCTTGAGCCAAGTATAGGAGGAAAGAACAGTAGAGTATCAAGAGCACAGATGATGAGGCAAAAGCTATACTTTAACAAGGGAGAGCAGCCAAAGATAAAGTTCTTTGATACCTGTGTGAACGCTATTAGGACAATACCTGCCTTGGTGCATGATCGTAATAAGCCAGAGGATGTAGATACAAGAGGTGAGGATCACTCATATGACGCTATAACCTACTTACTTCAGAAGCTAGAGGATGCTACTACAGAGAAGCCAAGAACAAGTGTTGAGCAAAAGTTCTTTGCGATGAAGAAAGCAGAGGAAACATCAATAGGGCAATCAGTTAATACAAGATTCAATCTTGACGTATGAACCTACAACCTAAAAACGGATACCTCATAGTCAAAGCCCTAGAGCCAAAGAAGATGACAGAGACAGGTATTGTGCTTCCTGAAGGTGCTCAAGAAGATGATGAACAACAGACCTCGTTCTGTGAGGTGCTAGCTATACCAGATGAGTCAGAATACAAGAAAGGAGAAACAGTATTGTTCTCCAAGCTAGTACCAGATGATGTTATGGTTGAGGTTGATGGAAAGAAAGAGCTATGGTGGTTTGTTAAAGAGACAGATGTTAAGGCTATATTGAAGAAAGATGGAAAACATTAAGTACGAGTTTGGTAGGGGTGTAGATGGCATCAAGTGTGCTATTTGCGGAGAAAAAGAAGCACACGCTCGCCACCCTGGAGGAGGGCAAGCTCCTGCATGGCGTGGTCAAAAACATCACCGACTACGGTGCGTTCATCGACCTTGGTGGGATCGACGGGCTGCTGCACGTGACCGACATGTCGTGGGGCCGGGCCGCGCATCCGTCCGATCTGTTCAAGGTGAACGACGAAGTGGATGTCGTGGTGTTGAAGTTCGACCGGACGACCGAGCGGGTGTCGCTGGGCTACAAGCAGCTGCACGCCGACCCGTGGACGGCGGTGGACGAGCGGTATCAAGCGGGACAGCGGGTGGACGGCAAGGTCGTCAGCCTGACCGACTACGGCGCGTTCATCGAGCTCGAGCCGGGTGTCGAAGGGCTGATCCACGTCTCCGAGATGTCGTGGAGTAAACGGGTCAAACATCCATCGAAGGTGCTCAACGTCGGCGACGCGGTCGAGTCGATGGTGCTCGGTGTCGACCCGCAGGCCCGGCGGATCTCCCTGGGGCTCAAGCAGATTGAGTCCAACCCCTGGCACCAGCTGGTTGACAAGTATCCGATCGGGTCAACCTTGACCGGGAAGGTGCGCAACCTCACCGAGTTCGGGGCGTTCGTCGAGGTCGAGGAGGGGATCGACGGGCTCATCCACATCTCCGACATGTCGTGGAGCAAGCGGCTGAATCATCCGTCGGAGGTCCTCAAGAAGGGGGACGAGGTCGAGGCGATGGTGCTCAACATCGACCCCGACAACCAACGGCTCTCGCTCGGGCTGAAGCAGCTGGCCACCGACATCTGGGACGAGTTCTTCGAGAACCACAAGGTTGGGTCGGTCATCGAGGGCAAGGTGGTGCGGATCACCAACTTCGGCGCGTTCGTGGAGTTGGTCGAGGGGATCGAGGGGCTGATCCACGTGTCGGAGTTCGATGACGAAGGCGGCCGTGAGAAGGTCGAGCTGAAGATCGACCAGGTCACGAGTATGAAGATCATCAAGCTCAGCCCGAGCGAGCGGAAGATCGGTCTGAGCATCCGTGCTCTGAAGTCGGACGACTACGATACGGACTGGGAGACCTATGACGCCGCGACCGGGACGCCGGCCGTGACGCTCGGCGATCACTTCAAGAAGCAGACCGAGTAGTCGCGTTCGTGATAGCGGTGAGGCACCGAGGCCGACGAGGCCCATAGAGCGAGGGGGGATCTTGGCACCAGGCGCGAGCATGACGAAGGCGGCGCTCGTCGAGGAAGTGTCGCGAGCCGCCGATCTGACCAAGAAACACTCCGAGGTCATCGTCGACACCGTGTTCCGAAGTATCATCACCGCCCTGCGGCGGGGTGAGAAGATCGAGCTGCGCGGGTTCGGGAGCTTCCGTCTCCGCCAGCGCGAGCCGCGAAAGGGGCGGAACCCCAAGACCGGCGACCGCGTCGACGTGCCGCCCAAGAAGGTGCCGTATTTCAAGCCCGGCAAGGAGCTCAAGGAGTTGATCAACCGGGAGCCGCTGCCGGATCTCTCGAAGGACCCACCCGCGTCGATACCGACGCCGGTGCCCGACTCCGGCATCACGCAATACTAGGGTGGAGCACACGGGCGCTCCAGCCGCTCCCTGTCTCCCTGGAAGACGGCCGGGGTGAGGGCCAGGAGCACGCCGAACCGCCCACAGACACCCCGTCTCCCATCCGCGCATGACGGGATGTGACCGGTGGAACGACTCTGGTCCCCTTGGAGGCTCGACTACGTGACCGGTGTCGCCGAGGCATCGAGCGACGAGTGCGTGTTCTGCGTCGCCTGGGCCCGGCCCGAGCCGGAGTCCCTGATCGTCACCCGTGGCCGGACCTGCTTCGTCATTGTCAACCTGTACCCCTACAACAACGGCCACGTCATGGTGGTGCCGCACCGCCACATCGGGTCGCTCGCCGAGGCGTCGCGCCAGGAGTTGACCGAGCTGATGACGCTGACGCGCCGCGCCGAGATCGCGTTGACCGAGGCGTATCGACCGCATGGGATGAACCTGGGGATCAACCTGGGCCGGCCGGCCGGCGCCGGCGTGCCGGGGCACCTCCACATGCACCTCGTGCCACGCTGGGACGGCGACACCAACTTCATGACCGTCGTGGGCTCGACCCGGGTGGTGCCCGAGGAGCCGCCGCAGACGCTGAAGAGACTGACGCCGATCTTCGCGCGATTGGCCGAAGAGGATTGATGCCTCACCGCTCGGCGAGAATCGCTGCCGCGATGACCATCCGCTGCACCTCCGACGTGCCCTGGTAGATCTCCGTCGCGCGCACGTCACGGACCAGGCGTTCGACCGTGGAGCCACGGTGATAGCCGGCCGAGGCCAGAATCTGCATCGCCTTATCGGCGGCGCGGTGCGCCGCTTCCGAGGCGTAGAGCTTCGCCATGGCCGCCTCCACCGTGCTCCGGTCCTGGGTGTCTTTGGCGCAGGCACCCCGATACATCAGCATCCGCGCCGCCTCGAGCTCGGTCGCCATGTCAGCCAGCATCCACTGCACCGCCTGATACCGACCGATCGGCCGCCCGAACGTCTGCCGACGTTTCGTGTGTGCGAGCGCCTCTTCAAACGCCGCTTGCCCGATGCCCAGTGCCTGGGCGGCGATCGCCACCCGACCGCCGTCGAGTGCCCACATGGCGATCTGGAACCCTTTGCCCGCCGCACCGAGCATCGCCTCGGCGCCGACCCATACGTCGTCGAGATCGATGTCACGGCAGCCGAGTCCGCGCACGCCGAGCGAGTCGGCGGTTTTCTCGGCCCGCAGACCGGCGGTATCGGTCGGAACGAGAAACGCCGAGACACCGCGTCCGCCGATACCCGGTTCGGTGGCGGCGAACACCAGCAGCAGATCAGCGACCTCGCCATTCGCGACCCAGACCTTGCGTCCGCTGAGCCGGTAGCCGGCACCGTCCGGGGTGGCGGTCGTGTGTTGATTCGCGGCATCGGTGCCCGCATCCGCCTCCGACAAGGCGAAGGCGCCCACCGCCTGGCCGGTGGCCAGACGGCGTAGCCAGGTGGTGCGTTGCGCGGCGGTGCCGAACCGCGCGATGACCTCGGCGACCAGCGAGTTGTTGACGGCCAGGATGACCGCCAGCGTGGCGCTGGCGGCGGCGATCGCCTCGATCGCCAGGGCATAGCTGACATAGTCGCGACCCGCGCCGCCCGCCTCGACCGGGATCGTGATCCCCATCAGACCACGCGCGGCCGCCTCCCGCACCAGGTCGCGGGGAAACCGGTCGTCAGCGTCAATCTGCGCCGCGCGCGGTCTGACGTCCTGGTCGGCGAACCGGCGGACGGCCTCGCGAAACGCCTCCTGGTCGGCAGTCAGTTCGAGGCGCATGACGGCTCTTTGCTCGAGGAGTCAGGAGTCAGAAGTCAGGAGCACCCCGCAAGCTGACGTGTCGAGGAGCCTGCTCGCCGATCATACGCGAGCGCGGCGGTCTGGCGGACCTCGGGCAGAGTCGCTGCATCTCGCGTGCACGACGTCGGTCGCGCGATGCCTGGTGATATCATGACAGTGGCCAGTCAGCGTTTGCCGGGGTCACGAGACCAAGGAAGGGTACGCATGAGCACTCGATGGTGGACGTCACGACCGGTCGTGCGCCAACCGGACCGCGGGCGCGGTCCAGCCGGGTGGATCCCGCTGTTTGTCGTCGTGGTCGCGATGACGCTGTCGGTGACCGGCAGCGCGCAGCAGCAGCCCCAGACCCAGCCTCCCGGGAGCACCCAGCCGCCGGATGCGCCGGAGCCGGCGACGGACCCGCCCCAGGACGCGCAGACCCAGCCGCCGGTGTTCCGGACCGAGATCAACTTCGTGCGGGTGGACGCGATCATCACCGACAAAGACGACAACCCGGTACTCGACTTGACGGTGGAGGACTTCGAGATCTACGAGGATGACACGCTCCAGCAGATCGAGTCGTTCGAGCTGATCCTGTTCACGGGCGAACCCGATCCTCGACTGCCCCCGCCGTCGAGCATCCGCAATGCGTATGACGAGGAGCGCGAGGCGAACCGGACAGACTCGCGCATCTTTGTCTTTTTTCTCGACGACTACCACGTGCGCGACACCAACGCCATGCGGATGACGGCACCGCTGGTGGAGTTCGTCGAGACCCAGCTCGCGCCGACTGATCTGGTGGCGGTCATGTATCCGCTGACGCCGCTGTTCGACGTGCAGCTCACCCGTAATCATGCGCAGATTGTCCGGGCGCTGCAGGCGTTCAAAGGCCGCAAGTACGACTACGAACCGCGCAATATGTTCGAGCAGCAATACGCCTACTACCCGACGACGGTGGTCGAGAAGATCCGGAACGACGTGAGCCTGTCGGGGCTCAAGGCGTTGGCGATTCATTTGGGCGGGCTGCGTGAGGGCCGCAAGTCGATCATCGTGTTGACCGAGGGCTACTCCGACTACGTGCCGCCCCAGTTGCGCGATGAGAGCGCCGGCGGCGGCCGTTTGCGCAGCACTCAGCGATACGACCCGTTCGCGGGCGACAATCGTCTGGAAGAGACGTCGCAGTTCTTCGACGACGCCGCGATGAGAATGAACCTGCTGTATACCGCCGACATCGCGAACAAGAACAACACCAGCCTCTACATGGTCGATCCCAGGGGTCTGGTGGTGTACGAGTACGACATGAGCAACGTGCCGATCGCGCCGCAGACCGACAGTCGAATTCTGCGCAATCTGCAGGACACCCTGTATCTGCTGGCGGAACAGACCGACGGGCGCGCGATTGTCAACCGCAACGATGTGTTGCCGGGCCTGGCGCAGATCGTCCGCGACCAGAGCGCCTACTACCTGCTCGGCTACACCTCGGCGGACACCCCCACTGACGGCAAGTTCCACGAGATCAAGGTGCGTGTGAGTCGGTCCGATGTCACAGTCCGTGCGCGGAAAGGCTATTACGCCCTGACCGAGGAGAACGCGGCGCGTGTGCTGGCGCCGCCGAAACCGGAGCTGCCGAAGGCGGTGGACATCGCGCTGGCGACCCTGGCGGAGCCGATACGGGGGCGCCTGGTGCGCACCTGGGTCGGCACGCGGCGCGGCGACAACGGTAAGACGAAGGTGACGTTCGTCTGGGAGCCGGTCGGCACCAACCAGAGTCGACGTCGCGAGTCGGCGTCCCAGGTGATGCTGATGGCTTTGAGCGACAGCGCCGCATATTTCCGCGGGCAGGTGCCCGAGCGAGGGAACGACTCGCCGCGGGCGGAGTTCGAGGCCGACCCGGGCGTGCTCGAGCTCAACGTCGCGATCGAGGATGAATACGGCGACGTGATCGACCGGGCGGTGCACGAGGTGACGATCCCCGATTTCACCGGCACCGACGTCGCACTGAGTACGCCGGCGGTGCTGCGGGCACGCAACGCGATGGAAATGCGGCAGCTCATCGCCGACCCTGACGCAGTGCCGACCGCGTCCCGCTTCTTCCGGCGCACCGACCAGTTGCTGCTGCGTGTCGAGGTATACACGCCGGGCGATACCGCGCCGATGGTCACCGCCCAGCTGTTGAGCCGGGAGGGCACGTCGATGCTGGAGCTCTCCGTCGAGCAGCCGGCGACCGGTGCACCATATGAGTTGGCGCTGCAGCTGGCGTCGTTCCCGCGGGGGGACTATCTGATCGAGATCTCGGCGGCTGTGGGCGACGAGGTTGCAACCACGCTCGTCGCATTTCGTATTCAGGGATGAGGTGGCTCGACCGGTCGCTCCCGTCTGTCTTCCCGTGTCCGCCGTCGCCCAAAGGAGTCTGGCCGCAGCGTCGCGGGGTCGTCAGAGAAGCGTCTGCGACGTGTAGATGGCGTTGACGCCCGCCTCCCAAGGCGACATGGACAAGATCCGCGTCATCATTGCGAAACCGGGCCTCGATGGTCACGACCGGGGCGCGAAGGTGATCGCTCGCGCGTTACGCGACGAGGGGATGGAGGTCATCTACACCGGGCTCCGCCAGACACCGGAGCAGATCGTGGAGGCCGCGCTGCAGGAGGACGCGGGTGTCATCGGATTGTCGATTCTGTCCGGCGCGCACAACCATGTCTGCCCCCGTGTCATGGAGCTGCTGCGAGAAAAGGGCCTCGACGATGTGCTCGTGGTGCTCGGGGGCATCATTCCCGATGCGGACCTACCGCGGCTACGGGCGATCGGGATCGAGGGGGTATTTCAACCCGGGACACCGATGCGAGACATCGTCGGCTTCATCCGCGAGCACCACCGTCGGATCCCGGCCTGACTCGGGGCACGAGATCCAGCCACCAGGACGCCTCGCAAAGTCTTCAGTCTGCGTGCACGCTTGACGTCTCGGAATGGTGCGGGTACGCTCGGAAAAAGCGATGTCACAGACACTCCTGGTCGCCGACGACAGTGTCACGATCCAACGTGTGTTCGAGCTGACGTTCGCCGACGAGGATATCCGGGTGATCGCGGTCGGAGACGGACAGCAGGCGATCGAACGCATCAAGGCGAATCCGCCGGACATCGTGCTGGCCGACACCGGGATGGCGGAGCGTAACGGCTACGACGTCGCGACGTTCATCAAGGCGGATCCCGCGCTGGCGCACATTCCGGTGGTGCTGCTGACCGGGGCGTTCGAACCGGTCGACGAAGATCGGGCACGGCAGGCTGGGTGCGACGGGGTCTTGGTCAAACCGTTCGAGCCCCAGGTCGTCATCGATCGTGTGCGTGATCTGCTGGGCAGGCGGTCGGCGGCAGCCGTCCCGGCGACGACCGCCGGACCGGTCGAGATGGTGCCTCGCCAGGACGCCGCTGCGGATGCTTCCACGCCGCACGCCGAGACGCCGGAGCGGCCCACCCACGACCCGGACGAGACGTTCGATCTGTCGTCGCGACTGAGGGCAGGGGAACCGGAGCCTGCCCCGCGGCTGGTTACCACTGATCGGGCGGTTGCGTCGGACGACCCGCTCGGGGACGACCTCGAGCGGATGGAGAAGGCGTTCGACCGGTTCGAAGCGGGGGAGTCCGTCGCGTCCGCTCAGGGGGGCACAGCGCCCAACGAGCCGCGTCCCGCGCCGAATGACACGTCGGCCTCCAAGGAGGAGAACCTCGACTCGCTGGAAGGCGTCTTGAGCGGGCTGGAGGCGACGCACGACGCGCGTGGGGACGCGAAGGCCGACGGCGCGCCGGCCGAGCACGAGGTCCTCCCATCGACACCGGATGCGGTGTCGCGCCCATCGGATCGGTCGGTCGCGAAGCCGGTTCCGGCGGCCGGGTCTGCGTCGGCAGATGGGGCGCCGGCCATCCCATCTCCGCAGGTGTCCCCCCCGTTAGAGCCCGTGGCGCCCGTCGCGTCAGCACCACCGCCCGCGTCCGCGCCGCCAGCACCGAAGCCCGTGGCGCCAGCACCGCCGCCCGCGTCGGTCTCCACGCCGCCACTCGAGCCTGTCGCGTCAGCGCCACCGCCGGCGTCCGCGCCGCCATTACGCGAGCCCGTCGCGCCAGCACCACCGCCCGAGCCGGTCCCACCCCCTGCCCCGGTCGACACGCCACCGTCGCTTGCCGACGCCTTCGCGTCGCTGCTTGCGGCCGAGCAGGGTGCCGCCGAGCGGGCCCAGACGGTCTCTCCATCGCCCCGGCCGGCCTCGTCGCCAGTGCTGAACGAGGCGCTGATCGACCGGGTGGCCGAGCGCGTTGTCGCCCGTCTGTCCGACGGGATGACCAGCGAGTTGGTGACCCAGGTCGTCGACCGGGTCGCCGAGAAGCTGGTGCGCAAGGAGATTGAACGGGACACGTAGGACTTGCAGCCCGGGGTGACAGCCCCGCCGCATGCGAACGGCGCGGCATCCCGCCTGCCTCGGTTGCTCCTCGGTCACATATTGCCGGTATTTTCCCTCGTCGCGCCTTGTCATCCGGGCGCTTCGCCGGTCTCGGTGCCACACAGGGCTTTCACCGCGGACGGCTAGACATCGTTCCGGGGGGTGACGCGTCGAACGTCACGGTGTGACGCGACAAGACAGCTCGCGATTCCTCGATTTCCATCCTCCACGACCTCCGTCTCTTCGGCGGTGCGCTCGGCCCCATCGGCGGCTGATACCATGATCGGCATGCGTGAGCTGGCGAAAGGGTTCGAACACGCGACCGTCGACCCCAAGTGGTATGCCTTCTGGGAGTCGGCCGGGGCCTTCCGCGCTGATCCGACATCGGCCCGCCCAGTCTTCAGCATCGTGCTGCCGCCGCCCAACGTCACCGGTGTGCTGCATATCGGGCACGCACTCAATCAGACGCTGCCGGATATCGTCTGCCGGTGGAAGCGGATGACGGGCCACGACGTGTTGTGGTTGCCCGGGACCGACCACGCCGGGATTGCCACCCAGAACGTCATCGAGAAGCAGCTGGCGGAGGAGGGGACGAACCGCCACGAGCTGGGCCGGGAGGCGTTCGACGCGCGCGTCTGGGCATGGACCCGGCAGAGCCACGGCACGATCACCCGCCAGATGCGGACGCTCGGGGCGTCGGTCGATTGGAGCCGCGAGCGGTTCACGCTCGATGATGACCTGTCGCGGGCCGTGCGACGGGTCTTCGTGACGCTGTTTCGCGAGGGGCTGATCTATCGCGGCAAGTACATCGTCAACTGGTGTACCCGGTGTCGGACGGCGCTGTCCGATCTCGAGGTGGTGCACACCGAGCAGCACGGCAAGCTGTATCACATTCGCTACCCGACCGTGGAGGGCGACCATGTCGTGATCGTGGCGACCACACGGCCCGAGACCATGCTCGGTGACACCGCCGTGGCGGTGCATCCAGAGGATGACCGGTATCGGGAGGTGGTGGGCCGGAGGCTCAGGCTGCCGGTCATTGGCCGGGAGCTGCCGGTGATCGCCGACGCGTCTGTTGATGCCGGGTTCGGCACCGGCGCTGTCAAGGTCACGCCGGCCCACGACCCGAACGACTTCGAGATCGGGAAGCGCCACGATCTGCCGCAGGTCGTGGTGATCGACGAGGACGGCCGGATGACCGCCGAGGCAGGTCCGTACGCGGGGCAAGAGCGGTTCGCCGCGCGGCGCGCGCTGGTGAAGCGGTTGGAGGCCGACGGGCTGCTCGAGAAGGTGGAGGACCACACCCACGCGGTCGGGCACTGCAGCCGTTGCCAGACGGTCGTCGAGCCGCTCGTGTCGACCCAGTGGTTCGTGCGCATCAAGCCGCTGGCAGAGCCGGCCATCGCGGCGGTCGAGGACGGCCGGACCCGCTTTGTGCCGGAGCACTGGGCGCGCACGTATTTCGAGTGGATGACCAACATCCACGATTGGTGTATCTCGCGGCAGCTCTGGTGGGGACACCGGGTGCCCGCCTGGTACTGCGACGAGTGCGGGGCGGTGGTCGTCGAGGAGGAGACTCCGCCGAGGTGTGCGTGCGGCGCCGCGCTGCGTCAGGACACCGACGTGCTGGACACCTGGTTCAGCTCTGGACTCTGGCCGTTCAGCACCATGGGGTGGCCGGACCAGACGGCCGACCTCGCGCGGTACTACCCGACGAGCGTGATGATCACGGGGCTCGACATCATCTTCTTCTGGGTGGCGCGGATGATGATGTTCGGGCTGAAGTTCACCGGTCAGGTGCCGTTCAAGACGGTCTACATCACCTCGCTCGTGCGCGACGAGCACGGGCAGAAGATGAGTAAGTCCAAGGGCAACGTCGTCAACCCGCTCCAGGTGATGGATGACATCGGGGCCGACGCGTTCCGCTTCACCCTGGCGGCGCTTGCCTCGCCCGGGATGGACATCTCATTGTCCGAGGGCCGGTTGCGGGGCTATCGGCAATTTGTGAACAAGATCTGGAACGTCTCCCGTTTCGTCCTGATCAACCTGCCGGAGTCGCTGACCGAGCGTCCCGGGGTGCCGCCGGCCGGGGAGCTCGAGACGATCCACCGGTGGATTCTGCATCGGGTCAGCGAGCTGGCAGGCGAGGTGGCGCGGGCGCTCGAGAGCTATCGGTTCGACGTCGCCGCGGACCGGCTGTATCACTTCATCTGGCACGAGTACGCGGATTGGTATATCGAGCTGGTCAAACCGCATCTGCAGGCGGACGGGGTGGAGCGGGAACGGGCGGTCGCGGTCCTGTTGACGGTGCACGACCGTGTGCTGCGGCTGTTGCATCCGTTCATGCCGTTCGTGACCGAGGAGCTGTGGCAAACGCTCCCACAGGGTTCCGAGGACGGGTTGACCCCGGACGGCCAGGCCAGGACCATCACCCGCGCCGCGTTTCCGCAGGAGATGCCGGCGTGGACCGACGACGACGCGGTGGCGGTCCTGGAGTTGCTGCGGGAGGTCATCACCACGGTGCGGACCGCGCGAGCCGAGCTCGGGGTGCCGCGGTCGAAGCAGCTGACGCTGCGTATCGAGGGGGCGACCGCTGACGACCGGAGGCTGCTCGGCGCGCATGAACACTACGTGCGGCGGCTGGCCGGTCTCGAGACGTTCGCGTTCGTCGACACGGTGGAACGCGACGGCGCCACGGTGCAGCGTGTCGTCCGGCAGATGCATCTTTATCTGCCGCTCGCCGGACTCGTCGACCAGGCCGCCGAAAGCGCGCGTGTGCGTCGCGATCTCGACAAGGTCGACAAGCAGCTCCGCGCGCTGGACGGGAAGCTGGGCAACCCGAAGTTCCGCGAGCGAGCGGCGCCCGACGTGGTCGACGAGGCGGAGGCGCTGCAGCAGTCGGCCCTCCTGCGCCGCCAGCAGCTCGAACAGATCCTGACGGAGTTGACGTCGTGAGGGTCGCGCCGTTCACCTCGCTCGACGCGGCGTCCTATCGCGAGATCGTGCGGCGGGCGCTCGCCGAGGACGTGCGATGGGGCGATGTGACGACCGAGGCCGTCGTGCCCGCCGATCTCAAGGCGACCGGCGTCATCGTCGTGAAGATGCCGTGTGTGCTGGCCGGTCTGGATGTCGCGATGGAGTGTTTCCGGCAGCTCGACCCGCATGTGGAGGTCGAAGGCGCGCGACGCGAGGGGGTGCGCTGCGAGGCCGGCACCGAGCTGGTCCGGCTGCGGGGGGGGGCCGCCGCGTTGTTGACGGCGGAACGTACCGCGTTGAACTTCCTGCAACGGTTGTGCGGGATCGCCACGCTGACACGGGCTTTCGTCGATGCTGGGGGGGGGCGGACCACGGTGCTCGATACCAGACAGACCACGCCGACCTTGCGTGCCCTGGAGACGTATGCCGTGCGGGTGGGTGGCGGGGTGAACCATCGGATCGCGCTCGACGATGGCGTGCTCGTCGGGGCCAACCACGTGCGCATGGCCGGGAGCATCGCCGAAGCGGTGCGGCGGATGCGCACGGCGGATGCCGAGATGCCGATCGAGGTGGAGGCCCACACGCTCGACGACGTCGATGCCGCGCTGGCGGCCGGCGTCGCGATCGTGAGGGTCGACGGACTGGAGATCGATGCGGTCCAGGAGGCGGTGCGGCGCAGCCGCGGTCGTGCCAAGATCGAGGTGTCGGGCGCGGTGCCGCTCGACCAGATGCCGGCGCTGGCAGGTACCGGAGCCGAGTACGTGTCGATTGCCGAGCTCACACAAGCGGCCACCCCGGTCGAGATGACCTTCGAGCTGGCTCGCGACGTTGCGCCGCAGACCGAAGCGCTGTGTCGCTAGCCAGGGCCATGCTCACAGCCCCGCGACGCGGGGGCGAGACTCCGTGCACCGAGGCTGTCGTGGTGAGAGCGAACACAACACGATCGACACTTGGCTCAATTGTCACGCTCAACGTTGTGCAAGGAGCGAGTGCTACCCACTGATCTCGACGCCCGGCTCCGTCCAGCGGTGGCTCGGCTGGGACCATTCGGCGGTCGCGTGCGTCATTATCGGCAGGTCGGGTCGACCAACGACGTGCTGGCTGAGTTGGCCGACCAGGGCGCCGCGCATGGCACGGTGGTGGTGGCCGACGCCCAGACCGCCGGCCGGGGGCGTCACGGGCACCGATGGTTCTCGCCCGCCGGGACCGGGTTGTACGTGTCCGTGCTGCTGCGGACGGTGTCGGCCCCGGTCCTGACCCTGGCGGCAGGTGTGGCGGTGGCCGAGGCGCTTCGCGCCGCCGGGGGTCTCGAGGCCACACTCGAGTGGCCGAACGACGTCGTGGTCGCCGGCGGCGGCGACCCACGCAAGGTGGCGGGCATCCTGGTCGAGGCGACCACCGCGCGCGGTCGGGTCGAACGGGTGATCGTCGGGATCGGCATCAACCTCCGTGAGGCGGTGTGGCCGGTCGAGCTGGTCGACCGAGCCGGGTCGGTGGAAGGGCTGTCCGGTCGGCGCGTCGACCCGGCGCACCTGCTCGTGGAGCTGCTGGCGGCGTTGGCCACCCGCTGCGCCGAGATCGAGTCGGGCGCGGTCGCTGGTCTTCTCGCCCGCTGGGAGGCGCTTGCGCCATCGAGCCACGGCGCGATCGTGGAGTGGTCAGTGGGGTCTGGTCGGCACCGAGGTGTCACGGAGGGTATTGACGAGCACGGCGCGTTGCTCGTCCGCGTCGGCACACACCTCGAGCGGCTGGCCGGCGGCGAGGTCCACCACGTGCGATAGTGGCCCGGAGCGAATGTCCAAGGCGTCAGAAGTCTCGAGTCAGAAGTCAGGAGAAAGCCGGTGGGCGACGCTCGCGTCTGGTTCCGTACCATGCCCCCGACTCGTGCCGCAGCCCGCCGGGATCCGGGAGCTGGGATCGAATCAATGGCGCTGACGAAACCCGGGGGCGCCCACCCCTGGGGCGCCTGAAGCCTGCAGGCTGTTATTCTGCAACAGCCTGCGAAAGCGACCATGCTGCTTGCGATCGACGTCGGCAATACCAACATCGTCCTCGGGATCTTCGACGAGCAGAGCCTGTGCAAGAGCTGGCGTCTCGCCACGCTGCGTGAGCGCACGGCGGACGAGCTGCGGGTGCTCGTCAGCCGGCTGTTCGAAGAGCGTGGTTTGGACACCAAGCAGGTGTCCGGGGTCGTATTGTCGTCGGTCGTGCCGCCGGTCACGGCCATCGTCACCGAGATGGTGCGGGAGGCGTTCGGGCAGGACACGCTGATCATCGACGCCACGAATGCCGGTCTGCCCATTCGCTATCACGCCCCGGAGGACGTCGGCGCCGACCGGCTGGTCAACGGCGTCGCGGCACTGGCGGAGTACGGTGCGGCGGGCCGGCCGATCATCGTGGTCGATTTCGGGACCGCGACCACCTTCGACATCATCTCCGTAGCGGGTGAGTATCTTGGTGGTGTCATTTGCCCGGGTGTCGAGATCTCGGCCGACGCGCTGTTTCAGCGGGCCGCGCGGCTGCCACGAGTCGATGTCTGCCGACCGGACCGGGTCATTGGCACGAGTACCATGGAGTCGATACGATCCGGGCTGTACTTCGGCTACGTCGCCATGGTCGAGGGCCTCGTCGCGCGTCTGCGTGACGAGCTTGGCGGCGACCAGCCGGCGGTCTGTGTGGCCACGGGCGGGCTGGCCGGGACGATCGCGGGAGAGACCGCCACGATCGACCATGTCGACCTGGACCTGACGCTCCAGGGTCTCCGTCTGGTGTGGCGTCGGAACCGCGAGTGAAGCTGCGCCTCACACCGCCCAGCCGATGGTCGGCGCAGCATCGCGAGCAGAAGCTTTTCTTACAGCCCCGCTACGCGGGGGTACGTGAGGTCGGTGATGGATCCGGGCGCGTATTGCCGCGAGATCGAGACGTATCTGTGCCGCAAGAACAAGGGGCATCTGATCCGCATCGTGGGACCGGCGTTCCAGCGGGTGTGTAGCTGGGCGGAGGCCGGGGTGCCGCTCCAGGTCGTGGTCCGGGGCATCGACCGGAAGCTGGAGCGCTATCTGGCCGTTGGGCGGACCCGGCGACCACTAAGGGTCGAGCACTGCGAGGCTGACGTTCTCGACCTGTTCGACGAATGGCGCCGCGCGGTTGGCGTGGCCCTCATCCCGGATCGATCGGCCAATGCGGCAGGTCCAGCCGCGCCGCCGCACGGCGTCGACCGGCCGGTCCGGCGTCGCGTCAGCCTCCCGGCGCACATCGACCGGGTCCTCACTCGGGCGACGAACCAGCTGGCGATGCGCGAGGCGGCACCCGGCATCCACGCGGCACTCGAGCGGGTGATCGCGGATTTGGACGTCTTACGGCACGACGCGCGCGGCGCTCGCGGAGAGGCCCGAGCGGTTCTGGTTGCGCGGCTCGCCACGATCGACCAGGCGTTGATCACGGCCGCCCGGACGGCAGCGGGGTCGTTGCTGGACGGCATCCAGGATGCGGCGCGCGCCGAGTTGGGATCGTTCAAGACACGCATGGCCGAGGCGCCCTACGCGCGCGCGCTGACGGCCTGCGCCGACCGTCTGCTGTGCGAGCATTTCCGGCTGCCGACGGTCCGGTTCGATCAGTAGCGGGGAAGAGCGCTGCGGTGTCTCCCTCCCCAGCGGCCTGCCCTGAGTGCCCACAGCCCCGATCGTCCCCTGCGGCTATGGGCTAGCAGCGCTCGCTGACGCACGAAAGTGGGGGGGCGTGCCTCGTCATCGGAAGCGCGGCCGTCGTCGTGTCTTGGCCCAAGGCCCAAAGCCTGACGTCAGGATGCAAGCCGGCCGTGTCTCGAAGGCCTGCCGGAATATGTCCAGCGGCACCGTGATCGAGCTGACCGTCGAACGACCCGCGGTCGGCGGTCGGATGATCGCCCGTCACGAGGGACGGGTCGTGCTGGTGGGCGGGGCCATCCCCGGCGAGCGCATCCGGGCCGCGGTCGAACGGTCGCGGCGCGGCGTCGTGCTGGCACGCACGATCGAGGTTCTCACGGGCAGCCTGGACCGGCGGCCGGTCGCGGGCGCGGCGGCGTGTGGTGGCCGGTCGTTCGCGCACATCGCCTACCGGCGCCAACTGGAGCTGAAGTCGGAGATCGTCCGGGACGCGTTTCGCCGGCTCGGACGAATCGAGCTGTCTGTCTCTCCGCGGGTCATCCCTTCGCCAGAGACGGGGTACCGGATGCGCGCCCGCCTTCATGTGGGCAACGGCAGGCTGGGGTTTCTCGAAGAGCGGTCGCACCGCGTGTGCGACGTTGCGGGGACCGGTCAGCTGCTCCCGAAGACGGAGCGGTTGATCGGGGCGCTTGCGGCGCACGTGGGGGCACTGGCGTCTGCCGGTGTCCGGACGGTGGAGCTGGCCGAGGATCTTCCCGGCGACCAGTGCGCCCTGCACGTGGTCGTGGGGGGCGACCCCGCCACCGTGGCTGATGCGCTGCGGCCGATGGCGTCCCTCAGCGGGGTGACCGGGCTCACCGCTACCTCGGGCACGAGCCCGGGTGCTCAGCTCGTGCTGGCCGGCACGCCGTATGTCACGGATGCGCTCACGGCCTTCGTGTCATCGTGCGGCGTGGGGACCGCGTCGGTGCGCCGCCACCCGGCCTCCTTCTTCCAGGCCAATCGGTATGTGGTGCCCGATCTCGTCGCCGCGGTGACGAGCCTTACCCAACGCGACGAGGTGGTGGATCTGTACGCCGGAGTGGGGCTCTTCGCGGTGAGCATCGCTGCGATTCGGGGTGGGTCGATCACTGCGGTCGAGCGGGACCCGGGCAGCGCCCGGGATCTCGTGTTGAACGCGGCGCCGCTGCACCCGGCCGTGCAGGTGGTCCGCGCGCCGGTCGAGGTCTTTCTCAAACGATCCGGCGGTCTGCAGGGCGCCGCCGTGGTCGTGGACCCGCCACGGGCCGGGCTCTCGCGCGAAGTGGTCACGCGGCTGGTGCGCCGGCGACCGGATCGGATCGTCTACGTGTCCTGCGACGTCGCGACACAGGCGCGCGATCTGCGGGCTCTCGTGGACGCTGGCTACCGGCTCGACCAGGTCCAGGCGTTCGACATGTTCCCGAACACCGCGCATATCGAAACCGTCGTCGCCCTCGACCGGACGTAGACGCACGGGTGGCTCGTGTCCTGTCCGAGACATACGTGACACACATTCCTTGGCACGGCGCCCGGCTGGCCAGGCGCGAGGAGGGCGCATGCGGGCAGTGTTCGACCGACGAGCAACGCCGCCAGGCGGGATGGATCGGCGGTCGAGATTGGGACGGGATTCTTGCGCGGGCCCTGCAGACACCGCCCCGTCCCGATCGGCCCCAGCGGTGACATAATCAGGCAGAAGTTTGCTACAGCAGGAGAGGGGCCATGCGCTGGTCAGCATCGACGGTCGGCTCGGCACGAACGGCGGCCCCGCATCACACGATGGCGGGCGTCTCGATGCTGTGGGTGTGCCTCGTCGGCGCCTGTCTGGTACTGCCAACCGCGTCGGGCGCGCAGACGTCCGACGTGCCTCGCACCGCCTGGGGTGTGCCGGATCTGAGCGGGTACTGGGAATACCGCACAATCACGCCGCTGCAACGTCCCGCGGATCTCGCAGACACGGCGGTGCTGACGCCAGCCGAGGCGGCCGCGTATCTCCCACAGCGGCTTGCGGCTATTGGTCGAGAGCGGGATCTGCAGCTGAACGCCGATTGGTGGGAACCAGGCGGCCTCACGGACCTGCGGACCTCGTTGATTTCCGAGCCGTCCACCGGCAGGCTGCCCGCACTGACGGACGCCGCACGGCACCGTGTGCGGACCCTCGGCATCCGGTCCCGGCTACGCGCTGCCGACGGACCGGAGGACCGGGAACGCTACGAGCGCTGCATCATGGGACGCACGGTACCGCTGATTGCCGTGGCCCCCAACAGACTGACGCAGATCTTCCAGACATCGGACCATGTCGCCATCCTCCACGAGCAGAACTCCGACCTGCGTCTGATCCGACTCGATGGCGGGCCGCGCCTCGCCGAGCCGATCCGCCAGTGGCAGGGGCACTCACGCGGGCACTGGGACGGCGATACCCTCGTCGTCGACACCGCCAACTTCAACGGTCAGTGGACGCTCAGCGGGGCCGGTGCGAACATGCGACTCGTCGAGCGGTTCACCCTCATCGACGCCGAGACCCTCGAGTACGAGGTCAGGGTCGACGACCCGGAATCGTTCGCCGGGCCGTGGACCGTGTCGTTTCCGATCACGCGGGCGACCGGGCCGCTTTACGAGAACGCGTGTCACGAGGGGAACCACAGCATGCCGCTCATTCTCAGCGGCGCCCGCGCACAGGAGCGCGCCCCAGTGGTCGCGCCCCGATAAGGCTACCGGGACGTGGCGCTGAACGAGCTGCCCGAGGCGTTCACCGCCGACCCGAACACCAGGTAGCGTCACGGTCATTTGGAGTCACAGCTTGTCGGGTCACGGCTGGCGACCGTCAAAGACCGCGACGATCTCGAGTCGCTCGCCGCGGACTCGATACGGGACCAGAGACGACGTACCCGGGACCACCAGCTCGCGTGAAGACACCGAATCACCGAGGAGTCCTTCAGGACGCTCCCGGTGAGTCGCCGGCGGGGATATGCTAGTTGATGGTGGATCACGGGCTCGCTCGGTGACCGGACGCGCACATGACCATGAGGAGGTCTCGGATGGATGTTCGACGCATCGCGGTTGGCAGCTTGGTGCTGGGTCTGACGCTCGCCCCGTCGTTCGCAGGTGCCCAGACCGGGTCGGCCGGCTGGACAGTGCCGCGCACGGCCGACGGCCAGCCCGACCTGCACGGGGTCTGGGATTTCCGCACGATGACACCGCTGCAGCGGCCGCAGGACCAGGAAAAGGCAGTGCTGACCGAGGAGGAAGTGGCCGATCTCGAGCAGCGTGCCGCCGAACGCGTGGCGCGGGCTGACGCGCCGAGCGAGGTGCGGACCGAGCTGCTGCCGGCCGGTGAGCCGGTGGGTGGGTACAACCGCTTCTGGTTGGATCGGGGCGGTCGGGTCGTCGAGGATCGCCGAACGTCGTTGATCGTGGATCCACCGACCGGACGCGTCCCAGACCTGCAACCTGGCGCGCTCAGACAGGTCGGTTCACTCAGCGAGGACCTGCCCAGCGAGCGTCCGGTCCGGTACAGGTCGGGTGGAATCTACCCGAACGGTCCTGAGGACCGCGGGGTGTCGGAGCGCTGTCTCGTCGGGTTCAATTCGGGGCCTCCGCTCTTGCCGGGTGGCTACAACCAGAACATCCAGTTGTTCCAGACGCCGGATCACGTGGTCATTTTGAGCGAGATGGTCCACGAAGTACGGATCGTCCCGCTCGATGGACGTCCGCATCTCCCGAACACGGTACAACAGTGGCTGGGAGACGGTCGTGGCTACTGGGACGGCGACACGCTGGTCATCGAGACCGAGAACCTGAGCGATCAGGTCGCGGGCTTCAACGCTGGCTTCACGGTTGCGCTGGGCACCGGCGCCACGGTGCATCTGACCGAGCGCTTCACCCGTGTCGACGAGGACACCCTGCGCTACGAGTTCACCGTCGACGATCCCGACACGTTCACGCAACCGATCACCGGGGTGCTGCAGCTGCAGCAGGGGGCGTCGCCGCTGTTCGAGTATGCCTGCCACGAGGGCAACTACGGGATGCGGAACTCCCTGTCCGGCGCACGCATGACGGAGAACGCCGACACCCGGAAGTAACCTGCGCCTCACGTGTGTGGCGAGCTCGGCGCGGTCCGCCAGGATCCTACAGGCCGTTGCTACGACGGGTGTCCTGTGCGCGCGCGCCCCGCATGATGTTCAGGAGGCCGTAGTTGCCCTCGTGGCACGCGTATTCGAACATCGGTCCCGAGGTGACCCCGCGCGACGTCTGGTTGGTCGTCATCGGCACCGTGGCGGTCCACGGTCGGGTGAACATCGCGGGATCCGTCATCGTGAACTCGTAGTCGATCGTCTCGTTGTCGATGCGGGTGAACCGCTCCACGAGATGCAGGGTCGTGCGCGCCGCGCGCCACGTCGCGCGCCAGAGGAAGTGGCCCTTGTCGGCAAAGTTCGTGGTGTCCACCACGAGCGTGTCCCCGTCCCACCAGCCCCGCGCGTCGCCGAGCCATTGACCGATCTCGGGCCCCA
>JADFPE010000304.1 GCA_022562495.1 Acidobacteriota bacterium
CCGGTTCCCTTCGAGTCCGCTCCCTCCGAGCCGTTGCGCCGCTTGACACGCGTGACTCCCAGCAAACCGACGGCCCGTCCGAACCGTCACAGCCCGGCCCAGATTTTGACACTACGGGTTCGCGCCACACCGACGGCAAGCATCGAGCCGATTCGATGAGCAGACGACATCGGACTCTCCCTCTTCACCCTGAGCAAGGGCCCGGTCGCCCTGCTGAGTGCGGAGCACGCCTGACCTCCGCTGCTAGCAGCGCGCTCGACTGGAACTCACGCCTCGAGGGGACACACCACCGGTAGCCCAGGGACCGATGCAAAATGCCGATCAGCCGTCCACAGCTCGGTGGCGCCGCCTTCGAATGCCGTCAAGGCAATCTGCAGATCGAAGATCCTCGGCCCGACGACCGCCTGCGCGGCGGCCAGCTGCGCCATCCGCCGACTGAATCCCACACCCGGCATCCAGACCTGGGCGCCGGCCGCTTCGAGAGCTGCGACAAAGGCGGCTGCCTCATCCGGTGTCGAAGGCCGACCGCTGGCGGCTGGATGAGTCACCACGCACCAGAACTCGAACACCACCGCCAGGCTGATGCCCCACCCGTCGCGATGGCGGCCCGCGCGGGTGAGGGCACGCCGCGCTGCCCGGTGCTCGGCCACGGCCGACCGATGCGCGTAGACCAGCAGGTTCGTGTCGAGCGCGATCATCGGCCCCGTCGCAGCCAGTCGCTCATCGCCGACCTGTCCGTCAGATCGAGGTCCGGCGGCAGACCGCCGTCCACGATCACCCACTTGATGGCTGGCCCGGACCTGGGCCGTCCGCGGCGCGGGCCACGCAGCTCGCGCCGGAGACCCCGCTCGACCAGCTCGCGCAACGTCGAGCGCGCCTCGGCCGCCCGTTTCTTGGCCGCCACCATCAGGTCATCAGGCAACTCGATGGTCGTCTTCATATGGTTTTACAGGTTACCATATTTATGGGTCTCGGCTCGTTCCCAGCGAGATGAGCCCTCGACTCCGTGCACCAACCATCTCCTCGGCTCACGCCGCCGCACTGACCACGGTGACCAGCAACCCGACCGGCGTATCCCCCTCGTTTCGCCACGAGTGGTCGGTACCGCGCTCGACGACGAGATCGCCCGCCTTCAGCCTGACCTCTTCGCGATCGACCAGATAAACGATCTCGCCAGTCAGCACGAGGACATAGGCTACCCCCGACGTCCTGTGGAACCCGATCCGATTCTCGAGCGACGGAACCGGGTCGGGTGACCTCTGGATCGTGGCGATGAACAAACGGCTGGCCCCGGTTGCACGGAGGCTCGATGGTGGTTCCCCGGCCGGGCCCGCACCAAGGAGCTGGTCGCCGCTCGTGGTCCAGAGGTCGTCGATGCTGACCTCCGCGTCGCTCGCGATAAACGACTTCCCCTCGCTGTCGCGGGCCGACACGACCCGGCGCATACGTCCGGTCGTCACCGAGTCTTGCAAGCCTCCGGCTACCTGCACCTCGCCGGCCTCCCTGGCCTCGCTGATGCCGGGAAACCCGAAGAGCCCGGCGGCCAGCGCCGCGCCCCCGACGGCCGAGCGTTCGAGCATGGCCCGCCGCCCGAGCCCCTTGGATGTTCGTTCAACCTGAGTCTGTGTGGACATTGGTAGGTCCCTCCGTCTGCGAGTACACATCGGCCCGCCGCCCTGAGAATCGGTGCCGATCGTCAGCGCGTGGCCATCTGCTCGAGCAGCTCGTCGACCTGCGCGCTCCACAGAGTGACGCTGCTTTCCCTGAGACTGTAGACGAGTGCCGAGCCGTCCGGAAGCCAATCGAAACCGCCCACGGCCCCGTCCGCACTGGTCAGCCGCGACGCCTCCCCGCCTCTAGCCGGCATCACATGGAGAACGCGGTTGCCCGTGGTGCCGGACAGAAACGCGATGCGTGCACCGTCCGGTGACCAGCGGGGCGATACATCATCATCGGCATCAGTCGTCAGGCGGGTGGCCGCTCCACCGCCGGCTGGCATCACGTAGATGTCGAACCCGACGCCGTCGTGCCCCTGATAGGCCAGCGCCATCCCGTCGGGCGCGTACTCCGCCTGTGCGTTGTACCCGCCCTCGGTCAGCTGTTCGGTCGCCCCGCTGGTCGCCGAGACCCGCCAGATCTGCACCTGCGCGTCGGCACCCGCCGACGACGGGTAGACGAGGTCTTCTCCGTCAGGACTCCAACGCGGTCGTGATGCTCCGTGCGTTGTCAGCCGGCGCGCGTCTCCGCTATCGACAGCAATGACCCAGATATCGGACATCTCGTTGTCGCGATTGGACAGGAAGGCCAATGTCCTGCCGTCGGGTGACCAGACCGGGCCGACGTCACGCGCCTCGTGCGTCGTCACTTGCCGTGGCTCGCCCCCGGCCGACGGCACGATCCAGAGGTCGCTATTCCCGCTGCGGCTGGACTCGAAAGCGACCTGCGTCCCGTCGGGTGACCACTGTGGAGCCGCCGTGCCGCCCGGATTCGTTGTCAGTCGCCGGGGCGCCCCACCGCCGAGGGCCACCACGTAGATATCGCGGTTGCCGTCGCGATCCGACACAAACGCGACTTGCGTGCCGTCCGGGGAGACGATCGGGCTCGACACATTGTCGTGATCGGACGTGAGGGCCGTCGGGGTACCGCCATCGACCGGAACCCTCCAGAGCCGGGTGCGACTTTCGTTGACGCTGAACGCGAGGGCCTTGCCGTCGGGCGACCAGCGGAGGTGTTCGTACTCGGCTTCGTCATCGGTGACACGGGTGACGCGCCGAGGGGAGCCGCCCGTGGCTGACACCACCCAAACATCCGACTGATCATCGCGGATCGACAGAAACGCCACCCACGCGCCGTCCGGAGACCATCGGGGCTGGAAGTCATTACCGGGTCCGCTCGTCAAGGCGGTGGCCGCTCCACCCCCGGCAGGCATCACCCAGATATCGGGGCTTCCCGCTCGATTCGACGTGAAGCCGATCTGGGTGCCGTCGGGCGACCATGCCACGTCGTAGTCGGCACCCTCATCCGTCGTCATCTGGGTTGCCTCACCGCCACTGGCCGGCATGACCCAGATGCTCCGTGTGCCGCTGTGATTGGAGACGAAGACGATCTGCGTGCCATCCGGCGACCAGCGCGCCGAACCCGCAGATCCATTCGCGGTGAGCTGCGTGGCCGCTCCCCCCTCCGCGGCTACGGTCCAGAGGTCTGTGTCGCCCCCGGTGTTGTTCGCGTAGAGCAGCGTGCTGCCGTCCGGCGACCACTGCGGGTCAAACACGCGGCCGGAATCGGACGTGAGTCGCACCGGATCTCCGTCAGCGGCCGACACCACCCACACGTTCGTGGGCTCGTCCTGATCGGATACATAGGCGAGGCGAGAACCATCGGGCGACCAGACCGGAAAGATCAGAAAGCGCTGTCCGGCGGTCAGCGGCGTCGCCTCACCACCGGACGCCGGCATTATCCAGAGCCGCAGCGCTCCGTCCCGGTCCGACACGAACGCGAGCTGGCTGCCGTCTGGTGAGAACTCGACGAACTGATCGGTCGACGGCCCGCGCGTGAGCTGGGTGCGCGTGACGTCCGCAGCCGTCGCCGCAGGTGCTTCCTCCAGCGCGGTCTCCGGCTGGTCACAGCCTGCGAAGACCAACAACACCGCGACGCTGCGGGTGAGACGATACCGAGTCATGAGCATCACCTCGGGTGTCGCCCATGCCCCGCAGGAGCTGTGTCGATGGCCAGCCGCCTCCCTGGCAGGCGTGCTCCGAACACGCGATCATGGCTGCGGAACAATCGGCACGGCGGGTTCCCGGATGCCGGGGTGACCCGCCTCGATCCGCTGCTGCCTGACGAGCGCCGCGCCGTCCAGGGCGGCCTGCTCGCCCGCGCGACCAGAGCGCGTTTCTCTCCCTGGGCGCTGAGCGCCCGCGCTCCGTTAGCAGGCACACGTCACCTCATCCCAGAGACGGAACGAGCGGGCTCTCAAGAGACGGTGGTGAGCTGCACGGAGCAGGTGGCGGCTGACCCTGACCAGATTCTGGACAACACCGTGCACCGCTGCGAACCGTTGCAGATGGGCGGCCGACTGGAACCCTCGCATCTGCCGCTCGCGCTGACGCGTCGGTTGATGCGAGACCTTCGCTCGGTTGTTTTCGTACGGCCGAGTACTGTGGACCACGGACGGCATCACGGTGCGGTGCGCCGCCGAGTAGCTGCGCAGCCTGTCCGTGATCAGCCGGCGCGGCTCGCAGCCTTGTCGTTGCAAGAGCGTGCGGCAGAACCGTGTGGCCGCCCACCGATTGCGCCGCGACGGCACCAGGATGTCGCGCACATCGGCGTCCTCGTCCACGGCCCGCCACAGATACTGTTGCCGCCCCCGGATCTTGACGAACAGCGCGTCCAGATGCCAGGTGTCGCCCTGGCGAATCCTAC
>JADFPE010000072.1 GCA_022562495.1 Acidobacteriota bacterium
TTCGATCTTCCCGAGAAGAAGCAGGGGCTCGTCTTTACCGTGACGAAGGACGCGATCGAGGGCAAGAAACCGATCCAGGGGAAGTCCGAGAAGGTCCGCGAGAGCCGACGCGCGAAGCGCGAATCCGCCTAGATTTACGACCGAGATTCGAAGCAGTCAGTCATCCGCACGACGGACCGCCGGGGGGGGGCACGCGCTGTGACATAGCCCCTTGCAACCCGAGCACGGAAGCCACCCAGTGATTCGCCTACCTCGTGATCCCCAGGGCTGCGTGTCCCCCAAGAGTCCACGGAGCACGGCCCCACACGCCCTATAGTTCCCCATCCACGCCGTTGAAAGGGCCGACGTATCTTGTTATACTACGCCAGCTTTGAGTGCTCTGTAGGGTCGGGAGGTTCCGTATGAAAGCAAAGATTCATCCCAATTACGTAGAGGCGGTTGTCACCTGTGGCTGCGGGGAGACCTTCAAGACCCGCTCCACCAAGGCCCGCATCCAGGTCGAGATCTGCTCGAAGTGCCACCCCTTCTACACAGGGAAGCAGAAGTACGTGGACACCGCTGGACGCGTTGAGAAGTTCCAGAAGAAGTACGGCTGGAGCGAGACCAGCGTCCAGGAGCAGGCGGACAAGGGGCGGAAGCAGCGGGCCGAGACGCCCTCCAAAGCTCCTTAGAGAGCGGTCCTGGCTTGCTCTCAGGAGGCGGTGCAGGGGGGCGACGGTTGCATGTTTGACCGCCTGGATGCCAGGGAGAGCCGCCACAAGGAACTGGAGAATATCCTCCAGGATCCCGAGGTCATTTCCAATCCCACTCGATATCGTTCCGCGGTCAAGGAGCACGGCTCCCTCGCGAAGATGGTCGGCGTCTATCGCCAGTTCAAGGAGGTCCGGCAGGCCCTCCAGGAGGCGAAGTCGATCATGGCCGAGGAAGACGGGGAACTTGCGGAGTACGCGCGGGGAGAGGTCGAGATCCTGGGCAAGCGTCTCGAGGAGACGGAGCGGCGTCTCGAGCGGATCGACGGCAATATCGATCTCCGGCAGCGGTCCGCCGCTGACACCCGATGCCGCATGCGCCATGCCGACCCGCTCGCCGATATAGAGCATCGGGGCCTCGTCACGCTCCCCCTCACCGATCACGATCCGACCATCGATCGGCACGTGGTCAAGTGTCTCGCGCATCGCTTCGACCGCCACCTGGTCCGAGCCGTGCCGATCCCCCTGCCCCATCGTGTGCGCGCAGGCGATAGCCGCCCGCTCCACCACCTCCAGGAACGCCGAGCTCAGATCCACAGGCGTCTGCTTGTCGTCGCTGTCACTCATTCTGGTACTCCGAACCTCTCACCGCCGTGTCACCCGGACCGGCGCCCCATAATCGATCCCGAGCCGCTCGACCGCACTGGCGGCGTTGGCGGCGATCTCCAGATGATCAGTGCTTCCGAACAGCGCACAGACCTCGTCATCGGCGATGTCGGCATAGGTTTCCACCAGCCGCCCCACCGGGTACCCTCCGACCTCGATCTCGATCTCGCCGTCCAACGCCAGGCGGTCGAACGCCTTGCGGTCGATGTTCGTCACGAGGTTGCCGAACCGATCGATGCGCAGCACCATACCGTCGATGCCGCCGTCGCCGACCTGCATGACCGGAATGTCGATCGACTGGTAATCGTTCAGCGGTCGGCCCAGCGCCGACAGCTGAATCCCCTTCGCGAGCCAGGCCGCTGCCGGCGCAAACCGATCCCGCCCCTCGAAGGTACGACTGACGGTTGGTCTCGCGTAGCGCCGCTCAGTCAGTTCGACCACCTGTGTGGGGGGCGTCTGCTGAAAGACCGCCGTCAACACGCCGTTGTCCGGCGCCACGAACCGATAGTCCCCCGTGTCGGCTGCCAACCCCCGGCGGGCCGAGCCGACCCCTGGATCGACCACGACCAGAAAGACACAGCCTGTCGGAAAGAACCGGTAGGCGGCCGCCAGTTCGAGCGCGGCCAACTGCAGGTCGTGTGGGGGGATATCGTGCGATATATCGACCAGCGTCGCGTCCGGACAGATCCCCAGGATGACGCCCTTCATCGTGCCAGCGTAGTGGTCGCGGTGACCAAAATCGCTGAGCAGCGCAACCATTGGACGAGCCATGATATCTGGGAGAACCGGCGGACGCGGACCAACGGTCCGGTCGTCCCGATGGTGTCACCACGAGTGTGGGACAGTGCGCTGCGGACCGATACGCCGGGCCTCGGATGGCTCGCGACCCGTATACGGCACTAGCGAGGCTCCCCCGCAGACCGTCCCGACCCGGATGGCTCCGCCTCGCGCGCCCAGCTTGTCCCACAACCCCGCGACGCGGGGGCTAGACTCCTTGAACGGAGGCCGTCGTGGTGAGAGCGAAAAACACGGACACACCTTGACTCACTTGTCACGTTCAACATTGTTCAAGGAGTCTAGTCCCGACCGGCGGTGACCGGTGCGGGCGCCTTCGCCGTCTGCGGTTGCAGGTGGGTCCCCGGCGGCTTCGCCTCCGAGCCTGGCTTCTCTTGGCCCTGTGGCCTCACACCCCGCTGCATGTCGATCTTGCCGCGGAACCGGGCGCCTTCGGCGATGGCGACCTTGGGCGCGACGATGTCCCCCTCCACCGCGCCGGTGTCGCGTATCGCCACCTTGTCGCTCGCCTTGATGTTCCCCACGACTTCACCGAGCACCACGACGACCTTCGCAAATATCTGCGCCCTGATCCGACCGTGCGGCCCGACCGTGAGGACGTGCTGCTTGAGCTGGATCTCGCCCTCGACCTGCCCCTCGATGGTCAGGTCCTCACTCCCGCTCAGCTCGCCCTTGATCACGACCGACTTGCCGATGTTCACGAAGTCCCGGTCGCCCCCCCGACCCGCTGTGCGGGTCCCGCCCACGCCGGCCACCGTATCGTTGGTCGCCGGGGCCGGGTCCACTGGCTTGGCTGCCTCTTCCCGCTTCCACATGACAGAATCTCCACGTCACGTGGTCGGCGCAGGTTGTTCCCGCGCTCAATCTCGACCACGCTCCTGGTCGCACTTGCCCGGCAAGAATGCATACAGAGCCGTCACATTCGCCGCCGGGGCACGTCCAGGCCCCGCGTAGCGGGGCTGTGAGAAAAGCTCGTCTCGCGGGGCGAAGCCTCGCGAGACGATGGGCACAGTATACGAGAGGCTCCAAAACGTGTCCACCGACCGTTCCGGCCGCTTCTCTCGACGGCGCGCGCGCCACCCGCTCCGAGGCCGGTGCCGTGCACGCACAGTCGCTCGTGCACCGAGTGCCGTCGACATCCACGCCGCGCACGACCCTGGAAGGGTCCGGTCGAAACCAAGGTCGCCTTGTCGTGGGTGTCGAGGCGCCCGGCTGGCAAAGGCGAAGAGGGAGCATCCCGGCAGTACTTGACCCCGCTGAGCGAGTGGCTCAGCGCCAGCAGACGGGACGCAGCAGCAGCCGCATGCCAAGCTATTTTGTGATCTCTGCACTAGAATCGAGGGGACGATGCACATTTATCTCGACCATAACGCAACAACGCCCGTCGCGCCCGAGGTGGCGGACGCCATGGCCACCGCGCTGCGCACCACGTTCGGTAATCCGTCGAGCGTGCACCACCATGGGCAGCAGGCCAAGACCGCCCTCGACGAGGCACGCGCGGCGGTCGCCCAGCTCCTCGGCGCGGAGCCGACCGAGGTCGTATTCACGTCGGGCGGATCCGAGGCCGACAACCTCGCGATTCGCGGCGCCGCCGTAGCCCTCGCCGGCTCCGGGCGCCGCCATCTCGTGGCGAGCGCGATCGAACACGAGGCGGTGCTGCAGACCCTGAAGGCGTTGTCGAAGCAGGGCTGGACCACGACGCTCGTACGTGTCGACGCCAGCGGTGTCGTGACACCCGACCGGATTGCCGAGGCGATCACGGACCAGACCGCGCTCGTCTCGGTGATGCACGCCAACAACGAGATTGGCACCATTCAGCCAGTCGCGGACCTGGCGCGGGTGGCGCATGCACGTGGTGCCCTCTTCCACACCGACGCGGTCCAGTCGGTCGGCAAGCTACCGGTCGATGTCCGCGCGCTCGATGTCGACCTGCTCTCGCTCTCGGCCCACAAGCTCAACGGCCCAAAGGGCGTCGGGGCACTCTGGGTACGGCGCGGCACCCAGCTCACATCGCAGTTGACCGGCGGGAAGCAGGAACGGAATCGCCGGGCCGGCACCGAGAATGTCCCCGCCATCGTCGGTTTCGGGGCCGCGGCGCGACTGGCGCTCGACAAGGGCTCGGCGGATACGGACCGCGTGGCGGCGTTGCGCGACCGGCTCGAACGCGGCATCCTAACCCGCGTCCCGGGCACGATAGTCAACGGTGACCCGGCTCGACGTGTCACCAACACCTGCAACATCAGTTTCGACCGGGTCGAAGCCGAATCGCTCCTCATCGCGCTCGACCTCGACGCGATCGCCGTGTCGACCGGCTCCGCCTGTTCCTCCGGCGCCCTCGAGCCGTCTCATGTCCTCCGAGCGATGGGTTTCTCGCCTCACCGGACCCAGAACTCCATCCGCTTCAGCCTGGGCCTCGGCAACACCGCCGACGAGATTGACCGCGTGGTCGAGGTGCTGCCCGGCATCGTCGACCGGCTCCGGGCGCTGACCGGTCGCGGGCCCCGCCCGGCGGCCGCGGTCGGCAGGTGAACGTCATGCGTGTCGTGGTCGCCATGTCGGGAGGTGTCGACTCGTCGGTCGCCGCCGCGCGGCTCGTCGAGGAGGGCCACGACGTCATCGGGCTCTCGATGCAGCTCTACGACCAGCAGGCGGGCGAACGACAGTTCGGCGGATGCTGTTCGCTCGATGACCTGCACGACGCTCGCCGCACGGCCGCCACGCTCGGTATCCCGCACTACATGATGAACTTCGAGCGGCAATTCGAGGCGAAGGTCGTCTCGGCATTCGTCCGGGAGTATGCTGCCGGTCGCACCCCGATCCCCTGTGTGCAGTGCAACGGCGAGCTGAAGTTCGCCCATCTGCTCGACCGCGCCGCCGCCTTCGGCGCCGACGCCGTCGCGACCGGCCACTACGCGCGTCTCGACCGCGACACCGACCCGGGCCGGACCCAGCTGCGCCGTGGCCTCGACCCTGGCAAGGACCAGTCGTATTTCCTCTTCACCCTCACCCAGGCGCAACTGGCCAGGGCGCTCTTTCCGGTGGGGCATCTTCACAAAGAGGAGGTGCGCGCCTACGCACGCGCGTGCGGCCTCAGTGTCGCCGACAAGCCCGACAGTCAGGAGCTCTGCTTCGTGGCGGATAGGAACACGGCCCACTTCGTGGAGTCGCGGCAGCCGGCGGTCGCCCGTGTCGGGCCGATTCGAGACCAACACGGACGGCAGGTCGGCAACCACGGCGGCGTGCACCGGTTCACGGTCGGTCAGCGGAAGGGGCTCGGTCTCTCGACAAGCGTGCCGCTGTATGTCCTGTCGATCGACGCCGCGGAGAACACGCTCACCGTGGGTCCCCGGCCGGCGCTGGAGCGGACCAGTTTGACCGCGTCATCGGTCAACTGGATATCCGGCACCCCACCGATCTCGCCCTGCCAGGTCACCGCCCGCATCCGGCATCGGCATCCCGACGCCCCGGCCATCGTGGAGCCACTCCCTGGCGACCGGGTGGCGGTGGTCTTCGAGGAGCCGCAGTCCGCGGTCGCGCCCGGTCAGGCCGTTGTCTTCTACGACGGCGACACGGTGCTGGGCGGCGGCTGGATCGATTGACGGATCGCTCTCGAGGAGGCAGGAGACAGGAGGCAGGGCGTGGCGGTACTTTGGTCGGGGTGCGGCTGCGTTCGACAGCGACTTGTCGGACCGGTGCGGTTGCCTGGCATGGTGGTCTTGGACCACGAGCTGGAGCTCGCCGGCACTCAGAGCGACTCCAGATACCGCTCGGCGTCAATCGCCGCCATGCAGCCGGTCCCGGCGGCGGTAATCGCCTGGCGATACACGTGATCCTGCACGTCACCGCAGGCGAACACCCCGGGCACCCGGGTGCGTGTGCTTTCACCGACCACGATGTAGCCGTTGTCGTCGAGCTCGAGTTGGTCGGTGAACAGGCTCGTGTTGGGGGTGTGCCCGATCGCGACAAACACCCCCTCGACCGCCAGCTCCTTGGTCTCGCCCGTCTTGTTGTTGCGGAGGACCACGCCGGTCACCACCCCTTGATCGACATCCTTCACCTCGGCGAGATCGGTGTTCCACTCGAAAGCGATCTTCGGGTTGGCAAACGCCTTGTCCTGCATGATCTTCGATGCGCGCAGCTGGTCACGCCGATGCAAGACGGTGACCTGCGAGGCGAACTTGGTCAAGAAGATCGCCTCCTCCATGGCCGAGTCGCCTCCGCCGACCACGGCGATCGGCTTGTCGCGGAAGAAGTAGCCGTCGCAGGTCGCGCAGGTGGACACACCATGTCCCATCAGCGTCCGCTCCGATGGCAACCCCAGCAGCCGCGCCGACGCGCCGGTCGCAATGATGAGCGCCGTCGTCTCCTGCACGTCGTCACCCAGCCGCACGGCGAACGGCCGCGACCCGAGCTCGACCGCGGTGACGTCCCCGCTGATGATCTCCGTGCCGAACCGCTCCGCCTGTGTGCGCAACTCGGCGATCAGATCAGGGCCCATGACCCCCTCGCGATACCCAGGGAAGTTCTCCACCATGGTGGTCAGCATCAGCTGACCGCCCGACTCCAGCCCCTCGATAACCAGGGGTTCCAGGTTCGCCCGGGCGGCATAGAGCGCCGCCGTGAGCCCGGCCGGACCAGACCCGATGATGATCACGTTACGCATACGACCAGTCCTCCCGCTCGCCACCGGCCTCTCGCCGGCGACCGATGACCGTCCTGTACTCGTGGACATAGGCAGCGGCCGAGGCGTCCCAGGAAAAGTCCTGCCGCATGCCCGTCTGTTGCAGCGTCCGCCAGGACGCAGGACGTGCGTAGACGGCGAGCGCCGTCTCGATCGCACTCAGCATCGCCGACGCCCGGTACTCGTGAAACGTGAACCCGGTGCCGGTGCCCGTCTCCGGGTCGAATGGCCGCACCGTGTCGGCGAGACCCCCCGTGGCCCGGACGACCGGCACCGTGCCGTAACGCATACTGTACATCTGGTTGAGGCCACACGGCTCGAAGCGTGAGGGCATCAGAAAAAGGTCGGCGCCACCCTCGATCACATGCGCCAGCCGCTCGTCGAAGCCGATGCGCACGCCGATCCGCGTCGGGTGGACTGCCGCGAGGTCACGCCACATCTCCTCATAGCGCCGCTCACCGGTGCCCAGGATGACGAACGCCGCGTCCATCGCCGCCAACGCTCCGCGCGCCTCCCAGATGAGGTCTAGCCCCTTCTGATCGACCATGCGGGACACCATCCCGATCACGGGACGCGCCATCGCGGCGGCATCATCCGGCAGTCCATAGCGCGTCAGGACCTCTCGTTTGGCAGACCGCTTCCCCTCGAGATCCGACACCGAGAACGGCACTGGCAAATACTGATCCGTCTGGGGATCCCACACATCGGTGTCGATGCCGTTGAGGATGCCGGTCAACAGATGCCGCCGGTGGACCAGGAGCCCCTCGAGCCCCTCGCCGTACTCCGGGGTGAGGATCTCGCGTGCGTACGCCATGCTGACGGTCGTCACCGCGTCCGCGAAATTGATTCCGCCTTTCAGGAAACTGACCTGGTTCCAAAACTCGAGCCCGTCGATCGAGAGCAGTGCCGAGTTGAGGTCGAGCGCCTTCAGCGTCTCGGCCGGGAACACGCCCTGGTAGGCGAGGTTATGGATCGTGAAGAGTGATGGAATCCGTCGCCAGACCGGGTCCGCCGAGTAGCGCGTTCGGAGCAGGACCGGTACCAGACCTGTCTGCCAGTCGTGCGCATGCACGATCGACGGCGGTGAGTCGAGCCCGACAGCGTAGTCGAGTGCCGCCCGCGACAGGACCCCGAACCGGATCGCGTTGTCCGGATGGTCCTGCCCGCCGGCGCCGTAGAGGCCCTCCCGGTCATACAGCTCGTCACACTCGACGAGCACCACTCGCTCGCGGGGCCCGTGCGCGACTTCGACCAGCCCCACATCGAACACCCGGCCCCCCATCGTCACTGCGAGACGGCGCCCGGGCCGTCCGACCGCGCCAACCCCTCGATACCGCGGCATGACCAGCGTCACCGTGTGCCCCAACCGGGCGAGCGCGCCAGGCAGCGCGCCGGTGACATCCGCCAACCCTCCGGTCTTGGCATAGGGCTGCGCCTCGGAGGCCACCATCAGGACCGACAAGGCGGACGACGACCTGGTGTCGGACATGACAAGCAGTGCGACGGTGAGCAGCCCGTGGTGAAAGTCCCGCTGCGTTCGACCGGCGCTGCATCCCGACTAGCGGCGTTGCTTCTCGGTCGAAGACTGGCGGTAGGCTCCCTCGTCGCGCCTTGCACGCGCCGGACGCCGCATTTCCCAGGACGGGTCTCGGTGCGACGCGGGACTTTCACGACGGACTGCAGGGCTATTCGGCGGCCGATGTGAGGAGCACGCTGGCCTGGGTCGACAGCCAGTCCACGAGCCGGCGTGCTTCGGCGAAGCGCCCGGCGTTCGACCTGGCGCCCAGCACCACGATCGACACTGACCGCTCGTCATCGAGCTGCACCAGCGCGGCAAGACAGTACCCGGCCAAGTCGATGTACCCTGTTTTGCCGGCCATCACATCCACGCGGGTGCCCAACAGTTTGTTGGTGCTCCGGATCGTCCGCGCTCGACGGCTCGTGCGAATCTGATATGAGCGCTTCCGCATGATCTGGGACACCTGCGGTCGTTCGCTCACCTCGGCAATCAGACGGGACACCTCGTACGCCGACGACACATTCCCCTCGTCCAGCCCTGAGGGGTCCGTGAACCGTGTCTGCTGCAACCCAAGCTCGGCCGCCTTGGCATTCATCCGCCCGATGAATCGCGTCGTGCCCCACGGCGACACCCGTGCGAGCGCCCGCGCCGCCGCGTTGTCCGACGCCATCAGCGCCAGATGCACGAGGTCCCGCAGGGTGACCCGCTCGCCGCGTCGCAGGTAGGTGGTTGACGCGCGGTACACATCCCGTCGTGAGATCACTACCTCGCGGGACAGGTCCGGCTGCTGCTCGAGGAAGAGCAGCACCGTCATCACCTTCGTGATGCTCGCGATCGGACGCACCTCGCGCGAGTTCCGCTCCCAGAGCGTCTCGCCGGTCACCGGGTCGAGGATGATGGCTGCTTGCGCGCGCACCCGGGGCACCGGGACACTGGGCACGCGACGCGGCGCCGGCGCCGCGCCGGCCGCCAGCGGAGGGACGCCCGAGGCCGCAGTGAGCACTGCCGCGCCGCTCGTGCTCGCGACTTCGCTGCCGCTCGGGCGATAGCCGGCGTCGACCACGACCGACAACGCCAGACAGGTCAGACCAGCTGCCGTGACACAGGCGCGCAGCCCACGGCGCGCACCGGACACCTTGCCCGCGAACCCCTGACTCGGAACACTCGCCACGGTCTGCCGCCTACGTCCGGGATCCCGCTCCCACTCCACCTGCATATCTGTCGCGCAAAGTGTCAGGCATTCTACCAAAATTGCCTGGCGCCGGCGACGGAACCTGCACGAGCTTCACATTCGAAATACTGGGACGTGTGAGATGTGGCCATCACGGCCGGGCGTACCCGGCTCGACCGCCGGGCCATCGGTGGGCCGTATCAGGACAGGTCGAACGTGCGCCGCTGACAGGCGGCCGGTGACGGCCTGCCTTGTCGCGGCATCGACGTCCCGGGCGTTGACATCGATCACACGTCTCTCGATGACGCGATCACGCGCGTGGAGGAGGCACGTGCGCAGCGCCCGCGGCGGACCGGACACGGAACCCGGAAGTGCACGAGGGTGCCGGTGCCAGTCCGGTGTCACCGCCGCAACCCGCGCATGGGCTCTGTTTTAGGCAGGCCCCCGTGGGAGGGTGTACTGCGTGCGTGACCGGACGTTGATATCCTCGTCCTCCCGGCCCACGAGCTCGACCCGCAGACGCCGTGTCCGGACCGTCGGGTCGGGATTGCTGGAGTAGAAGCTGACGATGTAGTAGTCGCTCGTCTCGGCGTCGATCTGCCGCAGCGCGTCGACGAAGTCGTTCCGGTTGACCACGGCCATACCGCCGGTCAGCTCCGCCAGCATCCGCAGACTGCTCTGGGTCTTGAAGATGAAGTCTGACCACTCCGCCGCCGGGACGTCCACATCGATGGGCATACCCGCAATCAGGCCACGTGGGTCGAACACGTAGAACGAGGTATTCGCCCGGTTGGCCACCCGTGTCAGCTCGGCCAGCTCCGCACTCAGGTCGGCAAACGCGAACTGCTGCCCCTGTCGTTGGAGCACCTCGAACGGGTCGGTCAACGGGTCGGGGATTCCCGCATAGCTGTCGTCGAACTCCGCCTGGGTGATCTGGCCACTGTTCAGCTGGTTCCGGGCAGCCCGCGCTTGTTGTTCGAGCAACCCGCTGTACATCCGCGATTCGGGGAACGGATTGAAGTCGTATCCGTTGCTGACATAGATGAACACCTTCCGCCGGTTGGTCACCTGTTCGAGGTTGCGCAGGACCTCGCGCGCCGTCTTGAACGCCACATGCGCCCGATAGAGGAGTTCTGTCACACCACGTGAATTGTCCTGCGACATGATCATCTCCCTGACGCTCAGGCCATCGCCCATGATCCGATCCACCGCTTCGTAGAGCAGTGTCCGGTCGTAGGTCATGTCGATCGAGATCGACGACGGACCGGTGGAGATGATGCCGAACAGGTCGCCTTCGTGCACCAGGTTGTCGGCGATCATCTTGACCACCTGGCGCACCTTCGGCGTGGAGGAGGTGACGAGATGCAGGTCGTCGATGAACACCACGAAGATGCGGCCGGCCGTGTCGTCGGTCGGCCGCGACGACGGCAGGATGATGCCCTCCTGCACCGGTGAAGGCAGCACGAGCTGGTTGTAGACGCGTCCGCCGTGTACCAGCACCAGCTCCACGATCTCCTGCTCGACCCCGTCCTCGAAGATGCGGAAGTCGTCCTTGCCCAGATCGGGCATGAAGACTCCGTCCCGATCCCGTACGATGACATCGGTCGTCACCAGAATGACCCCTGCGCGGAACGTCGGCTGCGGCACCCCTTGCTGAATCTGTCCAACCGACGTGGCAGTGGGCTCGGGCGGCCTCTGCCGCGATGTCTGCGCCAGCACCAGCGCGGAACAGGCCACGGTTGCGACGATCACAGCCGCACCGACACCGCTGTGACGTCTCGAAAATTTAGGTCGCATGTGCTTTATTATAGCAAAGCCGCTGTCAACCGAGTTGGTCGGTGCATGCATGGTCGGGGCGTTCCTGTGAACTCACTCGTCCCGCTGGTCGCCGTCCTCGTCCCCCGGCGGCCGAGACGGTGCAACCGGCGAGGCAACGGTGTGCGCGTCGGCCTGATCGCTGTCGCTGGCCACGCTCGTCTCTCCCCCGTGACCCTCCCGCCGACGCCGCCGACGTGCCCCTCCTCGCCGCGTCCGGCGCCGGCGTCCGAGCACCTTGCGGATGGCGCTCGTCGCTGCGTCGAGCGATGCCAGGCGTTCGCGCGCCTCATCCACCGTGCGCCACGCGTCCGGGTCGAGCAGGGCGGCCTGTGCCTGCAGATCCTCCAGCGTGGCTGGCTCCCGGACCCGCTCGTTGATCCGAGCCTGGATCTCGGCGTGACGGGCCCGCAGCCGGGCCAACCCCTGTTCGTCGGTCAACCCGAGCACCACGTGGGTCGGTCCGTGCTCGGTCGCACCGGCCGGCGCGTCCCCAGGCGCCTGGTCATCCCAGGCCGCGATCGCCGGGACAGACTCGTCGAACGTCGATTCCATCCCGGACCGCTCCGTCTCCGACTCGACCGACACCACCGGTTCGTGCGTCGCGACCTGCCCGGTCGCGGCGGTCGCGTCCAATGCTGGACGATCACTGGTCTCGTCCGTGTCGCGGCCTCGGCGACGCCGCGCGCGGCGCTCCTCACGCCCCTCGCGGCCGTACTCGGTCGGCGGCGGGGGTGGTTTGACCTTGAGGATCTTGGCCCAGTCGAATTGCAGGGTCGGGTTGTTCTCTTCGATGGCGCGGATCGCCACGGGGTCGAGTGCCAGGCGCCCGACCTTCACGTCGGCCGGCGTCCGAAACCAATACAGTACTCGCAGTTGTGGTTTCCCACCGCGCCGGAAGGTGTGGCACAGGTAGGTGTTCTCGTAGCCACGCTTGTCCCGGGAGAACCGCAGAAAAGGCATCCGGCAGTGCAGATCGCCCGTCAGCGTTGCTTCCGCAACGGGCGGGACGCGGCCGTCTTCTTCGTCCCGGCGGCTGTCGATCGCCTACGCGTCTTCGACGCCGATTTGGCGGCCGCTGTGCGCGCGCGGGATGAGGTCGTGCCGCCTGACGAGGTACGACGCTTGGCGCTCTTGGCCGTTCGCTTGGTGGCGCTGGCCGCCTTCGCGACCGATGTCTTCGCCGCGCGCTTCGCGGTCCTGGGCGTCCGACTGACGGTCTTGGCCGAAGGCTGCGCCGTCTTGCGCGGACGCTTGACGGTCTTGCGGGAACGCCGCGCGCTCCTGGCGTTCCGCGGTGTCGACGTGCCTGCCCGCTGCCCCGCCCCCCGCGGGACTCGTTTCGACGTCTGTTTGGCGCTCTTGGTCACGCGCTTGGCGGCGGCCGCGGCCCTCGACGCCGCCCGCGCCGAGCGGTGTGTCCTTGTGAACCGCATCTGGTCGCCGACCGCGTGATAGCTCCAGATCTCGGTCACCGCGACCGCATATCCCTCACATAGCTGCAGGGCGATGTCGGTCGCGCCGGCTGGAACATACAGGTAGAACGCCCCCCGCACCTTCCCGAAGTGCACCCACTCGGTCATCGCTTCGAGATGGTTGACCGACTCGGCCGTCTCGACCTCGACGACGCCATGCAGCCTCCTCGCTCCTGTGGTGCTGGTGAGCACCAGGTCCGGGTACACCAGACCTGTGCCGGAGCGCACACCGGTCGCCTCGGGTTCATCTTCGAGATTGACCCCGACCAGGTATCGCCGTCGCAGACGGGTCTGGAGCAACCGAATCACGCGGTTGTGCTCGAACTGTTCCCGAATCGGTCGCAACAGGATCGGGCTCAATTAGTCTCCTTCGGTCAAATACCCAAACCCTGGGGCATCAGCACCCCCCGGGTCACGTCAGACCGACACTCGCTATTGGGTGTCTACACTAACATGGATGACAACAGGTCCGCGACGACGGCGCGTGCTTGACGTGACCGCCCTTCGCGCCGGACAATCGTATCGTCGTGTGAGTACCCATGACCCTGCAGTCTACCCAGGCAATCCTGATTGTGGACGATGACCCGCGCATCACCGACACCTTCTCGCGCTTGTTGAGGCTCGAAGGCTTCACGGTCTACGCCGCTCTGACACCGGAGGGCGGCCTTGAAGTCGCAGCCGACAAACAGCCCGATGCGATCATCGTGGATCTCCGGATGCCGATCCTGAGCGGCCTGCAATTCCTCCGGCACCTACGCGAGGCCCCGGCGCTGCGGCACATTCCGGTTGCGATCGTGACCGGCGACTACCTCGTCGACGACGGCACCACGTCACAGATCGAGTCGCTGGGCGCGTCGGTCCTGTTCAAACCGCTCTGGTTGGATGATCTCGTGGCCCTCGCTCGGGGCTTGACGGACGGCTAGTGTCCCGGGGCAGACAGCGAACACATGCTCCGAAGCGCGGTGCCCGCTGACTCGGGACACTAACGGCATGCACGACGTACAGTCCGTCGCCTCATCCTCACGGGGACCTGCGTGAACGACCGTTTTCTCCGAGCCTGCCGGCGCGAACCGGTCGATGCGACGCCAGTCTGGTTCATGCGGCAGGCAGGCCGATACATGGCCGCCTACCGCGCACTCCGGGAACGACACACCTTGCTCGAGATCTGCCGCCAGCCGGAGCTCGCCGCCGAGGTCACCGTGCAACCGGTCGATGCGATTGACGTGGACGCGGCCATCCTCTTCTCGGACCTGCTGCTTCCCCTCGAACCGATGGGCATCCCGTTCGACTTCGTCAAGGGCGAGGGCCCGGTCATCGACCCGCCCATCCGGTCGGTGGAGCAGATCGACCGTCTGCGCCGGTTCGAGCCCCGGGAGTCCCTCGTCCACGTGCTCGACACCATTCGCCTGCTCCGGATCCGTCTTGCCGACCGCGTGCCGCTGATCGGCTTCGCCGGGGCGCCGTTCACACTCGCCTCCTATGCCATCGAAGGCGGACCGTCGAGCAACTACGCCCGCACCAAGGCGTTGATGTATGGCGAACCGGACGCCTGGCACCGACTGGCCGACACCTTCGCCACTGTGATCGCCGATTATCTACGCGCGCAGATCGAGGCGGGTGTCCAGGCGGTCCAGGTGTTCGACTCCTGGGTCGGGGCGCTGTCCCCAGCGGACTACCGCGAGTTTGCGTTGCCGCACACGCAGAAGATCTTCGAGACGTTGCGGCCGCTCGGGGTGCCGACGCTCCATTTTGGCACCGGCACCGCCACCCTGCTGCCCGCGATGCGCGACGCCGGTGGCGACGTGATCGGCCTGGACTGGCGGATTCCCCTCGATACCGGTTGGGACCTGGTGGGTGCGGACCGCGCCGTGCAAGGCAACCTCGACCCGACGCTGTTGCTCGGTCCGATCGAGCGCATGCTGCGGGGCGCCTACGACGTGCTGCAACGGGCCCACGGGCGTCCCGGGCATATCTTCAACCTGGGCCACGGGATTCTCCCGAACACCGATCTCGAGCACGTGCGGACCCTGACCCAGTTCGTCCACCAACAAACGGCGTGAACGCGAGCTGGCCGTCTTGTCTCACTCGACGCCGCGAGGCATGCGTGGAGACGGCTCGGCAACCTGGGTTGCGCGACGACCTTCCCAATGGCGATTGTTGACGCCGCCGTGGTCGGTGGCGGAGCCGCCGGACTCGCCGCGGCGTACGAGCTCCACAAGCACGGCGCCTCTTTCGCCCTGCTGGACGCGGCGTCCCGCCTGGGTGGTGTCATCCGCACCGAGCGGGTGGATGGGTTCACCCTCGATGCCGGTCCCGACTCGTTGCTGGTGCAGAAGCCGGCCGCGATTCAGCTGTGCGAAGAGCTGGGACTGGGCCAGCAGCTGATGCCGACGCTGGAACCCAGAACCGCCTATGTACTCCGCGACCGCCTGCTGCCGATACCCCAGGGCTCGGTCCTCGGCATCCCGACCACCATCGCCCCCTGGGTCACGAGCCGCCTGCTCTCCCCGGCAGCCAAGGTCCGGATGGCGGCCGAGGTGTTCATCCCCCGCGGCGATGCCACGCAGGAATCGGTCGGTGCCTTCTTTCGACGGCGCTTCGGCCGTGAAGTGGTCGAGTGTGTCGCGGAGCCGCTCCTGGCGGGCATCCATGCCGGTGATGTCGACCGGCTCTCGATGCGCTCGCTGTTCCCGCGGCTGGTCGAGGCCGAACAGACCCACGGCAGCGTGATTCGCGCCCTGCGGGCGGCGCGTGCGACGGCGCCGCGTCCCACGGACGGACTCTTTCGGTCGCTCCCTGGCGGCATCGAACAGCTCGTCACGACGCTCGTGGCGACCCTACCAGAGTCGGCCATCCTCCGCGGCACACGCGCCCTCGACCTCAGCGGCCCGTCACCCTACACGGTGCGAGTCGCCAATGGTCCCCCGGTCTCGGCCCGGGCCGTCATCCTGGCGACCCCAGCCTATACCACGGCGGGCCTGGTGCGCGGGCTCGACGACCGGCTCGCGACACTGTGTGCGGAGATCAACTACAGGTCGACCGCGACCGTGCTGCTGGCCTACCCGCGGGCCGCGGTGCACCGGCCGATGCGGGGGTCCGGGTTTGTCGTGCCACGTATCCAGCGCAGCGTACCGCTGATGGCCGGGTCATGGGTCACCTCGAAGTGGGCGGGCCGCGCGCCCGAGGGACACGTGCTGCTACGGGCCTTCATGGGAGGCGCCCGCGACCCGGACCTGCTCTCGCGCCCGGACGACGAGCTGATCGACCTGGCCCACACGACGTTCGCGGCACTGCTGGAGATCGACCGGCGTCCCGACCTGACCCGCGTCTACCGATGGGACCGCGCCAGCGCCCAACACGACGTCGGACACATCGAACGGGTCGCCGCCATCGAGGCCCGGCTCAGCCAACTGCCCGGGCTCTTCGTCACGGGTGCCGGGTTCCGCGGGGTCGGCATTCCCGACTGTGTCGCCGACGGGCGAGCGACCGCGCGTGCCGTGGTCGCATGGCAACGCGCGCAGCCCTCCCCCACGACGCCGCGCGTGTCATGATGCCGGGATACGCGGAAGAAGCGACTACGCGTCCGCAGCCGTCTTGGCCGTCTTCGCTGTCTTCTTCGCGGCGGACTTCGTGGCTGTCGACCCCGCGGTCTTCCGGGCGCGCGCCCGTGAACGCTTCACCGGAGCCGGCTCGCTCGAGGGCTCGATCTTGGCCAGACTCGTCAGGAATTTCCTGACCGTGTTATCGTCGAACTGAATCCGAGTGAAGGCATCTTCGACGGCAATCACGGACCCGTGCCCATATGTCGGTTCGTGCACCCTGGACCCAACGTCGAAGCGCTTCATGCTCGCCCGTTCCTCTCGATGTTCTGCTGCGGGAGCAGCGTGGGAAGGTACTTCAAGAGCCGGAACCCAAATATTATCAGAATGTTATGAGCATCGTCAAGGCGGCTGAGTGCCGCGCCACTGCACGCTGACGATGCCATTTCCGTCACCCTGATGCCACGTACACGGGCCCTGCAACTGGTCGGCGTACCACTCGACCTCGGTTCAGGGCGACGCGGCGTCGACATGGGCCCATCGGCCTTCCGGATCGCCAAGCTGGGCCCCCGGCTCGCCGCGCTCGGCCACACCGTCGTCGACAAGGGCGACCTCCGCCACCCAGTGCGCGAAACACGCTCGCCGGGTCAGCCAGAGAAGAAATACATCCGGGAGATCGCGCGGGTGTGCCGGCAGGTGTATCAGACCACCGCGGCCGCGCTGGCGGACGATGTCACGCCGATCGTCATCGGCGGCGACCACAGTCTGGCGGTCGGGTCGGTCGCCGCCACGGCGGCGCGCGCGCGCCGCCGGCGCCGTGCGCTCGGGCTGCTGTGGGTCGACGCCCATGGCGACATGAACTCCCCGTCCACCACGACCAGCGGCAACGTGCATGGCATGGCGCTGGCCGCCCTGCTCGGCCCCGAGCCGGCCGAGCTGGCGGCCATCGGCGAGGGCACTCCGGCGGTCCGGCCCGATCGGGTCGCGCTGGTCGGCGTGCGCAGTCTGGACCAGCAGGAGAAGGACCTCGTCCGCGCCTCAGGCGTCCATGTCTTCACGATGAGCGACATCGACCGTGCCGGCCTCGCCGGGGTCACCCGTCGGGCCCTGGCGCTCATCCTCCGTGGCAACGCCGATCTGCACGTCTCGTTCGATCTCGATGTCTGCGACCCGGGGATTGCGCCTGGTGTGGGCACCCCCGTGCGTGGAGGGCTGAGCTATCGCGAAGCGCACATGCTGATGGAGCTGGTCGCCGACACCGGCCGCCTGCGGGCGCTGGACCTCGTCGAGGTCAATCCGATTCTCGACACTCACAACATGACGGCACAGCTCGGTGTCGAGCTCGCGCTCTCGGCGCTCGGTCAGCAGATCTTGTAGCGGTGGTCAGTGTCAGGGAACCGTCAGCTGCCCTGCGTCTCCCTGAGACAGCCACAACCTGAGTGCTATAGTCTGAGACTGCGCGCGATTGGAGGTGCCTCAGATGTCGTTGTCGACGTGTGGAGTGGTGATCGTGATCGGCCTGATCACTGTGGCCGGCTGTGGCGGCGCAGGCGAGGACGGAGCCCCACACGACCCCGCGGCGGCCCCGGTCGACGCGGCAGCACCGGGTGCGATGCTCGGCGGGGGCGCCCTGACGCCGATTCATGACGGACGGGCGGGTAGCCCGCATGTCAGCGTCGAGTGGGACGTCAGCGGCGCCACGATCACGATCGCCTACGGTCGGCCGTTCTTGAAGGGGCGGACCGTCGGCGACTCGGTCGAGCCGCTCGACGGCCGCGTCTGGCGGCTGGGTGCCGATGAGGCAACCACCCTGATCACCGACCGTGATCTGATGCTGGGCGCCGCACACGTTCCGGCCGGCGAGTACACACTGTGGACCATCTCGAACGGCGACGCCACCGAGCTGATCGTCAATCACGAGACCGGGCAGTGGGGCACCGACTATGACGCGTCGAGGAACCTCGGGCGCACCCCGATGACGGTCGGCACGCTCGACACCCCCGCCGAGCAACTGACCCTGCACATCGAACACAGCGAGCTCCGGTTCGAATGGGGGACGACGGTCGCCTCGGTACCGATCATGGTGCACTAGACATCTCCGACGGGTGACAGCGTCACGTGTGACGCACGTGTTCATGACACGCGGAGATGTGTCGGCTCCGCGTAACGGGGCCATCAGCAACGCTTCTGCTCGCGAGGCTGCGCCGTCTTCGCTCGAGGGTGTCAGATGCAGCCTCGCGAACAGCAGGTTCCCCGGCTGGTGATCTCGTTCGACGCCACCGAAACGCACGCGTCGGAGGTCTACCTGTCTACGAACTCGTGGGCACACCGGACGGCCGGTCGGCGCAGGTCGATCAAGCACCTGCGCCGGAGCGGTATGAACCTGCGCGATCTCAGAAAAGATCGCCGCGTCTAACCTCCCTGGGCCGCTAGCTCAGTGGTAGAGCACGTGACTTTTAATCACGGAGTCCTGGGTTCGATCCCCAGGCGGCCCACCAGTTAATTCGTTTTTTTACCAGTAGTTACAATGACAAACCAAACAACGTGTCAACCAGATAGCGGTGATGGGTAGCGTATGGGTAGCACATTGCAGGCCGCTTGCAGACTTACAGGCGGGCCTCAAACCGGATTCCTGACCGGCCGAAAACACGCGTTTAGCTAAAAACCATCTCGTGGCCTTGACGTCGGCGAGCTCGCAGCCGGCCGCATGCCCGGACACGTCGAGCCCGCCGCAGAACGGACAGCTCGGGTCGCCGGTGGTCGTGGTCGCCCACTCGATATCGACGATGAGTCGGTGCGCGCGTTGCTCCGGGCTGACCCCCACCACGTGCAGCTCGTCGAGGAGCGTCGCCAGATGGCGGAGGTGGGGAGGCCCCTTGACGCAGGGCGATGGCCTGCGCCTGTTCGAGGTCGGTTTGAGTGACCGGGAGGCCATTGACCGTCACCAATATCCGTTCGTCACGCTGCTGTGCCGTCCCCCGTGCCCCGTCGGCCCCAGCAACACGACACGCCGGACGGAGCCAGACCCATCGATAGACAAGGGGAGTTGACGGCAGCCGGCATTCATGTCTAGACTTCCATCGATAGACAAGGGGACTTCCCATGGGTGTGACGAACTCAGCCCCGGCGCTGCTGCCGGGCACGCTCGACCTGCTGATCCTCAGGACGCTCGTGAACGAGCCGCTCCACGGCTATGCCATCGTGCGGCGGCTCAAGGTCGTCTCCCGCGATGTGGTGACCGTGGGCGAGGGTTCGCTGTACCCGGCACTGCAGCGCCTGTTGCTCAACGGCTGGGTGACGGCTTCGTGGGGGACCTCGGACAACAACCGCCGTGCCCGGTTCTACCGCCTCACCCGTGCGGGCAAGAAGCGGCTGGCCAGCGAGCGCGCCGACTTCGAGCAGATGGTCGAGGCCATCGTGCGCGTGCTGCAGGAGGCCTGAGGTGACGCGCCTGCTCCGACGCATTGGGCGCGGGTGGCGGTCCCGTCGTCTCGACGAGTCGCTCGCGGCCGAGATGGAGTACT
>JADFPE010000305.1 GCA_022562495.1 Acidobacteriota bacterium
GGACTCATGACGGACCCGGGTCCCGCCCGACAACAAAATAGGCCCAGAGCGTTAGCGCAACTCCTGCCCGCGCCGCTCATGGGCCACGCCGACCCACGTAAACGGCTGCCTGCCTTCGACGTATCCTACATTGGGGAGAGCGTTGTGGCCCGGCCCGACGACAGGCCGGCGCGCTGGCGAAAAGACTGATGCGGAGCTGCGTAGACGTGCCAACTCGGATCGTGTGTCGGGCGGTGCTGGCGTTGGCGGTCCTGGCGTCGACGATCCCGGTGTCGGCTCGGCAGGACGCCGACCGGTCCGGCGGATCGCCGTCCCAGACCGTGGCGATCATCCCGTTCACGAACCTCACAGAGGACCCCGCGGACGACTGGATCGGCGCCGGCATCGCCGAATCGCTGGCGACCGGACTTCCAGGCAGGTTGTCGGTCATTGCGCGCGCGCGGGTCTCCGAGACCATGCGAGAGGCCAGCGGAGGCGGCGGGGCAGCGGCGACCGAGGCGTTGGAGATCGGCCGCCGTCTGGGTGCACGATACGTGGTCAGCGGCGCCTACCAGCGGGTGGGCGCGGTGATCCGGATCACCGGGCGGCTCGTCGACGTCGCGACCGGCGCACTCGTCCGGTCGGCGAAGATCGACGGCGCGCTCGACGATCTCTTCAGCCTGCAGGATCGCGTCGTGGCGGAGCTGTCGGGTCCGCCGCCGCGCGTGGCAGCCGCCCCGCTACCTGCCCAGGCTGAGCGGCCCGGGTCGGAGCCGGCTGCGGCACCACCATCGGCCGCGGTCGTTCCCCCATCGGCCGGAGGGCCGCCAACGGCGTCGAGCCCGGGCGGCCGCACGACGGCTGGCACCGTGGCCAGCGCAGGGTTCTCGGTCGGTGGGGCTGCGCTGCTTGCCGCGATCGATGGTCCACCCCCGCCGTCGGCCCCCGAGGTCGTGACGCGGGACGCACAGGGACGTGCGACGGTACGGGCCATCAAGCTGGACGCAGGCATCCAGCTCGACGGTCAGCTCGACGAAGCCGTGTACCACACGGTGCCGGCGATCACCGACTTCATCCAGCAAGTACCGGTGGAGGGCGCGCCTGCCACGGAGAAGACCGAGGCATGGATCATGTTCGATGACACGAACGTGTATGTCTCCGCCCGTGTCTGGGATTCGGCGCCGGAGCGCGAGTGGATCGCCAACGAAATGCGTCGCGACACGAGCCAGCTGCGACAGAACGACACGTTCACCGTGTTCTTCGATACGTTCTACGACCGTCGGAACGGCTTCAATTTCTACACCAACCCCCTGGGGGCGCGCGCCGACCAGCAGTTCACGAACGAAGGCAATCCCAACTCCGACTGGAACCCGGTCTGGGACGTGCGCACGGGTCGGTTCGACGGCGGCTGGACGGTGGAGATGGAGATTCCGTTCAAGAGCCTACGGTATCGGTCCGGGCCGGACCAGCTGTGGGGCGTGCAGCTGCGGCGGGCGATTCGACGCAAGAACGAGTGGGTGTATCTCACCAGGCTCCCGATCTCGTCCGGCGGTGGCAGCGGCTCGGCGGGCATCTTCCGCGTGTCGGCGGCGGGCACATTGGTCGGGATCGAACCGCCGACGGCCAGCCGCAACATCGAAATCAAGCCGTACGCCATCGGCGGTTACACCGAAGACACCCTCTCCAGCACGACGACGGGCGGCGTAGCCGACGGCGATGTCGGGCTCGACGTGAAGGTCGGTCTCACGCAGAACCTCACGGCCGATTTCACCTACAACACCGACTTCGCGCAGGTGGAAGTCGACGAGCAGCAGGTGAACCTGACCCGCTTCAGCCTCTTTTTTCCCGAGAAGCGGGAGTTCTTTCTGGAGGGACGCGGCATCTTCGACTTCGCACGCGGGGGCGTCGGCGGCGGGTTCGGCGGCCCCGGGGGTGGCGGCGGCGGGTTCTTTGGCGGCGGCAATGCGCCAACGTTGTTCTACAGCCGGCGCATCGGCTTGCAAGACGGTCAGGTGGTGCCGATCCTGGGTGGTGGCCGCCTCACCGGCAAGCTCGGTCAGTTCGACGTCGGCGCCTTGAGCATTCAGACCGACGACCAGCAGCATTCCGGGGCCGAGTCGACCAACTTCACCGTCGTCCGGATCAGGCGAGACATTCTCCGCCGCAGCGGGGTCGGTGCCATCTTCACGAACCGGTCGATCTCGCTCGTCGGCGACGGCGCGAGCCAGGCCTATGGAGTTGACGCGACGTTCGCCTTCTACGACAACGTCCAGATGCTTGGCTATTACGCCAGGACGGACACGCCGGGGCTGACTGGCGCGAACACCAGCTATCAGGCGCGGTTCGGCTATGGCGCCGACCGCTACGGGCTGCAGGTCGACCATCTCCTGGTCGAAGACAACTTCGTGCCGGAAATTGGTTTTCTGAGACGAGACAACTTCCGGCGCACCTATGTGCAAGGGCGTTTCAGTCCTCGCCCTCAGTCGTTTGACACGATCCGCCAGTTCCGCTTCGAGAGCAGCATCGACTACATCTTGTTGGCCGACTCGAACCTGCTCGAGACGCGCCACAACCAATTTCGGTTCCAGACCGAGCTCGAGAACAGCGACCGGTTCAGCCTGACGCTCAACGACAACTATGAGCTGCTGCTGGAGCCATTCACGCCGGGCCCCGGTGTGACGATCCCGGTCGGTGGACACAACTTCAACGACGTCGAGGTGTCGTATGCACTCGGACAGCAGCGACGGATCAACGGTCGGGTCTCGCTGCAACGGGGCGGCTACTTCACCGGCGACATCACGACGCTCGGGTTTCGGCAAGGGCGCATCGGGGTCACCCAGCGGCTGTCGATCGAGCCGAGCATCTCCTTCAACTGGATCGACACGCCGCAAGGCTCGTTTCGCACCAATCTGGCCGTCACCCGCGTCAACTATGCGTTCAACCCGCGGATGTTCTTCAGCGGTCTGGTGCAGTACAACTCCGCCAACGACACCATCAGCACCAACCTGCGTCTGCGCTGGGAGTACAGCCCGGGAAGCGAATTGTTCGTCGTCTACACCGAGGATCGTGATTCGACGCCGTTACGCCCCGACCGGAGGACGGCGCTGCGTAACCGCGGCTTCGTCATCAAGTTCAACAGGCTCTTCAGGTTCTAGCAGCCCGTGGCGCACGTCCCGTGCCGCACCGCGACCGGTCGCACCCGATCCCGCGTCCGGCCTGTACACGGCATCGGCCGCGCCCCGTGCGCGCCGCGCGCACCGTCGAGTTATCCGTTGCCGACATCCGGCAAGCCCGATACAGTGGGAGCGTGGCCCGAGACGACGAGACGTTCAAGGAGCTGAACGTCTCCATCGAGGCATTCGAGCGCGCTGTCGGTGCACGATCTCCGCTGATCGAGCGTGAGCCGGTGCCGGACCGTCCCTCCTGGCGACTCCGGTGGCAGAAGCTCATGCCCGTCGTGATCATCGCCGGCCTGGCGCTGTTCGCCTCGATGCTGTACCTCGGGCTCCGCGAGCCGGTGGCACCAGTGGAGCCGGTGGACACGGGGGCCGTTGACCACGCCGAACCGGCCGCGGTCATCGAGCGCACCGGCGCCGAGCTGGTCCAGACCACCGACGGGCACGAGCTGGTCGCCCTCGACGCGACCCGACAACTGACGTCCGCGGACGGATCGCCGCAGGTCGTCGACGGCGTCACGTCGAACGGCTTGGAACAGACCGACCGGGACGGCGTGGTCGTGACGAGCGCCGATGCCGCAGTCGAAGACGCCGAGCCCGAGGTCAGCGTGAACGAGGACATCCGGCGTGTGGTGTCCGACGGGCTGCCTGTCGAGACCGACACGGCCGCCAACACCCCCCGGCAGCGCACCTACACCATCCAGGTCGCCTCGGTGACCAGCAATGCCAGCGCGACCGCTCTCGCCGATCGCCTGGCTGATGCGGGCTACGCCTCCTACGTCGTCGAATGGCGGCAGGGTGCGGACCCGGCGCTGTTTCGGGTGCGGATTGGCCACTACCCCGATCAACAGGCGGCCGAGGCGGTCGGCCAACGGGTCGATGACGAGGAGGGGCTCGACTGGTACGTCGTTGCGCTGCCCTAGGGTCCGCGCAAGAATACGTTCCCATTGTGAGGCGTCGTACTCATTCCGCGCTCTCATGCCGCGCTCGGGCAGTGCCAGGCGCCTCGCCACCCTCGGTGCGTTACCGTAATTATGACCGGGACCACTTAGATCACGGCGCGTCGCCCCGGTGGGTGCTCCGCGCGGGCGCCTGGCGGATGGCCGAGCGGGGTGTGGTTCTCATGCTGGACAATTCACACCGAATCGCATACAACAGGCTGCGGGACTAATGCCTGA
>JADFPE010000073.1 GCA_022562495.1 Acidobacteriota bacterium
GAGTGGGTCGTCGGTGTGCTGCTGGCTGTCAGCGTCATCGTCGCCATGATCGCGTAAGAGCGGGCAGGCCACGACGTCGCACGGACACCACCCGTCGGGCGGAACGCCCGGCGGGGTGGGGATGGCGCTACGGAGCGCTGGGCGCGATGTAGGTCTTGCGCGCGCGCGCCGTCATCCCGCGCTGCCTGACCCGGACCTCGAGCTCGTGGAGCTTGCCGTCATGGACGCTCGGGGCGAAGCCGACCACATACTGGCTGTGCAGCTCCTGGGCGACCCGCGTGAATGTCGGGCCCAGGTCGTCGGTGTCCTTCAGCTCGAAATACCCGCCGCCGGTTTCCTCCGCGAACGTCTTGAGCCGGCCGTCCGGTCGGCTCCGTACCTGCCGCACACCGTTGAAGTAGTCGCTCTCGAGGCCGATGGTGTAGATCATCACCTCGTCGACCCGCGCCTTGTCGAGCACGTCCCGCCAGCCGATCGCATGCTGGGTGTCCTCGCCGTCGGTGAAGACCAGGGCCACCTTTCGGCCCTCGATGCCATGCAGGGCGTCGATGCTCGCGCCGATGGCGTCGTAGAGCCGTGTCGGGTTGCCGAACTGCAGCCGGTCGAGCTCCCGGATCAAGGCGTCGCGGTCCCCGATAAACTCCCCGGCCGGCAAGATCTGGATCTTATCGTTGAACGCGCCGACCTTGCCGCGGTCGTCTGGCAGCATCCGGATGATGAACTGCTCGGCTCCGGCCATCAGCAGGTCGAGGCTGGGTGTCATGCTGGCGCTGGTGTCGAGCATCACCACCACGGTGATCGGCCGGACCTCGTTCTCGAACAGGACGATTTCCTGGACCTCGCCCTCGTCCAGGATCTCGAAGTCCTCCTGGAACAGACTCGGCACCAGCCGGCCGTTCTGGTCGGTCACGGTGACGTAGAGGTCGACGATCTCGGTGCCGGATCGGAAGACCGGGGTTTGTGGCTGCTGGGCGACGATCACCCCCGCCGCGAAGCAGGTCGCGAGGACGATCGCCGCCGGCGTTCGTGTGGTCGGGCCATTAGGCATGAATCGAGCTTAGCAACCTTTCCGGTGGCCGTGCAACGTGACGCGGTCCGACGCCGTCCAGGTGACAGCCGGCATGGCCACGCAACCCCTGGTGAAAGGTTCGCTGCATTCGACCGCCGCCGCATCCCGCCCTCCACCACGGACTGCTGGGCGCTCGCGAAGAACGTGGCTGTTGTGTTCCAGCGCTGTCTTGACAACAATGAATACATACATATAGATTCGCATATATGAAAGAGGCGAGCATGCTGTTTCGCCTGTTGGGTGATGAGGCGCGCCTGCGGTTGCTGCGGCTGCTCGCGAAGGAGCGGCTCAACGTAGGCGAGCTGACCGCCGTGCTGGGCATCGCCCAATCCGGTGTGTCGAGGCACCTCGGTCTACTGCGTGACGCCGGCCTCGTGACCGAAGAGCGGGAAGGCGGCTTCACGTTTCTTCGCGCCACGCCGGGTGATGACGACCCGCGGCTGGGTCCGGTCTGGACGCTGTTGCGGACTCGCTTCGAGGGCGCGCGCCGCAACGCGGTGGTGCGCCGCGATGAGGCCCGCTTGCGTGCAGTGCTGCGACAACGCCGGGAGAACGCCGAGACGCATGGCGGTGCGACCGGCACCCCAGCGCGTCAGTTGGTGCCGGGGCGCAGCTGGGCCGCCTGGTCCCGGGGGCTCGGGCTACTCTTGCCGCCGCTCAGGGTCGCCGACCTCGGGTGCGGCGAGGGATACCTGACACTCGAGGTCGCCCGCTGGGCGGGCCGGGTCATCGCGGTGGATCGGTCGGCGCGTGTGCTCGACCGCGCCCGCGCGCTGGCGGTACGCCGGCGCGTCCAGAACGTCGAGTGGCGGCGGGGGGAGATCGAGAAGCTGCCGCTCGATGCGGGCGTGGTCGACGTCGCGCTGCTGTCACAGGCGCTGCATCACGCTCGTGACCCGCGCCGGGCGCTGAGGGAGGCGGCACGGGTCGTGGTCGACGGGGGCCGAGTGCTGGTGCTCGATCTGCAGGCCCACGCCGAGGACTGGACGAAAGAGCGTCTGGGCGACCGCTGGCTCGGGTTCGATACCGAGGCGGTCACCGAGATGATGGGGCAGGCGGGTCTGGTCGACGTTGTCGTGCGGCCGGCCACCGACGACCCCGGAGACGAACCGTTCAGTGTGTTGACTGCGGTCGGTACCAAGCCGCACTAGCACTGGCGAAGGGACACGCACAATGATGACCGACCCAACGACGCCTTCGACCGGCGAGACGCCGGACCGACAGGACGGTGCCGCCACCCGCCGCCGCCTCGAGACCCTGCTCGGCGAACGCATCCTCGTCATGGACGGCGCCATGGGCACCATGATCCAGCGTCACACGCTCGACGAGGCGGCGTTTCGCGGCGAGCGCTTTGCGGATCATTCACGCGACCTGATGGGGGACAACGACCTGCTCGTGCTGACACGGCCGGACGTGGTCAGCGGGATTCATCACGCATATCTGGAGGCGGGCAGCGACATCATCGAGACCAATACGTTCAGCGGCACCTCCATTGCGCAGTCCGACTACGCGCTCGAATCGATCGTGTACGAGCTGAACGTCGAGGCCGCCCGCTTGGCCCGGGCCGCCGTCGACGTGTGGACCGAGCGTACCCCGGACCGGCCCAGGTTCGTGGCCGGCGCGATCGGGCCGACGAACCGGACGCTGTCGATCTCGCCGGACGTGAACGACCCGACGTTCCGCGCCACCACGTTCGACGCGCTGCGGGATGCCTATGTCGAACAAGCCCGGGGTCTGGTGGACGGCGGGTGCGACCTGCTGCTGGTCGAGACGATATTCGACACGCTGAACGCGAAGGCGGCGCTGGTCGCCATCCGGGACCTGTTCGACGAGCGGGGCATCGAGCTGCCGCTGATGATCTCGGTGACGATCACCGACCGCAGCGGACGCACGCTGTCGGGTCAGACCATCGATGCGTTCTACGTGTCCATTGCCCACGCCAAGCCGCTCAGCGTCGGGATCAACTGCGCACTCGGAGCGCGCGACATGCGGCCGTATCTGGTGGATCTGGCCGGGGTGGCCGACTGCTACGTCAGCTGTTACCCGAACGCCGGGTTGCCCAACGCGTTCGGCGAATACGACGAGCTGCCAGACGAGACCGGGGCGCTGCTGGGGGAGTTCGCGACGAGCGGCTTCGTCAACCTCGTGGGTGGGTGCTGTGGCACGACGCCGGACCACATCCGCGCGATCGCGAAGGCGGTGGACGGGGTCAATCCGCGCCGGTTGCCGGCGCGCGCCACCCGCCCCTCACGGTTCAGCGGGCTCGAAACGTTGACCGTCCGGGCCGACAGCAACTTCCTGATGGTGGGCGAACGGACCAATGTCACCGGGTCACAGCGGTTCGCGCGGCTGATCAAGTCGGACGATGTCACCGCGGCGACCGACGTGGCGGTCGACCAGGTGCGCGGCGGCGCCAACATCATCGACGTGAACATGGACGAGGCGATGCTCGACTCCGAGCAGGAGATGACCAGGTTTCTCAACCTGATCGCCACCGAGCCGGAGATTGCCCGGGTGCCGGTGATGATCGACAGCTCGAAGTGGTCGGTCATCTTGGCTGGGCTGAAGTGCGTCCAGGGCAAGGCGATCGTCAACTCGATCAGCTTGAAAGAAGGGGAGGCCAGTTTTCTCGAGAAGGCACGGGTGGTGCGGCGCTATGGCGCCGCCGCGGTGGTGATGGCGTTCGACGAGACGGGGCAGGCGGACACGACCACGCGCAAAGTCGAGATCTGCCAGCGCGCCTACAGGCTGCTGACCGAGACAGCCGGCTTCGACCCACAGGACATCATCTTCGACCCCAACATCCTGGCGATCGCCACCGGGCTCGAGGAGCACAACAACTACGCCGTCAACTACATGGAAGCGATCCGGGTCATCAAGGCGACCTGCCCCGGCGCGCTTGTGAGCGGAGGAGTCAGCAATCTCTCATTCTCGTTCCGCGGGAACAACGGTGTCCGGGAAGCGATCCATTCCGCGTTTCTGTATCACGCGATCAAGGCCGGTATGGACATGGGCATCGTCAATGCCGGTCAGCTGGCCGTGTACGAGGACATCGCGCCGGAGCTGCTGACGCACGTCGAGGACATCATCTTCAACCGCCGGCCTGACGCGACCGAGCGGCTGGTGCTGCTCGCGGACACGGTCAAGGGTGGCGGCCAAATGCGGCAGGTCGACCTGGCCTGGCGCGAGGGGACGGTCGAGCAACGGCTGTCCCACGCGGTGGTGCGCGGCATCGTGGACCATATCGACGTCGACACCGAGGAGGCGCGGCAGGCCTGCCGGCGGCCGCTCGAGGTGATCGAGGGTCCGCTGATGGACGGGATGAAGATCGTCGGCGATCTCTTCGGCGCCGGCAAGATGTTTCTGCCGCAAGTGGTCAAGAGCGCCCGTGTGATGAAGAAGGCGGTCGCCTATCTCGAGCCCTTCATGGAACGGGAGCGGGTGGCAAGCGGGACCGCCGGGGCCTCACGCGGCACGGTGGTGATGGCCACGGTCAAGGGCGACGTGCACGACATCGGCAAGAACATCGTGGCGGTGGTGCTGCGGTGCAACCTCTACGACGTCGTGGATCTCGGGGTAATGGTCCACTGCGACACGATCCTCCAGGCCGCGGTCGACGAGCACGCCGACATCGTTGGTCTGAGCGGGCTGATCACGCCCTCGCTCGACGAGATGGTGTTTGTGGCGAAGGAGATGCAGCGGCGGCGGTTCGAGTGTCCGTTGCTGATCGGGGGCGCCACGACGAGCCGGCAGCACACGGCGGTCAAGATTGCGCCGGTGTACGACCAGACCACGGTGCGCGTGCCGGACGCGTCGCGGGTCATCGACGTGGTCTCGAGCCTGCTGAACCCGGCGCGGCGGGCCGAGTTCGACCGCGCCAATCGGGACGACCAGGAGACGCTCCGCGCGCAATACGCCGTGCGCCGCGACAAGCCGCTTCGTGCCTATGACGCGGCGCTGGCGAACCGGTTTCGTGACGACTGGACCAGCGCCGACATCCCGACGCCGGCGTTTCTCGGCCGGCGCGTACTCGACGACATCGACATCGAGCAGGTCAGACCGTTTATCGACTGGACCTTCTTCTTCTCCGCCTGGGAGCTCAAGGGACGGTTTCCCGAGGTGCTCGACCATCCGGCGTATGGCGAACAGGCCCGGCATCTCTACGCTGACGGCACGACGCTGCTGCAGCGCATCGCCGACGAGCGTCTGCTGACGCTGCGGGCCGTGTTCGGGTTCTGGCCGGCCGCGAGCGAGGATGACGACATCATCGTGTTCGAACCGGGCACGACGGACACCGGTGCGGATGCCGCCGAGTTGCTACGGTTCAACATGCTCCGTCAGCAGGACGTGCAGCCCGACGAGCGCCCCAACCGGTCGCTGGCCGACTTCATTGCTCCGCGCGACAGCGGGCGGCTCGACCACATCGGGGCCTTTGCGGTGACGGCCGGCATCGGGGTCGATGTGCTCGTCGCCGAGTACGAGCGAGACCACGACGACTACCAGGCGATCATGGTCAAGGCACTCGCGGACCGACTGGCCGAGGCGACGGCCGAGTATCTGCACGCCGAGGTGCGGCGACAGTGGGGCTACGGTCGGGACGAGCAGTTGTCAGCAGAGGAGCTGCAGCGTGAACGTTACCGCGGTATCCGGCCGGCGTTCGGGTATCCTGCGTGTCCGGACCACAGCGAGAAGTTCAAGCTGTTCGACCTGCTCGACGCCCGCTCGATCGGGCTCGATCTGACCGAGAGCGCCGCGATGACACCGGCCGCCAGCGTCAGCGGACTGTACTTCGCGCACCCCCAGGCGCGTTACTTCACGGTCGGGCGGGTCGGGGCCGACCAGGTCGAGCGGTATGCGCGGTGCGCGGGGCGGCAGGTGAGCGAGGTGGAGCGCTGGCTGGGGCCGTCCCTGGCCTACGAGACCGGCCCGGTGTCCGCTTGACGATGGCACGCTCCCGTGTCTCCCTCTCCTGCTGGGAGAGAGCCGGGGTGAGGGCAACGTCATTCCCGCCGCGACGAGGTCATCATCTCCAGCTCCTCCAGCGAGCGTGGCCAGTCGCGCTTGAGCAACCGGGACAGGGCGCGGTCGGCGAGTAGCCGTCCGTGCGTCTGACAGTGCGGGCAGTAGTTCGCCTCGTTGCTGGCATAGACGATCCGTTGCACCGGTGACGCGCACACCGGACAGGGTTTGCCGTAGCGGCCGTGCACCGCCATGCCGTCCCGAAACGCCGTGACCTTCTCCGGAAACCCGGCGCCGACCTCTTGTCTGAGCCGGTCGGTCCAGAGCTCGAGGGTGGTCCGCGTCGCCTCGAACAGCCGCAGGATCGCTGCCTCCGTCAGCCTCCGGGTCAGCGTCAGCGGCGACAGACGCGCGGCGTGGAGGATCTCGTCCGAGTAGGCGTTCCCGATTCCAGAGAACAGCCTCGGGTCCGTCAGCGCGCGTTTGATTGTGTGGTTCTCCCGAAGCAGCGCGTCACGGAACAGGTCGCCGGTGGCCTCGAGCACCTCGAGGCCGCCCGGGTCGTGCGCCTGGAGCGCCGCGGCGCCGCCGACCACGTGGATCGACGCGCGCTGCTTCGTGCCTTCCTCGGTGAACAGCAGGGTGCCGGTCGGAAAATCGAATGCGGCGAGCCCGCGCCGTGTCGGGATCGGGGTGCCCGGGTGACGCCACCGGAGCCGGCCGGCGATCATCAGGTGAATCACCAGCGACAGATCCCGTTCCAGCGCGATCACGATGCGTTTGCCGAGCCGGGTGACCCCGCGCACCTGCCTGCCCTCGACGTCGGCGAGCGGCGGTGTCACCGAGCGGAGCACGAACGGGCTGGCCAGCCGGACCCGGTCGAGCGGCTGCCCGACGATACGCGTCTGGAGGCACTCGACATACACGGTGACGTCCGGGAGCTCGGGCATCAGGCGATCCGAGTCACCATGGGGTGCCCTGGTGAGGCAGGAGGCAGGAGGCAGGAGACAGGAGAAGCCGGAGGGCTTCGCCGTCTGTGGGTTCAGTCACGTCGTCGAAGCGGTTCGTTGCCGTACGTACACAATGGGCCACCAAGCGGCCCGAGGCCACAGTGTATGATCACAGGCCGACCATCTGTGTCGACGCAGCGACGTCGATGGAGTATCACATCAGACAATACGGATTGCAGCAGGGCGCGCTGGAGATCCAGTACATCGAGGAGTTCTTCGGCGAGTTTCCCCGGCGCAAGACTGCGTCCGAGGTTGTGGCCCGGCTGGGCAACCGCGACCATCAGATCGTGATGGCGGAGGCGCCGCTCCCGGATGACCCGGGCATGGTGGTGCCGGTCGCCTACAAGGTGTCCCACGAGCTGCGCGCCAGCGAGACCGACCCGAAGCTGACCGACCTGGTGACCCGGCTCGCCGACTGTGTCGCGTTCGAGAACCGGAAGATTCTGTACTGCTGGATCGGCGGGACGCGCCGGGACTGGCGCGGGCAGGGGTTTTTCCGGGCGCTCACCGAGCAACAGGAAGCGTGGGCACTCGACAACGGTTTCGACGAGGTCGTCGTGAAGACCAAGAACCGGCTCTACGACATGCGTGGCACGCTCGACCACCTGGAGTTCAACGTCATCAAGTTCGAGCCCAACCCCGACGACCCGCGCGAGTCGAAGGTGTATCTCAGCAAGCGGCTCGGTGGCGCGGTGCTCGACCGGCACCGTAGCACGCGCGCCGTCGTGCAGGTCGGATGAGGGGGAGAGGGTCGGGGCCTCAACGTGGCACTGCCCGCGCGAGCGGCGCATGGCGGAAACAGTCGACCAGATGGTCGTTCACCATCCCGGTCGCCTGCATGAAGGCGTAGCAGATCGTCGGGCCGACGAACTTGAACCCCCGACGCTTGAGGTCCGTGCTCATCGCATGCGACGCCGCCGTTTCCGCCGGGATCGCACGCAGACGCTTCCACCGGTTCTGTGTCGGGCGGCCGCCGACGAACCGCCAGATGTAGGCATCGAAGCTGCCGTGTTCGTCGCGGATCTGCAGAAATGCTCGCGCGTTGGTGACCGTCGATTCGACCTTGAGCCGGTTTCGCACGATGTTCCGGTTCTCGAGCAGCCGCGCCACGCGGCGCCGGTCGTATCGCGCTACCGCGGCCGGGTCGAAGCCGTCGAAGGCCTTGCGATAGCCCTCCCGTTTGCGCAGGATCGTGATCCACGCGAGCCCGGCCTGCGCGCCTTCGAGCACCAGCATCTCGAACAGATGGCGGTCGTCGTGGGCAGGGATCCCCCACTCGCAGTCGTGATAGTGCACGTAGAGCGGGTCCGAACCGGCCCAGGGACAGCGAGTGGGCGCGGTCATCGACGTCTGGACATCCGACCAGGTCTCATGGCGGGTCGCGAGCCCACGCGGAGCGGGGCTCTGAGAAAAGATCGGCGAGCGCTAGCGAGGCGGAGCCTCACGAGCGCTCGCCGCCAGCCGTGTCCGCGCCCGCTCGACGTCGCGGTGGAACACGAACAGCGCGTCGGCGGTGTCCTGCTTGTCGGTGAAGTTGTAGGTGCGCCCCTCGCGATGCTTCAGCGTCAGGGTGTGTTCGAGGTAGTCGATCTCGTGCCGATCGATCTCGGTCAGCGGGATCGAGAACGCGTCGTCGTCGGTGGTCTCGTAGTGCATGCCGTCGAGGTTCGCGTGGAGCACTCCCTCGCAGGATCCGAATCGGTGCTTGTGCACGACCGTCACCGAGGTGTCGAGCCGGATCTCCAGGAACCGCACGTCGATCACAACCGGTTCATCGCCGATCTCGATGTTTCTGGCAAAGCCGTCGTGGCCACCCGCTGATACGACGAGCCGATGCGGTCCGAGTGGCACCGCGGTGGTCTCGAACGGCGTCGAGCCCAGATACGCGCGGTCGAGGAACACCGACGCGCCAGGCACGTCGCTCTCGACCCGCAGGATCGGTTCGAGCCGGACGGCAGGTGGCGGGGCGACCTCGGCGGCCACCGCCGGTTCCGGCACCGGTTCGGTCGCCGGCCGCGGCGCAACCGGATCCGGGTCCGGGTCGGAGGCGGGCGACGGTGGCGGCGCCGGCGCCGGCGGGTCGGCCGTGGCGCTGACCGGCGTCGGCTCCTCGACCGGTGGCATCGAGAAATAGGCGGCGACGCCGCACCCGATGACGATCAGACCGATCAGCGCCACACGCCCCGCGCGGGACGGCACGTCCTCTTCCGACTGATGTGACAGCAGGGACATTCGGATGATCTTACGCGAACGGTTGGTCCGTGGTGAGAGTCCAGCTGCGTTCGACCGGCGACATATCTCGGCTGGGTGCGTGGCTCTTCGGTCGACACCGTCCGGTGTGCTCCCTCGTCACGCCGCGCAGGGGCCGGACGCGGCTTCACTCAGGACAGGCTTCTGGGCGACGCGGGTCTGTCACCACGGACTGCGAGCCATCGGCCTCGCCGCGGCCGAGCAGTGTCGTGGCGATCGTTGTGTAGTGGCCGACCGCGGCGCGGAGCTCGTCGACCCGCACGTGCTCGTCGGCGGTGTGGGCGACCAGCACCGACCCGGGTCCGAAGAGCAGCGGCTGCCCCCAGGCCGAGAGCAAGGGGATGTCGGTCGTGAACGGGAAGACCGCGGTGTCAAACCCCGGCACCGTCAGCATCTCGACCGGCGGCACCTCGGCCACATCCTCGATCTCGACCAGCGCCGTGACCGGCTCGAGTGCCGCCCGCACCGCCGACGCGGGGCCCACGATGCGGAAGTTGACCTCGGCGCTCGCGTGCGGAGGGACCACGTTCGGGGCGATCCCGCCGTCGATCAGACTGACCGTGTAGGTGGTGGCTCCGAGGGTGGGGCTGACCGGCAAATCGAGAGTGCGAAGCGCCACGAGGGCGTCGACGAGCTTCTCGATCGCCGACTCGCCCCGCTCCGGGTGCGACGAGTGCGCCGGCCGACCTGTGGCGATCAGCTTGACCCGGCAGACACCCCGTGTCGCCGCTCCGAGCCGGCTGTCGGTCGGCTCGCCGTTGACCAGATACCGGGAACCTGGCGGCACCCGGTTCGCGACGTGTGCCCCGTGACTGCCGCGCTCCTCACCGACCACGAACAGCAGCGCGACCCGCGTCTCTCCAGCAGCGCGCAGTTGCTCGAGTGCGCCGACCTGTGCCGCGGCGATCCCCTTGGCGTCACAGGCGCCCCGTCCATACAGGAGACCATCCTCCTGGCGGCTCGGGAAGAACGGGGGCACACAGTCGAGATGGGTCGACAGCACCACCACAGGGTCGCCGAGGGTCACGTAGAGATTGGCGCGCTCGCCCTCGACCGGTTGCATCTCGACCGTGTAGCCGCGCGCCCGCAGCCAGGCGGCGAGCCAGCGGACGACCGGGCCCTCGCTCCCGGTGGTCGAGTCGATGTCGATCAGCGACCGCGCGAGCCCGACCACGTCGAATATTGTCACCGGAGCCAGGCCTCGAGCTCGGTGCGGGTGTCGGTCTTGTCGTCGCGATACTTGACGATGACCGGCGTGGCCAGCGACAGCCCCCACGCACGACCGGCGTCGGCGGTGACCGCCCGCGTGCCAGGCACCACGACCGCCCCCTCGGGGATCACCACAGGCGAGCCGTCGCGCGGCGTGATCACCCGTTGCCGGGGCAGGTCGTAGACCGGGGTCGACCCGGTCAGCACCGTTCCGGCCGCGATCACCGCACGCGCCCGCACGACCGTGCCTTCGTAGATGCCGGTGCTGCCGCCCACGAGCACATCGTCTTCGATAATCACCGGGAGCGCGCCGACCGGTTCGAGCACGCCGCCGATCTGCGCCCCGGCGCTGACATGCACCCGTTGACCGACCTGCGCGCAGGACCCCACGAGGGCATGCGAGTCGATCAGGCTGTCGGCGCCGACATACGCCCCGATGTTGATGAACATCGGGGGCATGCAGATCACCCCCGCACCGACAAACGCGCCGTCGCGAATCGAGGAGCCGCCGGGCACCAGTCTGATCCCCAACGACGGATCGAGCGGCTTGAGTGGCAGCGTGTCCTTGTCGAGAAACGGCACCCGGGGGTCCGGTCCGGCGACTGGCGTGATCTCGCCGCACCGGAACCCGACCAGGATGCCCTGTTTGACCCAGGCGTTCACCGTCCACCCGGTGGGTGAGTCGGGGTCCGGCACGGCGGCCCGGACGCGGCCTGACGACAGCTCGCTCCGGAAGGCCGCGAAGACGGTGCGGGCCTCGTCGCGGTCCGCGTCCGCGCCGGCCGCGTACAGACGTTCGATGGTCGTCGCGAGCGACGAAGGGTCAGCGGTCACGGTGGCGTTCTCCGTTATCGGTGCGGCGCCTCGGTCGAAGACTGCCGGTATTGTCCCTCGGGGCGCCGTGTCCTGGCCGGCCGCGGCGTTTCTCAGGACGGGGCTCGGTGCGACGCGGAACTTTCGTCACCGGCTGCGAGCTCGTCGAGCACCTGCACGATCCGCACGAGCGAGTCGGGTCGCGGTGGGACCATCGGCAGACGATAGTGGGGCTCGAGCAGCCCGAGATGCGCCATCGCCGCCTTGACCGGTATCGGATTGGTCTCGATGAAGTTGACCTGCATCAACGGGAGGAGCCGGGTGTGGAGCCGGCGGGCGGTGTCGAAGTCGCCGTTCAACGCCACCGACACCAGACGCGACATCTCCTCCGGCACCTCGTTCGAGACCACCGAGATGACACCCGAGCCGCCGATGGACAGGAGCGGCACCGTGAACAGGTCGTCGCCGGAGAGCACGCTGAACCCGGTCGGGACCGCGCGGCAGATCTCGCACATCTGCGGCATGTTCGCCGAGGCCTCCTTGACCCCGACGATGTTCGGGATCTCGGCCAGGCGACACAGCGTGTCGACGTCCACGTTGCAACCGGTGCGACCCGGCACGTTGTAGACCACGATTGGCAACGGGGTGCTGTCGGCGATCGCCCGGTAGTGCTGGTAGAGACCCTCGGGGGTCGGTTTGTTGTAATACGGAGTGACTGACAGGATGCCATTCGCGCCGGCGCGTCGCAGGTCGGCGACCAGTTCGATCACACCCCGAGTGTCGTAGCCGCCCGCCCCGGCGAGCACGGGCACCCGCCCGGCCGCCGTGTCCACGACCAGCTCCACCACGCGCCGCTGTTCGGCGCGCGAGAGGGTCGGGCTCTCGCCGGTGCTGCCGCACGGGACGAGGAAGTGGATCCCCGCGTCGATCTGGCGCGCCGCCAGACGCCGCACCGCCGGCTCGTCCACGGCCCCACTGGCCGTGAACGGCGTCACCAGTGCCGTTCCACATCCGGACCAGTTCTGTGTCATTGCTCCTCGGCTCGAGGCGTAGCCTCACGAGCCAATCCGAGGACGTCGCGCATCGAGAACCATCCGTGCCGGCCCTGCACCCAGCGCGCCGCCTCGAGCGCGCCCCGCGCGAACGTGGCGCGGTCTCGCGTGGTATGTGTCAGGACGATCGTCTCACTCGGGCCGTCGAACCCGACCGTATGGGTGCCCGGGGCGGCACCGACCCGCGTCGACGCCATGTCGATAGTCCGGGCGTATCCGTGTCGCGCCATCTCCTGCTGCAGGGCGAGCGCGGTGCCCGACGGGGCGTCGATCTTGGCGGCGTGGTGGAGCTCGTGAATCCAGGCGCCGAAGTCCTCGTGCGGCTCGAACAGCCGCGCCGCGTGGGCCGTCAGGTCCAGGAACAGGTTGACCCCGAGGGAGAAGTTGGCGGCGGCCACCACGCCGATCCCGGCGTCCTCCACGATCTTCCGCATCGCGGGCTCTTCGGTCATCCACCCGGTGGTGCCGACCACGAGGTTGACCCCATGCTCCGCCAGTCGGGGCAGGGTGTGGACCACGGCGTCGGCGGCTGAGAAGTCGATGGCCACATCGACGTCGCGCATCCGATCAGCCGTGATGCCGGCGCCGTCATGGTTGTCGTCGAGATCGAGCCGCGCCGCCACCTCGAAGCCGTAGGACTCACTGAGCTGGTCGACCAGCTTGCCCATCCGACCGTATCCGATCACGAGGAGACGCATGACGCTTGACCGGACCCTCACCGCGTCCGGCGGTTCCGGGCCGCGCCGGTACGGGTGACTTTGCGTATGACGCCGACCGCCTTTTCCGCGTCCGCCTCGCTGTTGAACGTCAGGATCGCGGAGTAGCGCTTGCCGACGACCTCCGCGTCGAGGTCGCATACCCCGATGCCGGCCCAGGCGACGGCGTTGGCAACCGCGTATGCGAGCCCGGGCCGGTTGTCTCCCTGGAGGCGCACGGTCGTCGACGGCACCAGACTGAAGCCGGCGGCCCGCGCCACCATCGCGGCTCGCTTGCCCTCCCCGCCGTAGACTTCGATGGTCAGGCGTCCCGCGCCCGCGTGTGTGGTGCGCACCCGGACCACCTTGAGGTCCGCGTTGCCCTGCGCGAGCGGTTCGAGCGCCTCGGCGAGTGCGCCGGGACGGCTCGGGACGTCGGTGCGCCAGAGCCTGATGCGTTTGATGCTGACCGCCATGTGCAGATGAGGCGCCGAGGGTCGGCCGGAGCGGCTGTCGAAGTGGGGTGATTATACTAGAGACCCAAGAGGCCGGAGGGCGTCGCCGGGTTCGAGTGACCGCCACGGGTCGACAGGATCATGCAGATTCCGAGGACGATGCGGGCGATCGAGATCACCGAACCGGGTGAGCCTGAGGTGCTGGTCATCGGCACGCGGGCCGTGCCGCCCGTCGGTGCGGGCGACCTGCTCATCAGGGTGGCGGCCGCCGGTGTGAATCGTGCCGACGTGATGCAGCGACGCGGCAGCTATCCGCCGCCGCCGGGGGCGTCCGACGTGCTGGGGCTGGAGGTGTCGGGGACGGTCGCGGCGGTGGGGGAAGCCGTGTCCGGGTGGCGTGTCGACGATGCGGTCTGCGCGCTGCTCGCGGGCGGCGGATACGCCGAGTACTGCGCGGTGCCTGCGCCGCTGTGCCTGCCGGTGCCTGGTGGCATCGATGTCGTCGACGCCGCCGCGCTACCCGAAGTGGTACTGACGGTCTGGACCAATGTGTTCGAGCGGGGACGCCTCACCGCGGGCGAGACGTTGCTCGTCCACGGCGGGTCGAGCGGCATCGGGACCATGGCAATCCAGCTTGCGCGTGCGTTCGGTTCACGCGTGTTCGTCACCGCCGGGTCCGCCGAGAAATGCGCCGCGTGCGAGGCGCTGGGCGCGGACAGGGCGGTGAACTACCGGGAGACCGACTTCGTCGAGGCGGTGCGGGAGGCGGCACGTGACGGCGGGGTCGACGTCATCCTGGACATGGTCGGACGGGACTACCTCCAGCGGAACCTGGATCTGCTGAACGTCGATGGGCGGCTCGTCATCATCGCGCTGATGAGCGGTGCGACGGCCGAGGTCAACCTGGCGACGCTGATGCGGCGTCGCCTGCTCGTGACCGGCTCGACGCTGCGGGCGCGTACCGTCGAGCAGAAGACCGCGGTGGTCGACGCGGTCCGCAAACGGGTCTGGCCGCTCTTCGAGACCGGACGGGTGCGCCCCGTCATCCACCAGCGTCTGAGGCTAGCGCAGGCGGCCGAGGCCCACCGCGTGATGGAGGCCAGCACCCACATTGGCAAGCTGCTGCTGGTGACGTGATCCTTCGACAAGATCACCCGGGTGCTCTGCTCAGGACGAGCCGGACGCGTCGGCGGGCTGCGAGCGCCCGTAGCCTGTCGCCGTCGCGCAAGCTGGCGTTCTGTGTCAGGTCGTCGGGCCGCCCGTGAGCACCGACAGATCCGTGTCGTCGTGCTCCATGGCGAGCATGAGCAGCAGGTAGTCGCGGATGTGCCGGGTGGTCAGGAAGTTTTCCTTGACGTGCTCGTGCCCGGCGGCCCCCACCGCGTCTCGGAGCTCGGGATTGTCGAGCAGCTCGACCGCGCGGTTGGCCGCACCCTCTGGCGAGTGCACGAGGAACCCGGTCACGCCGTTGAGGAGCTGCAGCCGGATGCCACCCACCGCGCCGCCGATGACCGGTTTCCTCTTCCAGAGCGCCTCGGTCACGGTCAGCCCGAATCCTTCCTTGATCGACTTCTGGATCACGATGGTCGACCCCCGGACCAGGGCGTTGATGTCGAGATCGCTGAACGGCGGCAGCTCCAGCACGTGAATGTCTGGGTCGTTGCCGGCCGCCTCCCGCACCTCGCGCAGGACCTCCGCGCTTTCCGGGTCGTCGGACGCCCCACCACCCGCCAGTAGCAGCTGACAGTCATGGCGCCGCCGCACCATGCGGTACGCGCGCATGACCCCGAGCGGATCCTTCAACCGGTCGAACCGGGAGATCTGCGTCAGGATCGGCCGGTCCGGATCCAGCCCGTACCGCTCCACGACCGCCCGCACCGCGTCGTCCGACAGGTCGCGGTTCTTGTCGCTGAGCGGGTCGATCGATGGTGGCACCATATACTGCGGGATCGCCAGCTGCCGGGCAAAGTCTGGCATCGAGAAAATCGAGGCGTCGTATTGCTCGACGTAGTCCTGCAGGAAACCCCAGACCCGCGGGTTTGGGGTCGAGACGTCGATGTGACAGCGCCAGAGCCAGTGTCCGCCGACCTCCGGCTTCCTGGCGATCAACCCGACCGGTTGGGGATCGTGCACCACGATCACATCCCCGTACGTGTCCAGCTCGGCCAGGTTCATCGCGGTGGTGGCGCGGAAGACCTCGAACATCTCCTCGGTAATTGTCTCCTCGCCCCCATGGAGCGCGTTGTGGAACGCCTTGGTCACGCCGAAGAACGCCTGGTTGCCTTTGATGACGTCCCACGTCGTGTCGATCCCGAGGTCGCGCAGCAACGGGACCATGCGGGTCAGGATCTCGGCCACCCCGCCGCCCACCGACGTCGAGTTGATGTGTTGCAGCCGCAGGTGACGCACGCGGTCGGCCAGTAGCAGGAGCTCTTCGATCACCTGGGACCCGACGATCTGCCGGTAGTCCTCGAGACGGTGGCTCATGTGGGTGTTGCGGTGCCGGTGCCGAGCTGGACGATATCGCGGCGCAGCTCGTCGAGCGTGCAGACGTAAGGGTTCAGCGCGTCGATCGCCGCCGCGAGGTCTGCCCGTCCACGGTCGGCGAGCCAGCGAGAAAAGTCGCTGGTCCGACGACCCAGCCGCAGCCTGGCCTCGAAGAAGTGGAAGTAGAGCGACGCGTGGGAAATCGACGCCACCTTCCGGAAGAAATCGTCGACATCATCCGCGACGATGCCGGTCGGCAGCACGAAGCTGCGTGACCGGCAGAAGTGGAACGCCTCCTCCGGGCGGCACTCGTAGCCGGGGCGATCCAGCTCACTGAGATACTCGTCGACCGTCCCGATGACGGCGTCGCGGAGCTCCCTGATGGTGGTGAAGGCGAGCAGGTCGATGGCCGCCAGCTTTTCGGCCAGGGCTTCTTCCCGCAACGCCTGCGACACCCAGCGCGCGAAGTCGTTGTAGTGCGCGGAGTGCTGAAAGTCGTGCGCAAGGTACTCCTGGTGCATGTGAAAGAAGATCGACGAACCTGGCACCCGGGGTAACTCGGCGCGCAGCTCCTGAAGACTGCGGACCGTGATGCCGGTCAACACCACGAGCCGCAGCTCGGTGTCGAAGATGAAGGACTGCTGGTTCGTCACGGGGTACCGAACACGCGGTCGAAGTTGCTCGCGAGGATCTGCGTGCGGGCGGCGGCATCGATCCCCAGGTCGTCGAGAATCGACATCTGTGCGTCGTAGACCGGTTGTTGCCATCCACGCGGGAAGAACGACGAATCGGTGCCGAACAGCAGCCGGTCCGGCCCCAGCGTCTCGAGTGTCTGCCGGAACACGTCGGCGAGCGACAGCCCGGGGAGGTATCGTAGCCACCCGTTCGAGCTGGACGTGTCCAGATAGATATTCGGGCAGAGGTCGGCCGCCATCAGCGCCTCTCTGAGGAACCCGGCGCCGAAGTGCGGAATCACGACCGGCACCCCCGGGTATCGGGACGCGAGGGGCACGATCGCCAGCGGGTCGCCGAGCCTGATGTCGACGCGGGTCGCGAGTCCCAGCTTGCGTCGGACGCCGAGGGTCAGCACCCCGCAGTGGATGAAGACGGCGGCGCCCGCATCAGCCGCACACGCGAACACCCGGTCGACGCTATCGTGGTCCAGCGCGTAACCGTGCATCGCGGGAAACAGACACACGCACCGGAGCCTGTCCGCACCCAGCGCGCGGAGCACGCGTGTACCCGCGTCGGCTGCCGTCGGGTCCACCATGGTCATGCCGACGAGCCGGTCGGGGTGCCGGCGCACGGCGGCGGCGACCGAGGTCTCGTCTCCGAGCACACTGGCCATCACCGCGGCGCGGGCGACACCATGCGTATCGAGCTCGCTGACCCATCGGTCGGCTAGTGCCTGGGGGTCGCCCGGCGGCTGCCAACCCAGCCGTTCGGGGATCGCGACGGCGGGGTCGTCGGGGAGGGGGGGCGTCGTCTGGCTCCCGAGCGTTGCGAAGAATCGCGAGGAGAAGAAGTGACAGTGTGCGTCGTTGATCATGTGTTCCAACGGAGGAGAGACAGCGTCACGGGTGACATCGTCGCCTCGAGCCCCCAGGTCCTTGTCGCCGCGGGCAGATGTCTCACGCCCGCGTCGCGGGGCTGTCACACAGGCAGCCGAGCGATTCTGCGCCCGACCATCGTCTGGGCGGTGGGAAGCGCAGCACCGCCCTGGCGGTCGCTCCTCCTGCAGTATACTGGCTCACTCTGAGTGGGGCTGGGGCGCAGCTTCTCTAGCAGCCCGTGGTGAAAGCCCCGCTGCATTCGACGTGCACGGCATCCCGTCTGACGGCGTTGCTCCTCGGTCGAATACCGCCGGTATGCTCCCTCGTCGCGCCGGGTCAGTCGGGCGCATCGCCCGTCTCGGTGCGACGCGGGGTTTTACCACGGACTGCTAGGAGGTCGTGACGGTGGTACATGCTGGCAAGGTCGGTCGAAACGATCCCTGTCCGTGTGGCAGCGGCAAGAAATACAAGCAGTGCTGTGAGCGCAAGACGCAGGCATTGAGCCCTACCGCCTGGATGGTGATTGTCGGTGTCGCCGTTGCCGTGCTGGTCGCCATCGTCCTCAGTATCACCACGTCGACTCCGCTCACCGACGCCCGATGTCCGCCCGGCCAGGTGTGGAGTCCCGGGCACGATGGCCAGCCACAACCTCATTGCCACGGCTGAGACAACGTCAGCCTGCCGGGATCCGGGATCGGGGATCCGGGATTGGTAGTACGAGACGCCCGAGACGACCGGGCACCCACCACGACACAGCCCGAGCCCCGAAGCTCGAGAGTGCTCTTGTCGCCATGGACTACGTTTCACTCGGGCGCACCGGTTTGAAGGTGTCCCGGCTCTGTCTCGGCATGATGACCTACGGGTCACCGAGCTGGTGCGACTGGGTCCTGCCCGAGGCAGAGGGCCGTCGGTTCTTCCGGCGAGCGCTCGAGCACGGCATCAACTTCTTCGACACCGCCGACATGTACTCGCTCGGGGTGAGCGAAGAGATTCTGGGGCGTGCCATCAAGGACATGACGCGGCGCGACCAGGTGGTCGTCGCCACGAAGGCACATTTCCCGATGGGCGACGGCCCCAACGATCGGGGACTGTCGCGTAAGCATCTCTTCGATGCCATCGACGGGTCGCTGCGCCGGCTCGGGCTGGACCACGTCGATCTGTATCAGATCCATCGTCTCGACCCGGAGACGCCGATCGAGGAAACACTGGACGCGCTCAACGACATCGTGCGGTCCGGCAAGGCGCGGTATCTGGGCGCGTCCAGTATGTATGCCTGGCAGTTCGCGCAGTTGCTCTACACGGCCGACCGTCATGGCTGGGCCCGGTTCGTGTCGATGCAAAACCACTACAACCTCGTGTATCGCGAGGAAGAGCGAGAAATGCTCCCGCTGTGCCGAGCGGAGGGGGTTGGGGTCATTCCCTGGAGCCCGCTCGCGCGCGGATTTCTCGCCGGGACGCGGAAGCCGGAGTCGGAGGCCTGGGGGACGACCAACCGGGCGCAGAGCGACGATTTTGCCCACCAGCTGTATTACTCGGCGCGCGACTTCGAGATCGTCGAGCGGGTCACCGAACTGGCCGCCCGGCGTGACGTGACGCCTGCGCAGATCGCCCTGGCCTGGCTGGTGCGTCAGCCCGGGGTGACAGCGCCGATCGTCGGGGTGTCGCGGCTCGAGCAGCTCGACCAGCTCGTGGCCGCGCTCGAGATCGAGCTGGATGACGCGGAGTGCGTGTTGCTCGAAGAGCTTTACACCCCGCACCCGGTCCTGGGGCACTCATAGCAGGGGGAACGACAGGGAAACGACCGCGCCGACACCTCGGGCGGCGGTCGCATCGTTTGGCTATGGGCTTGGCGGTCGCATCGTTGGCTTTAGGCTTTGGGCTATAGGCCCAGGGCCTTCACTTGTAAGGTGTTGTCACGCCTGTGTTTCCGGATCGGCCCTCGGCCGTCTCCACGATGTCTCCACGTGTGGGATCCGGGGCTGGCTGATCCAGCAGCCGGATGGCCGCGTCGATCGCGGCCGGGCTCAGATGCATGTACCGCTGGGTCGTCGCCAGATCGGCGTGACCGGCCAGCTCCTGGATGGCCCGTGCCGGCGCCCCCCGCATCGCCAAGTGCGAACAGAACGTGTGCCGGAGCACGTGCA
>JADFPE010000074.1 GCA_022562495.1 Acidobacteriota bacterium
GGATTCACGGTCGAGGGCCATCCGGATGTACCACATCCAGCCTGCGCCCCCCCTTGCCAGATTGGGGTCGTAGGACTGTGCGTAATACACCTCACGCGGCGAGATTTTTTGAGTCACGGGTTCCATGGCCTTAACCATGGCTTTTCGGACCGCATCCCGGTCACGAATCCGCTGGACGCGATGTGCCAGGTGGTCTACCGCGAAAGCGGCTTTCCACGAGAACGAGTCGTGGGGATGGCCGGTGTGCTGGACTCGGCGCGGATGCGGACCTTCATCGCCGATGCGCTGAAGGTGTCGGTCGAGAACGTCCACGCGTTCGTGCTGGGTGGGCACGGGGACACGATGGTGCCGTTGCCTCGCTACTGCACGGTGGCCGGTATTCCGATCACAGAGCTGCTCGATACGGCGACGATCGACGCGATCGTCACCCGCACGGCGAACGGCGGCGCGGAGATCGTCAAGTTGCTGGGCACCGGGAGCGCGTACTATGCGCCCAGCTCCGCCATCGTCCAGATGGTGGAGGCGATCCTGAAGGACAAGAAGAGGATCTTGCCGTGCGCGGTCTTTTTGCAGGGTGAGTACGGCATCCGTGATCTGTTCGTCGGCGTGCCGGTGAAGCTGGGTGCAGGTGGGGCCGAGCAGGTCATCGAGATCCGTCTCGAAGCCGACGAGCAGGTGGCGCTCGACAAGTCGGCGGCGTCCGTCAAGGAGCTCGTCGGCGCACTGGACCTGTAGACACCGGGCAGCGAGCACAAGGGCTGTGAAGATTCACGAATACCAAGGGAAAGCGTTGCTCGCACGGCACGGCGTCGTCACGCCACAGGGTGAGGCGGTCCGCTCGGCCGCCGAGGCCGGGGCTGTCGCACGCCGTCTCGGTGGGCGGGTCGTCGTGAAGGCCCAGATACACGCTGGCGGACGCGGCAAAGGCGGCGGCGTCAAGCTGGCAGACACCGCCGAGGACGCAGCGCGGATCGCGGGCGAGATGCTCGGGATGACGCTGGTCACCGCGCAGACCGGTCCGCGCGGGCAGGTGGTGTCCCGGCTGCTGGTCGAAGAGCGACTCGAGATCGCCAGCGAGCTCTACCTCGGTCTCGTGATCGACCGGGCGTCGCAGCAGCCGCTGCTGATGGCTAGCGCCGCCGGGGGGGTGGAGATCGAGCAGGTGGCGGCCCAGACACCGGAGCTGATCCACACGGTGCAGATCGACCCCGGTATCGGGCTCGCCGCGTTCCAGGCGCGGCGTCTGACCGATGCCGTCGGTCTGACTGGGTCAGCAGCCCGCGCGGCGGCGTCGCTGATGCAGCGCGTCTGCGCGGCGTTCCAGGCCGAGGACGCGTCCCTCATCGAGATCAACCCGCTGGTGGTGACGGCGGCCGGAGACGTCCTGGCGCTCGACGCGAAGGTGACGCTCGATGACAACGCGCTGTTCCGGCATCCGGAGCTGGGCGAGCTGCGGGACCTGGCCGAAGAAGAGGAGCTGGAGGTCGAGGCGTCCAGACATGCGCTCAACTACATCCGGCTCGACGGCACCATCGGGTGCATGGTCAACGGCGCCGGTCTCGCCATGGCCACCATGGACATCATCAAGCTGGCCGGCGGCGAGCCAGCGAACTTCCTCGATGTCGGCGGGGGCGCCAACGCGGAGCAGATTCGCCATGCCTTCCGGATTCTGTTGTCGGACACCAAGGTGCGCGCGGTGCTCATCAACATCTTCGGCGGTATCCTCCGGTGCGACGTGCTGGCCGAAGGGGTCATCGCCGCGGTCACGGAGCTCGGGGTGAGCGTGCCGGTCGTCATCCGGATGGAAGGCACGAACGTCGACGAGGGCAGACGGATGCTACGTGACAGCGGGCTGAACTTCACCACGGCTGACGACATGGGTGAGGCGGCACAACAGGTTGTCGCGCTTGCGGCGAGCTAGGACGGGGCCTTCGCATGGCGGTACTGATCGGCACACAGACGCGGTTGGTCGTCCAGGGGCTCACCGGCCGCGAGGGCACGTTTCACGCGCGGCAGGCTGCCGAGTATGGCACCGCGGTCGTGGGGGGCGTGACACCGGGCAAGGGCGGCACCACCCACGAGGGCGTTCCGGTCTTCAACACGGTCGAGTCGGCCGTGCGGGAGACCGGCGCGAATACGTCGGTCGTGTTCGTGCCGCCCGCGGTCGCTGCCGACGCGGTCATGGAGGCTGCCGACGCGGGGATCGCGCTGATCGTCTGCATCACCGAGGGGATTCCGACTTTGGATATGATGCGGGCGTTGCGGTTCCTCGACGGCCGGGACAGCCGTGTGATCGGACCGAACTGCCCGGGTCTCATCTCGGTGGGCCAGGCGAAGGTCGGCATCATCCCCGGGCACATCTGCCACGAGGGCCGGGTTGGCATCGTGTCGAGGAGCGGGACGCTGACCTACGAGGCGATTCACCAGCTGACGCTGCTCGGGTTGGGGCAGACCACCTGCATCGGAATCGGTGGAGATCCCTTGATCGGCACGAGCTTCATCGACACCCTACGGCTGTTCGAGCAGGACGAGGCGACCGAGGCGGTCGTGCTCATCGGTGAGATCGGCGGCACCGCCGAGGAAGAGGCCGCTGCGTTCATCCGTGACCACGTGCGCAAGCCGGTCGTGGGGTTCATCGCCGGCCAGACGGCGCCGCCCGGTCGCCGGATGGGACATGCCGGGGCCATTATCTCGGGGGGAAAGGGCACGGCCGCGGAGAAGATGGCGGCGCTGTCGGCCGCCGGGGTCATCGTGGTACGGAGTCCGTCCGAGATCGGCACGGCGGTCGCCGCCGCCATCGCACCGGATACGGTCTGAGGCCTGGACATGTCGTACGGGTGACACGATATGTCGGAGCTGGTCGTGAGGGTCGCGCTGCAGGCGACAGGCGCTGCATTCCGGCTGACTGCCTTCTGCCTCGGTCACAGACTGCCGGGATGTTCCCTCGTGAGGCCGGGTACTGGGCGGACGCGGCTTTTCTCGGGCGCCGGGTCTCGGTGCGACACGGGGTTTCACCACGGACTCCTAGCAGCCCATGGTGAAAGCCCCGCTGCATTCGAACGGCGCTGCATCCCGGCTGCCGGCGTTGTTTCTCGGTCGAATACAGGCCGGTATTCTCCCTCGGCACGCCTTGTCAGCCGGGCGCATCGCCGTTCTCGGTGCGACACGGGGTTTCACCACGGACTGCTAGCCCCGCGTAGCGGTACTGTCGGAACAGCGTCGGCGAGCGAGGCGCCGTCTTCGCTCGTCGCGTTGAGCTGCGGCGTCGCTGGTAGTCAGGCATATGACCGAAACGGTCCTGCCTTCGGGCGATCAACCTGTTCCGCTCAGGAAAACCTCGGGGACAGTGATACAATAGACCGGTTTTGCCTGTTCCGATAGAGAACACCGTATGGCTCCAGTCCACCAACCCAACACCGCGTCACCCTGAGGACTCTGCATGCCCGCGTCCGACGTCGCCGTCGAAGAGCGTCCAACCACATCATCCGTTGAACCCGTCGTCAACGATTTCAGCATTCAGGTCGCGACCGTCAACGGTTCCGGCAGCCAGACCGCGAATCTGGTACTGCTACGCGCGATCTTCCAGATGGGTGTTCCTGTCTCGGCCAAGAACATGTTCCCGTCGAACATCGCCGGTCTGCCGACCTGGTTCACGATCCGGGCCAACAAGGACGGCTATGTCGGGTGGAAGAAGAAAACTGAAATTCTCGTGGCGATGAATCCGGAGACGGCGCGGGAGGATGTGCTCAATCTCGATCCGGGCTCCGTGGTCGTCTACGATGAGCCGCTGAAGCTGGACAGCGTGCGCAGCGACCTGGTGTTCTATCCGGTGCCGTTCAACACGCTCGTCGGCGACGTGACCCGGGAGGTCACGTTGCGCCGTCGTGTTCGCAACATGATCTATGACGGCGTGTTGTCGCGGCTGCTCGGGGTCGAGATCGACCAGATGGAGGTCGCGCTCCGGAAGCATTTCGGCAACAAGGTCAAGGTCGTGGCCATCAACAGGGCGGCGCTCGATGCCGGCTACGCGTTCGCGGAACAACATCTGGAGAAACGAGACCCGTATCGGATCGAGCCGATGGACGAGAACCAGGGGCGCATCCTGATCGACGGCAATGCCGCCGCCGCCATCGGCTGCTTGATGGCGGGCGTGACCGTCGTCACCTGGTATCCGATCACGCCATCGTCGTCGCTCTGCGAGACGCTGATCGACTATCTCCGCAAGTATCGGGTCGACAAGGAGACGGGCAAGGCCAGCTTCGCCGTCGTGCAGGCGGAGGACGAGATCGCGGCGCTCGGGATGGCGATCGGCGCCGGCTGGGCGGGCGCCCGGTCGATGACCGCGACATCGGGTCCCGGGATCTCGCTCATGGGCGAGTTCACCGGTCTCGCGTACTACGCCGAGGTCCCGGCGGTCATCTTCGACATCCAGCGCGTGGGGCCGTCGACCGGGTTGCCGACACGCACCGCGCAGGGTGACGTGTTGACAACGGCATTCCTGTCCCACGGGGACACCCGTCATCCGCTCCTGTTCCCGTGCTCGCCGGAAGAGTGCTACTCGATGGCGATCAACGCGTTCGATTTGGCTGAGCGGTTTCAGACACCTGTCTTCGTGCTGAGCGATCTGGATCTCGGCATGAACACGTGGATGTCTCCCACGTTCGCGTACCCCACCAAACCGATGGATCGGGGCAAAGTGCTCGACGCAGCGACCCTCGATCGGATCGGGCAGTTCGGACGGTATCGCGACGTGGATGGCGACGGTATTCCGTACCGGTCGGTGCCCGGCAGCTCGATGCCAGCCTATTTCTGCCGGGGATCGGGTCACAACGAGTGGGGGCAGTACAGCGAACGGGCCGACGATTATCAGAAGAACGTCGACCGGCTGTTGCGCAAGTTCGAGACCTTTCGCAACTGGATGCCGGCGCCGGTCGTGGAGATCAATCGCAAGGCGAAGGTCGGAATCATCGCTTTCGGCACCACGCACTGGGCCGTGGTCGAGAGTCGCGATCAGCTCCGCAACGAGGCGGACGTGCAGACCTCGTACTACCGGCTGCGCGCCTACCCGTTCCGACCTGCGCTGGCGTCGTTCATCGAGCGCCACGACCGCGTGTATGTGGTCGAGCAGAACCGGGATGCGCAGATGGCCATCCTGATGCGGCTGGAGCTGCGAGCCGAGCTGTCGGGACGGCTCCGGAGCATCCTGCACTACTCGGGCGACCCGATCGACGCCCGCACCATCACCGACGACATCCTGGTGCAGGAGGGCTACCGGGTCCATTACTCGGCGGCCGACGGGGTGATTCCGCACGACGCGGGGGTCGGCGGCGAATAGCGATGCTGCGTCGTCCGTTGTCTGGGCGGTGTGAGACGCGGCGTCACGAGACATCTCCGATGGGCGACAGGGTGACATGTGCAGCGAGGTGTTGTGACACAAGGAGATGTCTCGCCCCCGCGTAGCGGGGCTGTGAGCAAAGGAGCCTAGCGATGCTGCGTCGTCCGGTGTCTGGGCGGTGTGAGACGCGGCGTCGCTAGCACAGGCAACGCACGACGAACAGCGAAGGACGTATTGTGGTAACAGCGACACCAACTCCCAAGAAGAAGACCAACAGGCTCGGACTCGAGCTTCCCGTGTACCGCGGCAGCAAGACCACGCTGTGCGCCGGGTGCGGACACAACGCCATTTCGGAGAGAATCATCGATGCCTGCTTCGCGATGGGCATCGAGCCCACCCAGGTCGTGAAACTGTCTGGGATCGGCTGCTCGAGTAAGAGCCCGGCGTATTTCCTCGGGTCCGCCCACGGCTTCAACGCGGTGCATGGCCGGATGCCGTCGATCGGCACCGGTGCGCTGCTCGCCAACAAGAACCTTGTGGCGATCGGTGTCAGCGGTGACGGTGACACCGGGGCGATCGGCATCGGCCAGTTCATTCATCTGATGCGGCGGAACCTACCGATCATCTACATCATCGAAGACAACGGGTGTTACGGTCTCACGAAGGGGCAGTTCTCGCCGACCGCCGATGTCGGGTCCACACTGAAGACCGGTGTGGTGAACGAGCTGCCGCCCATCGACACCTGCGCCCTCGCCATCCAGCTCGGCGCGACCTTCGTGGCGCGATCATTTTCCGGCGACAAGAAACAGCTGACGGCGATCCTGAAGGCGGCGATCAGTCATCGTGGCACGGCGATGATCGATGTGCTGTCGCCCTGCGTGACCTTCAACGACCACGAAGGGTCGACCAAGAGCTATGCGTATGCGAAGAGTCACGAGGACCCGCTGGAGGAGCTCGATTTCGTGCCGTACTTCGAGGACATCGCCGTCGACTACGAGCCGGGCGAGACCCAGGAGGTGACGCTCCACGACGGGTCGCGGCTCTACCTGAAGAAACTCGACGAGCGCTACGACCCGACCGACAAGATGCAGGCGCTGCGGGTGCTCCACGAGACCCACGAGCGCGGCGAGTTTGCGACCGGTCTCATCTACGTGGCGCCGATGACCGACGACTTCCTGACCACGCTGAACCTGGTGGACGAGCCGCTGGCCTCGCTGCCGGAGGATCAGGTGCGGCCTCCGCGATCTGTGCTGAACGAGATCATGGCCAGCCTCGCGTAGGAGCGACACAACCCAGGTCCTGTGCCTGGCGGCCATCGGGAGAGGGTGCGGTCGGTGTGCGGTCCGCCGCCTACCGCACGCGTGCGGGTCGAGACGGTCGGGTACGGCCTGATTGGTCGGTGCGAGACAGTGGGGCGCCGGCGCTCACCGAGCCCGCAGTGTGCGACGGTGCGTGGACACGTATGGAACACACATGCGCGATCATCAAACCGGACGCCGTCTCCGCCGGCCATACTGGAGCCATTCTGCAGCGGATCGAGGAGGCGGGTTTCGGCGTGATCGGGATGCGGCTGGTGCGGCTGACCAAGACCGAGGCGGAGGGATTCTACGCGGTCCATCGCGAGCGTCCGTTCTTCGACAGTCTCACGACGTTCATGTCGTCCGGACCGGCCGTCGTGCTGGCGCTCGAGGCGCCCGACGTGATCGCCAGATGGCGGGCGTTGATGGGGGCCACCGACCCGGCACAGGCCGACGACGGGACCCTGCGGCGCCAGTTCGGGAACGCGATCGAGCGCAATGCCACGCACGGCTCCGATGCGCCGGAGACGGCGGCGTTCGAGCTCGGCTATTTCTTCCGCGGCGTCGAGCTGACGCGATGAGCATCAAGTCGGACCGGTGGATCAAAGAGATGGCCCGGGGCGGGATGATCGAGCCGTTCGTCGAGGGTCAGGTGCGCGAGGGCGTCGTGTCGTTCGGTCTGTCGTCCTACGGGTATGACATCCGGGTGGCGGACGAATTCAAGATCTTCACCAACATCAACAACACCGTCATCGACCCGAAGGCCTTCGACCCGCGCTCGTTCGTCGATGTCCAGGCGGATGTCTGCATCATCCCGCCCAACTCGTTCGCGCTGGCCCGGACGGTCGAGTATTTCCGGATTCCCCGGGACGTGCTGACGCTGTGTCTCGGAAAGTCGACCTACGCGCGCTGCGGCATCATCGTGAACGTCACGCCGTTCGAGCCGGAGTGGGAGGGGACCGCCACCCTCGAGATCTCGAACACCACGCCGCTGCCCGCAAAAATCTATGCGAACGAGGGGATCGCGCAGGTGCTGTTCTTCCAGAGCGATGAACCCTGCGAGACGTCCTACGCAGACAAGAAGGGTAAGTATCAGGCGCAGCGCGACGTGACGCTGCCCAGGATCTGAAGACCCCGGGCGGGCACCAGTCTATGCTCCGCGGAATGCGCGACGAACGCGTGAGAGGTCGGCTTGACCCGTGCGGTGAAGCATAGTACCATCCGCAGGTTGTTCGAGGATGGCCGTGTTTAGCCATGTGTACGTAGGACGCTGCTTGTGAATTTAAGCACAAATCAAGACGAGATGGGCGAGCGGCCGTTCACGGCTTTCCCGGCGCACTGATGCAAAAGCTCGGCGAGCGGGAGCCCGCGCGCAGTGATGGTCCGCTTGCGGTCGCGCCTGCACTTTCCGTTCAGTTCTTCCTGATTCCTCTCGCAGTGGTGGCGGTCGTCGTGGCGATCTACGGCGGGTTCCGCTGGATGGTGGTCGATGAGCGTACGCCCGAGGAGTATCTGAACGACATACGCAGCGGCGGACGCGACCGGAGGTGGCCGGCTGCCTACGAGTTGTCTCGGATCATGGCGGGGCAGGAGACAGAGGCGAGGTTTCCGGGACTTGGCCCTGCGCTCGTGCGTGCGTTTGCCGATTCGGAAGGTGACGACCCGCGCGTGCGTCGCTATCTCGCGCTAGCGGTCGGACGACTGGAGTCTCCGCCGGCCGACGCGGGGGCTGCGCTGACCGAGGCCCTCGACGACCCGGACAGCGAGACAGTCATCAGCGTGCTCTGGGCCCTTGCCTCACTCGGCGACCCGTCGGTGGTGCCGCGCATCGCCGGAATGTATCAATCGCAGGATGCCGGTGTTCGCAAGATGGTGGTCTATGCGTTGGGGGTGACGCCCGACTCGGGGGCGCACACGACATTGCGTGCAGCGCTCGACGATCCGACCCCGGATGTGCAGTGGAACGCCGCCGTGTCGTTGGCGCGGCATGGCGACGGCCGCGGCGCCACGATACTGCGTCGCATGATCGACAGGGACTACGTCACGCGTCAGGTGACACCGTCGGAGACCGCGGTCGATCTGGTGGGCGAGGTGATGATCAGCGGGTTACGGGCGGTGGCGGCGCTCGGCGCGATGAGCGTCGGTGAGAACCTTCGGGTGCCGGTGGCCGATCTTGCTGCGGCGGACAAGAGCTTGAAAGTACGACAGGCGGCGATGGAAACCCTCGAGGCGCTCGAGCGGTCGCCGGTCGGTCGCGACATCGCAGAACGACAGTAGCGCCGGTGCCGATGCGAGTGTCGACGGCGTCCATGGCGTCCAGGATGATGGGACACAGAAATGGCTGACGAACCGAAGATCACACCCGCTGCGGATACGCCGGCGTCGCCGACCGTGGCCGCGACACCGGCGGCCAAGCCGCCTGCCGCGGCGGCGACCAGTGGCGCGAAACTTGCCGGGCGTACCACGACCGCGGCGGCGCGACCCAGGCCAAAGGCAAAAGCGAAGGTCGACGACGACACATCGCCGCTGATGGGCCGGCGCGGGTGGATGGGGCTCGCGTGGGGGTCGTTCACTGCCGCGTCGGCGGGGTGTCTCGCCGCGACCGGCCGCTTCATGTTCCCGAACGTGCTCAACGAACCGCCGCAACAGTTTACCGTCGGGTTCCCGGAGGATTTCGGCCAGGGGGTCGACGAGCGATTCAAGGTCCAGTTCGGGGTCTGGATCATTCGTACTGATAACGACTATACGCAAGAAGCCTCCGGCTTCTACGCGCTCATTTCCGTGTGCACCCATCTGGGCTGCACTCCGAACTGGCTGTCGTCGGAGAACAAGTTCAAGTGTCCTTGTCACGGCAGCGGGTTCCGTCCGAGCGGGATCAATTTCGAAGGGCCGGCGCCGCGGCCGCTAGAGCGGGCGCGCATCGTACGGCAGGAGGACGGCCAGATCCTGGTCGACAAGAGCCAGAAGTTTCAAGAAGAGCTGGGCCAGTGGACCGACCCGGAGTCCTTCCTCCAAATTTGAGGACCCTGACGGGAATCATTGTGCCATTCTGGTCGCCGATGCATCCCGTCAGGCTGCGTTGCTCGTCGCGTACATACTTCCGGGATGCGTGCTCCTCGCGCCTGACCGGACGGGCGCCTCGACGCCCAGAAGGGGCACACGTGTTGCCGCTCGAGTCCTGACCGACCATGGCTGATACGAAAACCATCGCACCGAAAGACCCGGCGTTCGTGCGCGCGTGGGACTGGCTCACAGAAACACAGATCTGGACCTCGATCTTCCGGCACACCGCGCCGATCAACGATCGGAACCGCGTCCTGGTCATGCTGTCGAACGTGTTTCTGCACCTGCACCCTGTGCGGCTCCGCAAGTCCGGCGTACGGCTTCGCTACACCTGGTGCATGGGGGGACTGAGCTTCTTCTTGTTCCTCCAGCTGACCTTCACCGGGCTGCTGCTGATGTTCTACTACCGTCCGACGCTGGAGTACGCCTATACCGACATCGTAAGCCTGCGCGAGCATGTGCCGCTCGGCATCATGCGCGAGATGCATCGGTGGGGTGCGCACGCGATGGTCATCACGGTCTGGCTGCACATGTTCCGGGTCTTCATGACCGGGTCGTACAAGCCGCCGCGGGAGTTCAACTGGAACGTCGGGGTCATCATGCTGGTGCTGACCCTGCTGCTGTCGTTCACCGGCTATCTGCTGCCGTGGGACCAGCTGGCGATCTGGGCGATCACCGTCGGCTCGAATATGGCGCGCGCGGCGCCGCTGATCGGGAACGAGGGGCCTTTGTCTTCCTTGATGGTGCTGGGCGACGTGGGGCTGGTGCACCAGGCCGACGACATGCGGTTCGTGTTGCTGGGTGGCACGTTCGTCGGTGAGGGCGCGTTGCTACGGTTCTATGTGCTGCACTGTGTCGGGTTCCCGCTGGTGATCGGGTTTCTGATGGCGGTGCACTTCTGGCGGGTGCGCAAGGACGGCGGTATCTCGGGTCCGCTGTAGGTGAGGTCAGGGCCCTCCAAGAGTTTCGGATCGGATACGACCTATGGACGCGATCAAGAGCTTCATCGACGCCTTTGCCGACCCACGGCTGTTTTTCTCGTTGGCCGTGGGTTCGCTCGCGCTGGTCGTCTGGGGGCATGAGGCGTTCGCCTCCAAGCGCTGGGGCTGGGGTCTCATGGCCTTCCTGGTGGCGCTGTTCGGCTTTGGGTTGACGGACGAGAATTTCAACCTGATCATCACCAAGCCGGACAACGTGCCGATCGTGGGGCTGATCTTCCTGCTGCTGTTCTTTACGTGGTATTCGGTGCGCCAGGGGGTGCTCAACGATCGTCGTATCGCGGCCGGCAAGCCGCCGATCGAGAAGGACGAGGAGGATCGGGTCTGGACCTGGCCTGACCTGGTCTACACCGAGCTGATCGCCATCGTCATCTGTACCATCATCATCATCGTGTGGTCGATCGCGCTCGAGGCGCCGCTCGAGCAACCGGCCAACAGCGCAAACACCCCTAATCCATCGAAGGCGCCCTGGTATTTCCTCGGGTTGCAGGAGATGCTCGTCTACTTCGATCCCTGGCTGGCCGGGGTCGTCCTGCCGACGCTGATCATCGTCGGGCTGATGGCGATCCCCTACATCGACAAGAACCCGAAGGGCAACGGGTACTACACGTTCAAGGAGCGCAGCGTTGAGATCACGCTCTTCCTGTTCGGGTTCGTCGTACTCTGGTCATCGCTGATCGTGCTGGGCACATTCCTGCGCGGGCCGAACTGGAACTTCTTCGGGCCGTTCGAATATTGGGACATCCACAAGCTCGAGGCGCTGACCAACGTCCAGTTGTCCGAGGTCATCTGGGTGCAGCTGTTTGCGGTCGCGCTGCCCGACAGCTGGTTCATCAGGGAGATTTTCGGCATCCTGCTGGTCATCGGCTACATCGCGGTCCTGCCGGTCGTGCTGGCCAAGAAGGGGCTGACCAAGTACTACGAGAAGCTGGGCCCGGTACGTTACTACGTCACCGTGCTCCTGTTCCTGTCGATGTTGTCGTTGCCGGTGAAGATGCTCGCGCGGTGGCTGTTCAACCTGAAGTATATCGTGTCGATTCCGGAGCTCTTCTTCAATATCTAACCTGTGAGGACGGTCCCCCCCCGGAGGGACGGTTGAAGTCTCGCCATGGCAGACAAAAGGGCAGTTGGACACGCCTACAACATCGATTTCCTGAACGTCGTCTTTGCCGTGTCCAGCCTGTTCGTGTTGTTCACGACGGTCTGGATGATCTGGGATGACTACGACCGGGAGTGGAAGAACTACCAGCGCGACTTCACGGTGCTCGAAATGGAAGTGACGCGCGCCGGTCTTACCCAGGCCCAGCAGGACATCGACCAGGCGCGGGTGGCAGAGCTGACGGCAGAACGGGTAGTGGCCGAACAGGGGTTGGCCTCGAACGCAACCCAGATGGACGAGCTCGAGGCGGATCTGGCGGAGATCGACCGGGAGCTGTTCGTCGCGAGGCAGACCTATCAGTTCACCAAGGCGAACTACGACGTCGATCGCTATGCGTTCGAGGTGCGTCGGGAGGAGGCCCATGCCGAGGACCCGGAGGCGGAGGTCTCGGGCGAGGCCGCGGTGACGGCGTTATACGAGGAATGGCTAGCGCAGGGTCTCGACGTGGAAGCGCTGTCGGCGAGACGGGATGGCGTGCGGGGGCAGCTGGCGTCGCTCCGGGAGGGGGTCAGCGGCATCGACGAGGAGCTGGCGTCGCTGACCGCCGAGATCGAGCGGTTGGCGGACGTGGTCGCGGATCTGGAGCCGAGTCTGATCAAGAATCTCCTGAACGCGCCGATGCTGGACCTCATGGCGCCCACCTTGACGGTGCGTCAGACGATCACGCCGAACATCCTGGATGATGTGAACTTCACCGTCGTCCCGAAGCTGGACCGGTGTGAGACCTGCCACCTGGCCATCGACCGGGTCGGCTACGAGAACTACCCACAGCCGTTCCGGACGCACCCGAACCTGGATGTCTATGTGGGCAGCGCGTCGCCGCACTCGATTGAGAGCACCGGGTGCACCGTCTGCCACGAAGGCATGGGGCAGTCAATCAGCTTCATCGATGCCTCCCACACCCCCGCGACCGAGACGCAGAAGGCGCAGTGGGAAGAAGACTATCACTGGGAAGAGTCGCATCTCTGGGACTACCCGATGTTGCCGACCGGGATGGTCGAGGCGTCGTGCGCCAAGTGCCACAAGGGCGAGGTGTTCGTGCCCGAGGCGGACAACCTGAATTTGGCCTACGGGATGTACGAGCGCGCCGGCTGTTATGCGTGTCACAAGACCGCCGGGTTCGAGGGCTTGCGGAAACCCGGCCCGAACCTGACGAAGCTCGAGTCGAAGCTGACCGAGGAATGGGTGGCGAACTGGATTCGGGACCCGCGTGCGGTCAAGCCGAGCACCTGGATGCCGCGTGTCTGGTACAACTCGAACACCGACAGCCCGGAGGACGCGGTCCGCAACGAGGTCGAGATTGACGCCGTCGTGGCCTATCTGTTTGCGAATTCGGACGATCACGAGTTCGCAGTGGCGAATCCGGGTCCCGGCAACGCCGAGGAGGGACAGCGCCTCGTCGAGTCGGTAGGCTGTCTCGCGTGTCATATCACCGGCGATGAGACACGGGAGGCGGCGGGGCCGCGACGTACGTTTGGACAGCCGCTGCAGTCGGTGGGGAGCAAGACGACCGTCGCATGGTTGTTCGACTGGGTGCGGGACCCGCGGCACTACAACGCCGACACCTTCATGCCCGATCTGCGGTTGACCGACAGCGAGGTTGCCGATGTTGCGGCGTATCTGTCCGGATTGACCGGCGGCACCGGCACGGGCGCCGGGGCGACCTATCAGGCGGCTGATGTGGATGCGGTGTTGCTCGACTACCTGCGCGCGATTGTGCCGTTTGAGGAGGCTCAGGCGGAGCTTGCCGCGATGAGCGCGGACGAGCGACAGCTCGACCTGGGTCGTCGGGCGATCGGTCGCTACGGCTGCTTCAGCTGTCACGAGATCAGCGGCTTCGAGGACACCCAGGCGATCGGCACCGAGCTGTCGGCGGAAGGCAGCAAGCTGCTGCCGCAGTTCGATTTCGCGTTCATGCACGAGGAGATCCCGCACAGCAAGCGGGACTGGATCAAGAGCAAGCTGCTCGACCCCCGTATCTACGACCGGAACCGCATTCTGCAGCCGCTCGAGAAGCTCCGGATGCCGAATTTCGGCTTCAGCGACGACGAAGCCCGTCTGCTGACCACCGCGGTGTTGAGCTTCCAGCGCGACGTGCAGCCGAAGGTGGCACAGGTGCCACGCTCGGCACGGAAGGACGCGATTATCGACGGTCGTAACCTGGTCCGGCGCCGGAACTGCGTGGCGTGCCACGAGATCGAAGGCGATGGCGGCAACTACCGCGATCTGGTCGAGGAGCCGCACCTGGCGCCCCCGCTGTTGACACCCGAGGGTGCCAAGGTGCAGCCGGACTGGCTCTATGCGTTCTTCCGGGATCCGATCACGATCCGGCCGTGGCTGGATGTGCGGATGCCGACTTTCGGCCTCGATGACGCGCACTGGAACGGCGTGCTCGACTACTTCGCGGCCATCTCCGATGCTGTCGGGCCGTTCCGAACGCACGAGGCGGTGGCGGACGCGACCGAGCTCCGTACCGGTGAGGAGCTGTTCGACTTGCTGCGGTGTCAGCAGTGCCACGTGCTCGATACGATTCCCGAGGGCCAGGACCTCGCGACGTTGGCGCCGGACCTGCGGATGTCGCCGGAGCGGTTGCAGCCAGACTGGGTGCTGGAGTGGATGATCCGGCCGCTGGACATCCAGCCCGGGACCAACATGCCGAACTTCTTCACGGAGTACCCGGGTTCGTTCTACCCGCAGTTCGACCAGGACGCGGTCGCGCAAATCCGGTCGATCCGCGACTACCTGTGGACCTTCAGCGGCGGGCCCAGCCCGGTGCGCGGAAATTAGCGGGTGGCAACCCTGCCGGGTTGCGCATCGCAAGGCTGAAGCCTTGCGCTATCAATTTATCCAGGGGCGGGGGACCGTTGTGGCGCAGGCCTTCAGGCCTGCGCAGCACGGCGGCAGCCTTGCGGTGCGGCAGTAGATCTAGACGAGCTCGAGCTCGGCCGAGCGGCGGAGCTCGGCGCCGGCGGCGCGCATGTCCGCCAGGGCGCGCTCCCCATCGCCCGGCGTCAGCTCGACGGCCGCGATGGCGTCGGTCACGAGCGTGACGCGCCATCCCTTCCGAAGCGCGTCCAGGACCGAGTGCCGTACGCAGTAGTCGGTGGCGAGCCCGCCGGCGATCAGGTGGGTGATACCTCGGCGGCGGAGGTCGTGGGCCAACGCGGTGCCGTCGTCGAGACATCCCGCGAAGGCGGAGTAGCCGTCGCTGTTCGCGTCCATCCCCTTGCTGACGATCAGAGTGCCGTCCGGCAGACGTAGGTCGGAGTGAAACCGGGCACCGGGGGAGTGGGCGACACAGTGGACGGGCCAGGCGCCCCCACTCGCGAGGAAGTGGGTGGAGCCGGTGGGGTGCCAGTCCCGGGTGGCGTAGACGGTGAGCCGGCGAGCGTGTGCCGCTCGCAGGATCTGGTTCAGCACCCCCACGACGCGATCGCCGTCCGGGACTGCCAGCGCCCCGCCCGGACAAAAATCTCGCTGCACGTCGACCACGAGCACCGCGGTGACGGTGGCGTCCTCCGGCCCATCTGACGGCCACTCGGACTGCCCCATCATCGGTGATACATTACCACCTGTTCCATGCTGGGCGGCCTGTCCACGGACCTGTATGAACTGACGATGGCGGCGGGCTACCATGCCGCCGGCGAGACCGCCAGGGCCTCGTTCGAGCTCTTCGTGCGCGAGCTGCCTGCGACGCGTGGCTATCTGGTCGCCGCCGGGCTCGAGCAGGCGATCACCTATCTCGAGACATGGCGATACACCCCGGATGAGATCACGTATCTGCGCACGGTGCCGGCGCTACAGGGTGCCGATCCGACCTTCTTCGACGACTATCTGCGCCGTCTGCGGTTCACCGGTGACGTGTGGGCGGTCCCTGAGGGGACGCCGGTCTTTGCCGGTGAGCCGATCCTACGCGTGACGGCGCCGCTGGGGGAGGCGCAGCTGGTCGAAACGGCGTTGCTCGCGACCATCCTGTTTCAGACGGCGGTGGCGAGCAAGGCGGCTCGGGTGACCCAGGCGGCGGGAGCACGACCGGTCTTCGAGTTCGGCGGGCGTCGCGCGCATGGCATGGAGGCGGCGATGTACGCGGCGCGTGCCGCGTGCCTCGCGGGGTGCCGGGCCACATCGAACGTCGACGCGGGATACCGCTTCGGGGTGCCGGTATCCGGCACGATGGCGCACTCCTGGGTCATGGCGCACCCGGACGAGCTGACGGCGTTCTCTCGATACGCGGCCGTCTATGGGCCACGGTCCGTCCTGCTGATAGACACCTACGATTCAATCGCGGCGGCGCGCCTCATCGTCCGCGCTGGGCTCCGGCCGGCGGCCGTCAGACTGGACAGCGGCGATCTGGTCCATCTCAGCCGGGCTGTGCGCGACGTCCTGGATGCGGGTGGACTCGCCGACACGCAGATCCTAGCGACCGGGGACCTGGACGAGCACAAGGTGGCGGCCCTCGTCTCGGCGGGCGCGCCGATCGACGGGTTTGGCGTGGGGACCGCGTTGAGCACCTCGAGTGACGCACCGTCGCTCAGTGGGGTCTACAAGCTGGTGGAGATCGATCGGGCCGGCACGTTGACGCCGGTGATGAAGCTGAGCGCCGGCAAGCAGACGTGTCCCGGCGTCAAGCAGGTCTGGCGCGTCTACGGTCCCACCGGTCCGGTCGGGGATGTCGTCGGGCTGGCCGGCGAGGCGGCGCCGACCGGCGGGGAGCCGCTCTTGACGTGTGTCGTGCGGGGCGGTGCACGACAGCAGCCGACGCGCGCGATCGACCAGATCCGGGACGCCTGTCAGACCGCGGTGGCGCGTCTTCCAGAGGGGGTGCGGCGACATCGGGACGCCGCGGTGTATCCGGTCGCCCTGAGCGCGGCCCTCAAGCGGTTGGCTGCCACGATAACCTCGGAGCTGTCTCCGCGCGCAACGGTGGTCGACACGAGCAGCCGGCCATCCTGAGGCGGACTGCGGAGGGAGGCAGGTCGTCGAGGTCGGCTGCTGCTCGATGGCCTCGAGGATCTCTGCGGATCGGCCGTGCTGGCCGTCGACGTTCTGTGCCATGAGCGTGAAGATGGGTGTCAGGCCCGGCTGTAGTACGATCCGCCTTCGCTACGGCTACGCCGGCCAGGTTCGCGTTCGGCGCGGCGACGGTGGACGGGACGCGGGATGACACGGCGGCGGCAGGATGACTGGAGCAGGACCTATGCGCATCGCGATCGGGTCGGATCACGCCGGCTTTTCCTTGAAGGGCACACTGGTCGAGGCACTCCGTGAGGGTGGTCACGAGGTGATCGATGTCGGCACCGACAGCGACGCGGCGGTGGACTATCCCGACTACGCCGAGGCGGTGGCGGTGGCGGTGCGGCGTGGGACGGTCGACCGCGGTGTGATGATCTGCGGGAGCGGGGTCGGCGCGAGCGTGGCCGCCAACAAGGTGCCGGGTGTGCGCGCCGCAGTCTGCCACGATACCTTCTCGGCCCACCAGGGAGTCGAGCACGACGACATGAACATCCTGGTGCTCGGCGCCCGAATCATCGGCGCCGCGCTCGCGGCCGAGGTGCTCGAGGCGTTTCTCGGGGCCCGGTTCTCGGATGCGGAGCGCCATCGCCGCCGGATCGGCAAGATACGGCGGCTGGAAGGGCGGGACTGGTCGGGCGAAGGTGGTGCGGACTGACAGAGGGGGCCCGTTCCACCCAGACAGTGGCCTGCGGCGGCCGAGGCATCCCGCAAGCACGGCATCGGGCGTCAGGTGCAGCGGGGTCGACTCCTGCCTGTGTGCTCCCTCGTCGCGCAGCGTGGACCGACCGCGTCACCGCTGGAGGCTTGTGCGGCGCTGGCGCTGGGAGGTCTGAGGTCGTGGCGGCGCGCGGCCGTCGAGCGCGGCGGGTCCGTCTGGGCGCCGCCGTCACGGTGGGGCTGGGGCGGCTCACCGAGCTGGTGCCGGCGGCCGTTGCGTGACGCGGATCCGAGGGCCACGATCCTGACGCGGTCGCGCACCCTCTGGATCACGGTACCGGTCGAGGCGGCGCCGTCCGATCAGCGACCCGTCCACACGGGCGGGCGCTTGGCCAGAAACGCGTCGACCCCGCTCCGGAAGTCGTCGCTCGTGTAGCAGGCGGTGATGAGATCGTGACCCATCGACGGTTCGATTCGCCGGTGCGTCTGCAGTCGACGCACCAGTTCCTTGGTGGCGCTGATCGTCAGCGGCGCGTTCGCGGCGATCGTGTGGGCCGTCTCGGTCACGACGCGGTCCAGCGCATCGGCATCCACGACCCGGGTCGCCAGCCCGGCGGCGAGCGCTTCCTGGGCGTCGAGCAGTCGAGCGGTGAACATGATGTCCTTCAGCCGCGCCGGGCCGATGAGATCCAGCAGCCGAGCGCAGTTGGCGGCCGACAGGCAGTTGCCCAGGGTGCGTGCAACCGGCACTCCGAATCTGGCGTCCGGTCCGCAGATCCGCAGATCGCAGGCGATCGCGATCACACAGCCACCGCCGACGGCGGCGCCACGGATCCGGGCGATGGTCGGTTTGGTCACGCGCTCGAGCCGGTCAATCACCCGGTCGAGCCGCGCCTCGTAGGCCAGCGCGTCCTCGGCGGTGCGGAGGTCCCGAAACTGGCTGATGTCGGTGCCCGCCACGAACGCCCGGTCGTCGGCCCCGCGCAGGACGAGGACACGGACGGCCGGGTCGGCATCGACCGCGTCGCAGGCGTCCACGAGGGCGTCGTACATCGCCCAGGTCATGGCGTTGCGCGACTCTGGGCGGTTGAAGGTCAGTTCGGCGATCGGGCCGTCGGTGGTGAAGATCGTGTGGGACGTGGACACAGAGTTTTGCTCCTCAGTTGATGATGCGAGCCCTCGACGGACTACGGGTCCTGGACTTGACGCAAGTGATGGCCGGGCCGTATTGCACGATGCTACTGTGCGACATGGGCGCCGATGTAATCAAGGTCGAGCCGCCGACCGGCGACTCGACCAGACGCATGCCGGGCGCCGTCGGGACCGACAGCCCGAGCTTCAATGCGGTCAACCGGGGCAAGCGCGGGGTGGTGGTGGATTTGAAGCAGGCGGCGGGACGGGACACGGTCCACCGACTGGCGGTCTCGGCGGACGTGCTGGTCGAGAACTACCGGCCCGGGGTCATGCGCCGGTTCGGACTGGGGTATGAGGAGCTGGCGAGCCGGCATCCCAGGCTGGTATACACCTCGATCTCCGGCTACGGCCAGACAGGCCCGTCTGCGGGAAAGGGCGGGTTCGATCTGGTGGCACAGGGCGTGTCAGGGCTCATGTCGGTGACCGGCGAGGCCGGTGGTCCACCCGTGAAGATTGGTGTGCCGATCACGGATCTGGGCGCCGGGTTGTTCGCGGTGACTGGCATCCTGTCGGCGTTGCTGGCGCGCGCGCGAACCGGTCGCGGCCAGCTGGTCGACACGTCCCTGGTCGATGCTGGGGTCGCGCTGTCGGTGTGGGAGGCGACGCAGTACTTCTCCGGCCGGGGCGTGCCTGAGCCGCTGGGGTCGGCGCACCGGATGAACGCGCCGTATCAGGCGATTCGGTGCGCCGACGGCTACATCACCGTCGGTGCGGCCAATGACCGGATCTTCCGCCGGCTGTGTGACGCTCTCGGTCATCCGGAATGGGCCGACGATCCAGACCATCGGGATGACGAGCACCGGGTACGACACCGGGTCGCCCTGGTGGCGCGGATCGAGGCGGTGATGGCGAGTCGGCCCCGGGCGCACTGGCTTGCGCTGCTCGAGGCTTGTGACGTGCCGTGCGGTCCGATCAACAACTACGAAGAGGTGATGACAGACCCGCACATCCTGGCGCGTGAGCTGGTCGT
>JADFPE010000075.1 GCA_022562495.1 Acidobacteriota bacterium
CTTGGCCATCTCTAGTATCTAGCGGTCAAGGGTCTTGCCGGCTACTTGCCGGGGATGTCGCCCGAGAGCATGTCTTCCAGCCAGTGCCCGGCCCGGTCCACCTTGGCCTTGACGTAGGGCAGGTTGTGGCGATTCAGGGTGCCATAGAGCGGCAGCCGATCCACCACGTTGATGCCGGCGGCCTTCAGGGCTCGCACCTTTTCCGGGTTGTTGGTCAGCAGCTGGATCCGCTCGATCCGGAGGTACCGTAGCATTTCGACCGCGGCGTCGTACCGCCGCTCATCGGCGCCGAACCCCAGCGTGCAGTCGGCATCGACGGTGTCCAGGCCCTGCTGCTGCAGGGCGTAGGCGCGGAGCTTGTTGCCCAGACCGATGCTGCGCCCTTCCTGCGCCAGATACAGCAGCACCCCCCCGCCGCGGGCGGCGAAGACGCGCAGGCTGCCGCGCAGCTGCTGACCGCAATCGCATCGAAGACTGCCGAACAGATCGCCGGTGAGACAGGCCGAATGGACGCGCACCGGCACCGGGTCCGGCCAGTGCTCCCGCGTGCCGATGAGAATCGCCACATGCTCGAGGATGCCGTTCGCCTCTCGAAAGCAGACGAACCGGGCATCCTCCGCCTCCTCGAGCGGCACCGGTCCATCGCTGACGTGGGTGACCTCCACCTGGACATTGCCCGCCAGCGCTTCGATCTGCGCTGTGGTGACGCTGAGAATTGCGCCGGAGGCCAGCGGCTCGCCCAATGCCTGCGGCCCGGTGGAATCCACGGGCACGCTGACCACGGCGGGCAATAACTGACCGAGCCGCGCCAGTGTCAGCCCGCCGATTTCCGAGGCGGAGGCCGCCCGCAGATCGAACGTGTCGGTCGTGTGTCGGCCCAACCCGCTGGACAAACACCAGATCTGGTCGGGACCCGTCTCTCCGTTCAGCCCAAGGCTGACGTCTCCCGTATGCCGGCTGATGGACCGGTCGGCGACCTGTCCCTCGGCCGGAGCCGGAGTCAACCCCATGGCATACGCCCGGTGATGGGTCACAGTCAGACGGAGCGGCCCGCTGTCCACGCCGCGCAGCTGCTCGAGCGTCTGGTGCGTCAACCCTTCAACGGTCGCGAGCAGGACCGCGCCGTCGGGTACCGGTCCGGACCCGGTTGTGACATGGAGCGGCCGGCCGCGCCGGAGATCGAACAGACCTCGATCTGCCTCGTGCATGCTAGTGTCCCGTATCAGAAGGTCGCGAACAGTTTCCGGGCGGGGCATCCCGTCAGACAGCGTTACTCCCCGGTCGAATACTACCGGTAAACTCCCTCGTCGTGCCTTGCACCGGCGAGACACGGCATGGGTAGCACGCCGGAACATTCGTCCGCGACCACGGCGCGACGAGGGAACCCCCGTTGAGCGACACGATCGACGAGCGCACCGCCTGGCGCCTGGTACGCGCCGTCCCCCTGGGACTTGCCGGAAAGCCCTCCCCCACCCGAGTGCACCATGATCCCAATCCCGATGTCTGGTTGCAAGTCGATCCCTCGGGCCGGTGGACGGCATCCGGCGAGGTCACCGACGCGGCGCGCGACCTGTTCGACCTCTATCTGCCGCTCCAGCTCAGCCCCGATCTGGTGATCGGCCAGATCGGGCAGAGCCTGGATGGGCGGATCGCCACCGAGGCCGGGCAGTCCCACTTTGTCACCGGCCCGGCCGACATCCGCCGGTTGCACCGGCTGCGAGCGCTCGTCGACGCCGTGGTCGTCGGGGCCGGCACCGTCGCCGCCGACAACCCGCGCCTGACGGTCCGCGAAGTGGAGGGCGAGAACCCGGTGCGCGTGGTGCTCGACCCACACGGCCGTCTCTCACCGGATCGGGCCGTCTTCTGCGACGGCGCCGCCCGCACGATCGTGATCAGACTGGCGACGGACCCTCAGTCCGAACCCGCGTCCGACCCCGACCTGCTGGAGCTCCCCGCCGACGCACCGGATGGGAACGACACGAACGGCGGCGGCGGCGGCTTCGCGCCGGCGATGGTGCTCGACGCGCTGCGCGCGCGGGGCCTGCGACGCATCCTCGTCGAAGGCGGAGGTGTCACGGTCTCCCGGTTTCTGCAGGCCGGCGCGCTGACCCGTCTGCACGTCACCGTCGCCCCGATGCTGATCGGCGCCGGCCGCCACGCACTCACCCTGCCTCCGATCGCCTCGCTGGACCAGGCCCTGCGTCCCCCGTGCCACCTGTTCCACCTGGGTGACGACGTCCTGTTCGACCTGGATCTGCGCTGATCGGAGGCTAGGAGCAGCCGCCGGTTGCCCCCATTTCGTGCGGAAGCGACCCGGCCCCCTCACACAGAGGGTCTCGTGGTGGCACCGGGGTTCATCAGGAACAGGGCGCCGGGCAGGCTACCAATCAGCACCAGCAGACCATAGGCGACCGACACCAGGACGCCGTCGGCGGCGGTAAGACCCACGGCCCCCCACAACACGGCGGCGGCGATCTCACGCAGGCCCCATCCGGCGACCGTCACCGGAATCAACATGGTCATCAGGACCGGGGCGACCAGCGGGAGAAGCGCCGGCAGGGGGGTCTCCACGCCGACCGCCCTGGCAGCCGCCATATAGGTGGCCAGGTAGGTGCCGACGACGATGATGGCGCTCGCCAACTGTGCCGCGAAGGCCGGACCGGACAGGTGCGCGGAGCGCAGGTCCGCCAGCACACGTCCGGACAGCGTCTGCGCCGAAGACTGGCGGCGAATCCAGACGAGGGTCGCGACAACGATGAGCAGGGCCCCGGCACCGGCCCAGAACATGGCCACTCGGGAACCCGCGTCGACGGTGACCGGCAGCGCCAGCAACGAGACCACGGCAACGGTCGTCATCACCGCCTGGGCCGACAGCCGCTCGAAGATGACGGCCCGCACGGCCGGACCGCCAGGCTCCTCGAGACGGGTCTGCGCGCGCGCTTGTCGCCAGGCGCGCAACACATCGCCTGGCACCCCACCCGGCAGCACCTGATTCAGGAAGATGGACAGGTAGTACTCGCGCCACGCCGACACGAACGAGAGGTCGACACCCAACCGCCCTGCCGTGAAGCGCCAGCGCCACGCCAGCACGGCGACCTGCGCCACCGAGATCACGACCGCCAGCAGCACCCACCCGGGCCGCATCCCAGCCAGCCGCGACCCGACCGTTCCGAGGTCGACCCGCCACGCGAGGCCAGCAAGCAGCCCGATGCTGACCGCGGCCCGCAGGACAACGTGACGCCGCCTCATGACCCCTCGTGGGGCAGGGCCAGCAGGTCACGGTGCCCGACCCTCAGCGTGAACCGGCCATCGGCCACCGTCGCGCGACGACGCGCAGCCCAGGCATGGATCAGGCCGGCGTCTCCTGGTCTGACGGTGGCGGCTGCGGCCTCCCAACCGTCGATCAACCGGCGCACGAGCGCAGCATCGGCAGCGCCTAGCCGCCACGGGCTCGGTAGAAGCCGGGTCGTGTAGCGCGCGCTCCGGAACAGCCGCGCGGCCACCGCTGCTGCCGCCGGTCCCAGCGCCGGCCCCAGCCCCTTGTCGCCGGTCTGGTGGACATTGACCGCGTCCCGGACCAGCGCGTCGTCCGGGTCGTCCTCTCCCTGGCCACCTGATGCACCGCCGGCCGACCACCGGATCTCGCCGTCGTAGCTCAGCGCGAAGTGCGCCCCCCGGCCGGCGTCCGCGCATGCGTCCACCACGCGACGCAGCCAGTCCTCGGAGACGAGATCCAACAATGCGGAGGCGGTGACCAGGTCGGCGTGCGCGATGGCCGCCAGCCCCTCGTGGACGAGGTCGCCCGGCACGACCCTCAGACTCCGCACCGACGCCGGCACCTCGGCGTGTCTCAGCGTCCGCAGGTGGTCGGGGTCATGGTCGACCAGCACCCACTCCTGCCCTGGCGGAAGGCGCGGGGCCAGATATCGCAGGTTGGATCCGGTGCCGCTGCCGAGGTCGAGCACGCGGGACCAGCCGCGTGCCCGCCAGGTGTCACACAGCGGCGCGAGCAACGACGCGGCGCGCGACCGGTGATCGATCGGCTCCCGAAGCGCCAGCCAGTCGGCCTCAAACGTCTCCATCGGGTGTCAGCTCGAGCAGCGCGTCGGCGAACGCCTGCGCGGCCTGCGTCCAGTCGGGCAACCCCTGCGCGTGGCGCCGCGCAGCATGTGCCAGCTCGCCGCGGCGCCTGGCGCCCGTTCCGTCCGCCAGCAGGCGGCCGAGCGCCTCCGCCAGCGCCGCATCGTCCCCTGGGGGAACCAGCACGGACGCGTCTCCCGGTACCGTGTGCGGAATTGCGCCGCCGGTCGTGCTCACCACCGGCAGCCCCCGCGCCAGCGCATCGGCCAGCGCCATGCCATAGCCCTCATAGTGCGATGGCAGGACGAACAGCGACGCGTGATGGTAGAGGTCGTCCAGACGGTCCGGCTCGCACTCCCCGGGAAACCGGATGCGCCCCTCCAAGCCGGTCTCGCGGGTCAATCCCCGGACCATCGTGGCATAGCCAGGCACCCGGTCGAGACTGCCGGCGCACACACAGGTCCAGGACAGGTCTTGGAGCCTGGACAGCGCGCGGACCAGCACGTCCTGCCCCTTGCGCGGTGCGAGGGACGCGACACAGAGCAACGCCGGAGGCGCGTCGGCGCCCGGCCCGATGGCGGGTCGCGCCCGATCGGTGCCCGGCTGCACCGCCCGGACACGCCCCGGGTCGACCCCAAACGCCTCGAGCCGCCGCGCGGTGAACTCGCTCGTCACCAGCACACCGGTACACGCGGCCAGAGCGTCCCGCTCCAGCGCGGCGAACCGCGCGCGTCGCGGCTCGTCGAGCCCCGTCTCGTCGGCCAGCGGATGATGTACCAGCGCCAGGATCCGGAGACGGGCACGCTCGGCCCGCACCGGCTCGGGCAACCCGCCCATCGCCAGCCCATCGATGACCACACGGGCGCCGGCCGGGATCCCGGCCAGTGTGGACGTCATGCTCGTGCGGGCGGCCGCGTCGGCGTCCGGAAAGGTACCGGCGAGGTTGTGGACCTCCACCCACCAGCCGAGCGCGCGCAGACCGCGCACGATGCGCGCGTCGTAGATATAGCCGCCGGTCCGCTGCTCGAGCGCACCGGGCACCACGACATGCAGATCTCTAGACAACTCCCCTATGTGACATCGTGACATGTGAAGCAAGTCTTGTGATGTCGAGCCCGCGCGGAGCAGGGCTGTGAAGCAAGCTTCATCTCGTGAGGCTGCGCTTCGTCTGCTCTCGTCGGGTGGAGGGGCAGCCTCACACCTGGCCTTCGTAGCTACCCCAGGCCACATGCGATTCGTGCAGCGTCACGCAGATCGAGGTCACACCGCGTGCCCCGTCACCCAGTGTTCCGTCACGTACCGACTGCGTCAGACGGTCGAAGATGGTGCGCGCCAGGAACTCCGTCGTGGTGTTCTTGCCGGCGAACGCCGGCTCGTCGTCCAGATTCCGATAGGTCAGGTCCGCCAGAATCGCCTTGAGGCGCGCGCCGGCGAGGCCGATGTCGACCACCAGGCCGTTCTCATCCAGCTCGGCGCGGCGGAACGTCGCGTCCACGACATAGGTGGCGCCGTGCAGCCGCTGCGCCGGGCCGAACGCGTCACCTTCGAAGCTGTGAGCGATCATGAAATGGTCGCGCACATTCAGGCTATACACCATGCCGTCGCTCCCTTCATCTCACGTGTACCTGATCCGGTGACACAGCGTGTCCCCCGGCGCCTGGCTGAGCCTCACCATGACGTCGGGCAGATCCTCGAACGCGCTCTCGCCCGTGATCAGCGCGTCGAACCGCGCGTCCCGCAGCAGGTCCAGCGCCAGTGCCATGCGTCGAGCGTGGGTCCACCGCGGTGTCTGCAGCGGGCTCAGCAGACCCACCTGGCTGCTCTTGATCGTCAACCGCCGGGCGTGGAACGCCTCGCCCAGCGGCAGCGGGACCGACCGGCTCCCATACCAGCTGACCTCCACGATGGTCGCCTCCACGCCGGCCACCCCCAGGGCGCTCCGCAGCCCCTCGGGCTGACCGCTCGCGTGTATCACCAGGTCGGCAGTGGCCTCCCCGGGCGGCGCGGTGAGAAACGGCAGGTCCAGCGCGCGGGCGACCGATCCCCTTGACGGGTTGATGTCGACCAGGGTCACATCCGCGCCCGCCGTCTGACGGCACAACCAGGCGACGAGCAGGCCGACCACCCCGGCGCCGATCACCACGACCCGGTCCCCGACCAGAGGCCGCGCGTCCCAGACCACGTTGATCGCCGTCTCCATGTTGGCGGCCAGCACCGCGCGCGCCGCCGGGAGCTGGTCCGGTAACGGGGTCACCGCGGTCGCAGGGACGACGTAGATATCCTGATGGGGATAGAGGCAGAACACCGTCCGACCGGCCAGCGCGTCCGGACCCTCCAGCACCTCACCCACACTGCAATAGCCGTACTTGACCGGTCCGGGAAACGCTCCCTCCTGGAACGGCGCCCGCATCGCCTGATACTGGGACGGCGGCACCTCACCCCGGAAAACGAGCGCCTCGGTACCGCGACTGATGCCCGAGTAGAGCGTTCGGACCAGCACTTCGCCGTCCTGTCTCGGAGCCAGCTCGGCCCGGCGGATCTGCCCCGCTCCGGGTGACCGGATCCAGAACTGGTTCGCGTCCATCGCAGGTTCTACAGGTTCCTCGCCAGTCGGCCGGGCAGCTGCTGTGCCGGACGGCTGCTGGCCCGTGATCTCGCTATCTACCCGGGTGGACGGATCAGTGGAATCACTTCGCGCTTGTTTCGGCGGTAGACACGGAAAGCACCTCGGTCGACGATAATCACGGGATGGCGGGGATAGAGCTCGCTCATGCGGATGAGGCAGACATCGGCGAAATCTGGCTGGCGATCCGCGTAGCGCTCCGCCAGCTCCCCGAGCTGAATCAGATGGTCGCTGACGGAGCAGGCTATCTCGACAAGCCCCTCCCGAACCATCGTCAGCACGAGCGGCATGCTCCTGAGGTGGAAGGCAGCCTCGGCCCGCACCGCTTCACATGTCAGGAGCGGCTCCGTTACGCGCGCCGCGAGACCGGCGGCCCACTCGTGATAGCGGTCGGTGCGGTTGGCGAACGCCACGAGAAAGCCGGTGTCTGCAATCCCCTTCTCCGCGGCGAGAAGCCCTTTCTGCTCGACAGGTTTCGTGGACCGCGCATGGCGCCGGCCAGTCTCATGAACGAGCGAACGTCGCTGCCTGCCTTGGCTCTTTCGAGCTGCTCGCGGATGATGTCTCCCTGAGCAACGCCGGTCTTCACCGACGCGTCTTTCAGCCACGTCGCCAGCTCGGGCGTAAGACGTACAGTAATTGTGTGACCCATACGTACAAACTGTAACAGGCGCCCGGTTCTCGGAGATGAACGCACGCGACCAGCGTGCTCGCGCCATCGCCTCGATCCGCTCAGTCCGAACGGCTGGCCGGCGGATCCGGCAGGCCCACGCGGCCGCGGAGATCCTGAAACCGCGGATGGTCGAGGACGGGGTCGAACAGAGGCCAGTGCAGCATCATGAGATCGGGGCTGGGTTCTTCATACGCGTTGTCCAAGTGGTCAAGCGCTGTCTCGTGCTCACCGAGACCGATCGGCAGACTATGGCCGCGACGTGGGACTCGACCGACCGGACCGCCGGGCCCGGGCTGTCACTCCGCGGCTGTCTCGGTGTCGCGCTTCAGCAACGCCTCCAGCCCCTCCGCGTAGGTCGCCAGGAACAGCCGGTCTTTCTGACGTCCAGCGGTGGCCTTCGACTTGATGATATGGGCGAGACGCGCCACGGGCAGCTGCGTGCCGTCGGCCACGAACGTCCTCCGTTCCTGCCAGACCGTCTCGAAGTCGAACCCGGCCATGACGAGCGCGAAGTCGACCGTCAACCCCGTCTCATTACTCGCCGTGACGAGCGCCCGCCGGTCGACGACTGCCCGCGCGACCGTCTCGTCATGCGGCTCGACGCCAGCCGAGAGCTCCAACCCGCGTGACTCCGCCGCGCGCCACGCGCCGAGCGTGTTCGGGGTGTCGAGCGGCAGGAACAGGTCGTGGTCCGCGGTCGTGAACAGGAGTGAGCCCCGCGACGCGTAGTAGTTCACCCCGGAGACGCCGATCAGCACGAAGCGAACACGGTGGTGATGGAGGGCACGAACGAGATCCAGGAACGGGTCCGCGGCGGTCACGACCGCTCGACAGCCTGGTAGTGGGCTCGACACCGAGACAGCGCCTCGGCGACCCATGTCTTGTCGGTACCAGGCTGGTTCGCCGGCAACGCCTCGACCCGCGCGACGCGCCGAAGGTAGGGGGGCGATAGCGCCACCGGCCCCTCTGGAATTGGAGCCGAACGCAGCGCGTTGAGGAGCGACAACGCCTCTCTCGTGGACGCATCCATGCCCACATTGTATCGGCTTGGCGACACCGCCGAGACAACGCTCACTGCGAACCGCTGGACGGCGGGTCGGGCAGGCCCACGCGGCGGCGGAGATCCTGGAACCGCGGGTGGGCCCGCATCCTCGCCGTTCACCTGCTCGGACGACATGTAGGACACCGTGCCCAGCGTGTTCCCGGTCTCGGTCAATCCCGTCAACTTCGCGATGCCGACGTCGAGGATCTTCACCAGGCCGATCTTCGTGACGATGATGTTCGCTGGTTTGATGTCCCGGTGCACGATGCCCGCTGCGTGCGCCTCGGCCAACCCCTCGCCCATCTATCTGATGCTGTCGAGCGCCTCGGCGACCAGGAGGGCGCCACGGCGCTGCGATCCACCGTGGACGGTGGACCGTGGCCAACCCTCGCTACTCGGTGGCCCTGATCCGCCCAGCCAGTTCGTCGAGCGCCGCCCGGTCGGCCGCACGGGGGTAGTCCTTCGGAAAGCGCAGCCCGAAGTCATCGGTCTCGAATCGCGGCAGAAGATGTAGGTGCAGGTGGAATACCTGCTGGCCGGCGGCGGCGCCGTTCGCCGTCCAGACGTTGTAGCCATCGGCACTCAGCACGCGGACGAGGCGTGGTCCCAACGCCGCGCTGACCTGCATGAGATGCCCGGCGATGACCGGATCGCACGCGGTGAGATCGGCACAGTGCTGACGCGGTATGACGAGGACGTGCCCCTGATGCACCGGAAACAGGTCGAGGAAGGCCACTGCGGTGTCGTCCTCGTAGACGAGACTCGCGGGGACCGTTCCGGCGACGATGCTGCAAAAGATGCACCCGATCATTTCGGATTCTCCACCCGCCAGGAGGATCGCTGCGCCGGAGCCGCGCGGTGATAGCCTCTGACGTGGGATAGCGCTAAAGATGCGCCCAACCCCGAACCATACCCGATGATTCCGATTATTCCCCACGCCCGCGCCCGTCACCGGCATGGCTCCCGCCGTGGCCGCGCCGTCGGCGAGCTGGCCGCCGGTCTGGTGCCATTGCTCGTCGTGGCCGGCGTGACCGCCTCCAGGTTCACCCTTCCGGCGATGTACCTGCTCCGGACGATCGTGGTCTATGCGCTGATGGCGCGGCTCATTCTGCGACACGTGCCGCCGTCTGGCACGGGGCTCGGACCGGCCAACTGGGTCACCCTCGGTCGCGCGACGCTCGTGCTGTCCATGGCTGCGCTCGTCCCGCAGCCCGAGATCCTGGTCGACGCCGGCTACTGGTGGATCATCGGGGTCATGACCGTCGCGATGGTGCTGGATGGAGTGGATGGCCGGGTCGCACGACGGACCGGCACCGCCACCGCCTTCGGCGCCCGCTTCGACATGGAGCTGGACTCGTTCCTGATGCTGGTCCTCGCCGCACTGGTCTGGCGTAGCGGACGGGTCGGGCCCTGGGTGGTGGGGCTGGGGCTGCCCCGGTATCTGTTCGTCGCCGCCGGGTGGGTGTGGCCCTGGATGCGCGCCCCGTTACCGGAACGCGTGCGACGGAAAGCCGGCTGCGTCATCCAGGGCATCGCCCTGCTGATCTGTCTGGGCCCGATCGTGCCGCCGGGTCTCGCCGCGCCGGTGGCGGCGCTGACCCTTGTGCTGCTCGGCGCCTCCTTTGCGGTCGACATCGTCTGGCTGTCACGCAGCCAACGGTGAGAGTCCATCTGCAATCGGCCGGCGCTGGATTCAGCAGGGACCATCCCTCATACAATGAGCCACAAGAGGGGGCATACATGCGTCGGATGTGTCTTGTCGGCTTCTTGTTGCTGCTTCCGTCGGCGGCCGTTGCACAAACGGCGGGCGACTCGGACGTGCCGCGCACCCCCTGGGGAGCGCCGGACCTGCGCGGCATCTGGGACAACCGCACGATCACCCCCTTGGAGCGCCCGAGGCAGTTCGCCGGGAAGGAGACGCTGACCGCCGAGGAAGCGACCGCCCACGAAGCGGCGACGGCAGAACAGCGGGTCGGCGACCGGTACTACTGGGATCGGGGCACCCGCACGGTGAGCGATCGGCGCACCGCGCTGATCGTCGATCCGACGGACGGTCGGGTCCCGCCGCTCACGCCGGAGGGCCAACGACGGTTCGAGGACGGACGGAGCCAGGGCGTGAACGGCGCAGAGGAACGCACCCCGACCGAACGATGCATCACACGCACGGTACCGCGGCTGCCAGGGCTCTACAACAACAATTATCAGATTTTTCAGACGCCGGGGTATGTCGTGATTCTGATGGAGATGATCCACGAGGCACGCTTCGTCCCTCTGGACGGACGCCCCCAGCTCGCCGAAGACATCGAGCAATGGAACGGAGATTCGCGTGGGCGCTGGGAGGGGGACACGCTCGTCATCGAGACGACGAACTTCACCGCCAAGACCAACTTCAGGGGCTCGACCGACCACCTGCACCTGGTCGAGCGATTGACGCGCATCGACGCCGACACCATCGACTATCAGTTCACGGTGACCGACCCGACGACATGGACGCAGGCGTGGACGGCCCGGATTCCGCTCAACCTGAACGAGGGTCCGCTGTACGAATACGCGTGCCACGAGGGCAACGACGGTCTGGCGGGCATCCTCCTGGTCAATCGGAGAATCGAGAGGACCGACACCGGCCGCTGATGAACGCTCACCCGTGAGCGGAAGCGTCGCCAGCGCCGAGACCGAGGTGAGCTGATCGAAGCGGCGGCCGTGTATTGCATCACTGCTGTAGTATCAGCACATGGCCTGGTTGATTTCATGAAGACACGGGCCACTGCGTTGGGCCGATTCGTGCTGCGTCTCTCTTCCTGTCTGCACGCCGCGTTGCGGGGTGCGACGGCCGCGGCCGGGCTCTCACTCAACGACTCCTGTGCCCGAACGCTCGCCGCACCCATCGGGAACCTCTCGGCGTTCGACGGTGCGCGGCTGGTCGTGACAGCCGTCAGCCCGGTCGTTCCCAACGGCGACTGACCGGCTCCCCTGAACCCTCACCCCGGCCCTTTCCGACAGAGAGAAGGGGGCGTGAGGGGAAGCGAGGTCCGCGCTACCTCCGGGGCAGCACATCCCGCGAACGGAACGGTGCCACACGGGCGAGCTGGTCGAAGTCGCGGTCGTGATGCAGCAGCGTCAGGTCGTTCCGGACCGCGCAGACCGCGATCAGGCAGTCGACGCTCGAACGCACCGTCGCGCCAGCCCGTCGAGCCAGACGGTAGAGGTCGACCGCCTGCTCGAACACCGCCATCCCCAGGGGTACCTCGACCATCTGGAGCGCCTGCAGCGCGTCTCGAGCGACCCTGAAGGCGCGGTCGTCTCGGAACCCCTGGAGCACCTCCTGCAGGACCGGCAGACAGGTGACGACCTCCTCCAGATCGACCACCGACTCGAGATCGAAGCGGGCCGGCCGCCGGAACACCTCGACCCAGACCGAGGTGTCAACGAGATACACGGCGGGCCCCGCGCGCAGCCGCGCGTCTCGGGCGACGCGGCCGGTCGTCGCGCATCTCGGCCAGGTCTCCCTCCCATAGCCCCGATCCGGCGAGCTGCAAGATGCGGCCGGCCTTCACCCTCCGCACGAACTCCGTCAGCGCCCGGCCCACAGCCTTCGAGTACGTCCGCTCGCCGCTGAGCCTCAGCGCCTCCTCGAGCGTCTGCTCGTCAAGCACAAGATTTGTACGTTTCATGCGTTCAAGGTACATACATGCACGAAGACCGGTCAAGCGCGCCAGACGACGCCTCGCCATACGAGGTCGGGTCGCTGATGCGCGGAATGGCTTGCGCGGGGCTCCGCGCAGGTTCATCATGGCGAAGTCCTGGTCGGATTCAACAGAAGAGGACGGAGGATCAGATGCGCCACAGCCCGCTCGTCGCCGTGTTGACCGTGGTCGCCATCGTGTTGCTGTCGTCGGGCCCCGCCGCCGCGCAAGCTCCACCAGCCGCGTCGGACCCACCCCGCACCGCGGACGGGCGGCCGGACCTGAGCGGCGTGTGGGACTTCCGCACGGTTACACCGCTCGAACGCCCGAGTGCGCTCGCCGACAAGGCGTTCTTCACCGAGGAAGAAGCGGCAGCGTTCGCCAGCCAGCGTGTGGAGGCGAGCAATGTCGACCTCAACCGATCGACCACTGCCACCGACCGGCGGGTCAACGGCACGATCGAAACGATCGATCTGCGGTCGGCCTACAACAACTTCTGGTATGACCGAGGTGACTCGGTCGTCGGGACCCGGCGCACATCCCTGGTGGTGGACCCGCCGGATGGACGGATCCCCGACGTCACGCCGCAGGCGCGGGAACGGGCCGCGGCCCGCGCCGCCCGAAGCGAGCGGATCTCAGAGGGGCCGGAAGACCGGTCGCTGGCTGAGCGCTGCATCATGGGGTTCAACTCCGGCCCGCCGATCGCGCCGGCCGCCTACAACCAGAACGTGCAGATCTTCCAGACCCCGAACACTGTGGTCCTGCTGAACGAGATGGTCCACAACGCGCGTCTCGTGCCACTCGACGGGCGTCCGCATGGCACGATCCGCCAGTGGGCCGGCGACTCGCGTGGCCGGTGGGAGGGCGACACCCTGGTGGTCGAAACGAGGAACTTTCTCCGCGAGACGAGTTTCAGACGCTCCACCGCCAACCTGCGTCTGGTCGAACGGTTCACGCGTGTCGACCAGGAGACGCTCCTCTACGAGTTCACGGTCGAGGACCCGACGACCTGGACGCAACCCTGGACCGCCGAGATCCCGATGCGGTTGAGTCAGGCGCCGATGTTCGAGTACGCCTGTCACGAGGGAAACTACGGCATGGAGGGCACGCTCAGCGGCGCCCGCGCCATCGAGCGGGATCTACGACGTCCGCTCGGGTGAGGGCACGATGGTGACCGGTGGCCCCTTCACCGAGACGTCGTTGTCGGACGGAGACAACCTGGAACCGATGCCGAGCGGATTGGTGCTGACCGCGCACCCGCACGCGGGGCTGTCAGAAACGCTCGGCTAGCGAGGCGGAGCCAACCGAGTCGGGACGGTCTGAGGCGGAGCCTCGCTCAGCGCTACCGCTCGCCGCCGATGCGATTGGCGGACCCCCCGAGAAACAGTCGTTGGCCGTCGGACAGCGTGAAGTTCCGGCCGACTGCCTTGGGCGTCCCGTCCTTGGCGTGGTAGCCCTCGATGGTGAGCTCCGTTCCGATGGCCAGGGTGTTCTTCGTGACGCCCAACCGGATCAGCTCGTTCGGGCTCCCACCTTCGACCATCCAGGTGACGACCGTACCGTCGGCATCCTCGATGTCGATGTGGAACCACGAGTGCGGGTTGATCATCTCCCACTTCACCAGCGTGCCCGTCATGGTGAGCGGCTTGTTGACGTCGAATTCCGCCGAGAACGAGTGATGCGTCCACACCGGCGTGACCGCGAGCAGGAGACCGACACCGGCGACGACACAGGCGAGCTTCGTTCGCATTCGTGTTCCCTCCTGACGTTCACCTCTCGTGGCCCGTATAGGGCGAATCAGCACCGTTCGCCGGGCGGGGCATCCCGCCCTGGGCTGCGTTACTTCTCGGTCACATACTGCCGGTATTCTCCCTCGGCTTGCCAGCCGGGCGCCGCGCTCCGGCGACCACCACTGATTCGCCCTATGCGGACCGCTAGGGCTGCTTGCGGAGATGCCCGTAGATCAGGTCTTCCACGAATTCCACGCAGCGGAATTCCAGGATCTGCGCGTTCTCTTCAACCCGCCGATAGAGCGGCATGCGCATCTGCCAGGGTCGCGTGAAGACGTTCGGGTCCTCGATCGTCACTTCGTACAGCAGCGTCTCGGGGCTGCGCGCGGTGATGCGCTCGACCACGTGGAGCGCGTCGCTGTGGAAGTTGCCGGCCCGGTCGAACCAGGTCTTCCCGTTGAACCCGGTCGTGTCGACCACCAGCGTGTCGCCGTCCCAATGTCCATTCGACCACCCCATCCAGCTGTCGGCCGGGGCCTCCGTGTGGTTGTCCATGTAGATGGTGCGCACGGCGCCCGCATACTCATGCACGATCATGATGTGCTGCTGGCTCTGGATAATCTGAAACGGAAACGGCATATACATGCCACGCGGCACACCCGGGAGATAGCACTTGATGACCGGGTCGCGCTCCAGCAGATGCGCGCGGTTCTCGTCCCGTGCTGCCAGCGCCTCCGGCCGATAGGGAATCGCGTCGCCGTCGACGACGCCGAGACCGCCCGGCACCGCCGACAGCGTCCCGAGCTCTCGCACCACGCTCGGTCCCGCCGCGTGCGGCTCGATGTCCCAATGCGCCGCGTTGAGTGCCTGCCAGATCCCGTTCAGGTCGGGGTGGCCATCCGGGGCGCGCGGCGCGCGATACGCCGGTGCCTGCGCCGTGGCCGTCGTCACCACCAGCAACAGGCCGGCGACTGCGACCGCCGCCGCGATGGTCAGCAGCATGTACCGAGTACGCATCACGGAGCCTCCCTAGTCACTACCCGGCCTGGCGGCCTCCTCGGCGGCCCGCTGCTCTTCGAGTCGAGCGCCGACGAGGGTGTTGTACAGGCCGTAGTTCCCCTCGTGACAGGCGTGCTCGAAGATCGGACCGACGGTCTGCCGCATCGGCATCTCCGCGGTCCACGGTGTCTCCCACGTCGCTGCGTCTTCGACGGTGAAGCGATACATGATCGTATCCTCGGACACCCGGGTGAACCGCTCGGTCACGCGCATCTGGTCGCTCGAGCCCCTCAACGGGTTCTTGCCGTTGAGGTTGGTGGTTTCGACCACCAGCGTCTCGCCTTCCCACCGGCCACGGGTGATCCCCATCCACTGGCGCACGGCATCGGGGGGCGGCGCGCGCCCGTCCAAGGGAATGATGCGTGCCTCATGGATCATCTCGACCAGAATCATCACGTAGCCCGGGGCCTGGACGATGTGATAGGTGCTGTTATAGCCCGGGTTCAGCATGGGCGGCCCGGCACCGGTCATGATCAGGCACCGGTCGTCGAGCTGGTTGTTTTCGGCGGAGTCCCAGCGCCCCCCCATACGCTCGCGCGCCGCGGCGACCTCGGCCGCGCGCCGCTGTCCCTCGGCGGTCACGGGCGGAAGTTTCCCGTTCGGCGGATCCACGATCAGCGAGGTGCGCAGATTCCGGGCGAACGTCGACTGGCTCCGGTCCAACCCGAACTGCGTGAAGTCGTAGTGCACGTCCGCGATCGTACCGGGTTCGGTCTGCGTGCTCTCGCGCGTGGCAGCCCGCCCTTCGATCGCGGCCACCTCTTCCTCGGTGTAAAACGGGGTGGTGACGCTATCGGGCCGCTCCAGCCGCGTGTACGTCTGATTCGTCCAGAACCCCTGAAGGTCTGGCTGGCCGTCGGGTGTGCGAGGCGCGGTGTAGGGTTGCGCCGCTGCCTGGGCCGCGCTCGCGGCGACCGGCGGCCCCTGTCCGGCGGCAGGACTGGCGAGGGTGAACCCGACCACGATCAGGACGGCCAGAACCGGGGCTGACGCGAGATGTCGATGCTGCATCTGCAATCTCCCTGTCACCGACGGAGGAGGCTCACGGCGACACGACAGGCAGGTCCCGGTGGGACCCGCACCCAATTATCGCTCACGGGAGGCTCGACCGCGAGGGGAATTCCCGGCCAGATACCCTATCGGGCTCTCCTCACGGGCACCTAGTCGAACGGGTCCAGGACCTCGACTCCCGCCTGCTCGAAATCGCTCCGGTTCCGTGTCACGACGATGAGCCGATGCACCAGCGCGGTCGCCGCGATCAAGCTGTCCTTGATCGGCATGGCGCGACCGGACGCGCGGAGATCGGCGAGCAGCTCGGCCCAGCGGAGGCCCGTCGCCGCTTCCCACGCTAAGCAGTGAAGACGCTGGACCCCGCCGTCGAACCACTGCTCCAACCGCGCGCGCCGCCGGCCACGAGGCAGGAGCAGAATACCGAATCGCACCTCCCCCAGGATCACCGGATCGACGGAGATCTCCGGCTCGTGTCGCCGGAGCCACTCCACGACCCCGGGATCCGGGTCCGGCTTGGTGGTCTCGCTCAGGACGTTCGCGTCCGTCAGATAGGTCACAGGGCCTCGGTGGAGTCGGATTCGATAGGAACGAAGAAGCCCTTGTCCGGGCAGGCCAGCAGCCAGTCCACAACGCCCTCGTTCGGTCGCGGAGATCGGCGGACGAGCCGATACTCACCTCGGTCGATTCGTTCCACGTCGAATTCCTGGCCTGGCTCGATGTCGTCTTGCTGTCGGAGCTCGGCGGGGAGCACGATCTGGCCCTTCGTGGACATGGTGGTCTTCACAGACAGTAAGATATTGTCTTACTTGCGACGATGTCAATGTCGGCAGCGAAGCGACCCAACGTCCGGACCGAGGGGGAGGCGCGATTTGCTAACATAAATGAAGCGCTAGGAAGGACAGTGGCCTCGATCGGCCCAATGTGACGCTACGGCATGCCTCCTCAACAGAGCGGCGAAGACCCGCCAGAGCCCACACCAGCACTCCCGCCTGAGCGGGACCAGGCGACCCCATCGGGAACGCGCTCGCTGAAGCTGTGGGACCTGCCGATCAAGACGACCGTGGCAGGCGCGGCAGTACTGGCCACCCTGCGCGCGTTCAGGCGACGTCGCGCCTCACGCAAGAAGCGACGGGACGAGCTGTCCTCCCCCACGTCGGCTATTGACACGGCTCGGGCTCAGCTGCGCGCGGCCGCCAATCTCGCGGGCCGTGCACCGAGCGTCCCGCCGACGCAACCAAACGCCCCGCCAGGCAGAGCACGTACCCCGCCGGAGGGTCTGCGTCACCCGCCTGACGCAACGCGTGTCCCGAGTCAGCAGTTCGCGGACAGATCGTTCGAGGCGCGCAGCACCCCATCTGTGGAAGACAGCGCGCCAGACGGAAGCGACACGTCGCCAGTCGACGCAGACACCCCGCCAGCAAGTACGCCCGACCCGACAGCCGGGACACACGATGTCATCGCCGCGCAACGCGCAGCGGCGCGGCTCGGGGGGGGGCAGCAGCGGATCGACGCGCAACATGCGCGCGGCAAGCTCATCGCGCGCGAGCGCATCGAGCGGATCCTCGATGCCGAGACGTTCGAGGAAACAGCACCTTACATCGAGCATCGCCACTCCGGGTTCGGACTCGAACGACAGCGCTATGCCGGCGATGGGGTGGTGACCGGCTTCGGCCGGATCGATGGACGCCGGGTCGCGATCTTCGCGCAGGACTTTACGGTGCTGGGCGGCTCGTTCTCCGAGATACAGGCGTTGAAGGTCGGACGCCTGCTGGAATCGGCGACCACCGGCGGGCTACCGATTCTGGGGCTGCTCGATTCGGTCGGCGCCCGCATCCAGGAAGGGGTCTGGAGTCTCGCGGGGTTCGGTGATCTCTTCTGGCGGAACACCCAGGCGAGCGGCGTGGTCCCCCAGATCAGCATCATGCTCGGCCCGTGTGCCGGGGGGGCTGTCTATTCCCCCGGGCTGACCGATTTCGTCATCATGACGCGCGGCAGCAGCTACATGTTCATCACCAGGCCAGAAGTGATTCGCACCGTCACCGGAGAAGAGGTGGACGCCGAGACGCTCGGCGGCGCGGATGTCCATGCCAGCCGCTCCGGTGTGGCCCACTTCGTCGCCGACGACGAGAACGCCGCGTTTCGCGTCGCCCAGCGGCTGCTGAGCTACCTCCCGTCCAACAACGCGGATGATCCGCCGACACGTGCACCCGACGACGACCTCACACCAGACACGGCCGCGCTGGATCACCTGATCCCCGATGCCAGCGAGGTGGCGTACGACGTCCGAGAGGCCATCCGCCTGATCGGGGACCGTGACTCCTTTCTCGAGGTGCACGCCGGTTTTGCCCAGAACGCGGTGGTCGGCTTCGCGCGGGTGGCCGGCCGAGCCGTGGCGTTCGTCGCCAACCAGCCGGCCCACCTCGCCGGGGTCCTGGACATCGACGCCTCTGACAAGATCGCGCGGTTCATCCGTTTCGCGGACGCCTTCAACATCCCGATCGTGACGCTCGTCGACTGCCCCGGGTTCCTGCCTGGCAGCAGTCAGGAGCACCTGGGCATCATCCGCCATGGTGCGAAGGTGGTCTACGCGTACTCGGAAGCGACGGTCCCGAAGATATCGATCGTGCTCAGGAAAGCGTACGGCGGCGCCTACATCGTGATGGGCAGCAAGATGATTCGCACCGACGTCTGTCTCGCGTGGCCAACGGCTGAGATCGCCGTCATGGGCCCGAAAGGCGCGGTAAGCATCCTCTATGCGCGTCAGCTGGCGACGATGCCCCCGGAGGCGCGCGATGCGGAACGGGCGCGGCTCGAAGGCGAGTTCCAGGAACGGTTCAACTCACCGTTCATCGCCGCGGCGGCCGGACACATCGACGACGTGATCTACCCACGGGAGACCCGGGCACGGGTGATGACGGCGCTGGAGTTCCTGCAGGACAAGCAGCCCGCCTCGACACCCAAGAAGCACGGCAATCTTCCCTTATAGCACCGCCATGTCACCTGAGCTCGGCACGGTCTTGCAGATTTCGGCCTTCGGCACACTGTTTCTGTTTGCCGCACTCGCCGGCCTCATCGGTCTGATGTATCTGCTGACCGGGTCATGGCTGTTCCACCGGGCGGCGGCACCCGCCCATGACCCGGACCCGGCGCAGGAGGCTGAGCTCGTCGACACCCGAGCAGAGGAACAAGAGGAACTGGACCGCCAGCACCGCGCCGTGGCGTTGGCCGTGGCTGTGGCCTGCGCCCACAGCGAGCGTCCGGCGGTGTTCGTGGCCGAGGCCCCGTCCGATTGGCGACGCATGCACCGTGCGCGACGGCTGGGACAGCAGCGCGCGCGCGCGAAGGCCAGCATGTGAAACGCTATCGAGTCACCATCGACGGCCGGATCTACGACGTCGAGATCGACGATCCGAACGCGCGTCCCGTCACGGCGCGGTTGTCCGGCGTGGCCTTTTCGGTCGACGTGGAACCGGAGCGTGTCGGTGACGCCGACCCGCAGCAGGCAGCGCGCGCCGAGGGACCGGCTGCCGGCGACGTCCTCGAGCCACCCGCTGCCCCGGCGGAGCCAGCCGTCGACCCGCTCGGTGCCGGTCCGCGCGAGATGCCGGCGCATCAGC